>JANYIU010000046.1 GCA_025361955.1 Holophagaceae bacterium
GATCTGAACCAGCGCGACACCATCGCCGTGAAGCACACGGTGTCCGGCCTGCTGAAGCTGCTCTACCCCGCCGAGGACTACCCCAAGGAAGCGGTTCGAAAATGCCTGGAATACGCCCTGGAAGCCCGTCGCCGCGTGAAGGAACAGCTCAAGAAGATCGGCGGCATGGAGTTCTTCGATGTCCACTTCAGCTACCTGGACCTGGAAGCCGGGGAAGAGCGCTACATCAGCGTTCCCGAGCAGGGCGGCGGCACGCTGATCCCCGACGGCCCCATGAATCCAGGGGTGCTCCATACCGTAGCCACCGGCACCAGCGGGCATTTGGGCCTGTATCGCTTGGAGACCCAGGTGACCCGAGGCTCCGGTTCCCTGAAAACCTCAGGCCTCGGCTCGAACGCCGCCGGCAAGGAAGCCGTGAAGGTCGGCTTCGACTACTTCAAAGCCCACGCCAGCCATGTCAGCGCCTCCGCCAAACCCGGAGACCACGACTACCACCTGCACTTCGTGGAGCTGCACAACACCGGCCCCTCTGACGCCACTACCCTGGCATCGTTCGTAGCCCTCTGCTCCGCCATCCTCGCCAAGCCCATCCAGGCCCAGATGGTCATCCTCGGCAGCATGAGCCTGGGCGGCAGCATCATTCCCGTCGAGAACCTCGCTGAATCCCTTCAAGTCGCCTTCGATGCCGGGGCCAAGCGAATTCTTCTACCCATGTCGAGCGTCAGGGACATCCCGACCATCCCAGGGGAGCTGTTCGCCAAGTTCCAGACCGCCTTCTATGCCGATCCCCAGGACGCGGTGTTCAAGGCGTTGGGGGTGCAGTGACCTTAAGCAACCGTAAGCGCTCACCTACCAGCGCTTGAGTATGAATGGTTAGGTTGTACTTTTCATTCAGGCCAGTCACGCTGGATGAATGGTGGACTTGGCGAAGCGAGTGGAGGAATTGGAAGCGCAGGTAGCGGCTCTTTTGGAGATCGTGGCGACGCTGACGACTGAGAACCAGGAGTTGAAGCTGCGGCTGTCCCAAAATTCTCAGAACAGCTCGAAGCCACCCAGCACTGACCTGAGTAAACCGAAACGGAAGCCCCCGGTGGAACGCAGGGGCCGCAAGCCCGGTGGGCAACCAGGGCACGAGGGCAAGGCTCGCGCACTGGCGCCAACCGAGCAGGTGGACGAGGTGGTGGATCGCGATCCCGAGACCTGTGCCATCTGCGGGGCGACGCTTCAGGAGGCACCGCGCATGGACGCGATGATCCGCCAGGTCGTTGAGACTCCGGGGTTCAAGGCTTTTGTGAAGCAGGTTCAGCTTTGGCGAAAACGGTGCCCGAAGTGCGGAGGCTTCACGCGGGGGCAGATGCCACCAGGCTCGCCGAAGGGGGCGTTCGGCCCTCGCATCCAGGCGCGTGTGGCGCTGCTCAGCGGGCGTTACCGTCTCACTCGGCGCGAGGTGCGGGCAATCACCAAGGACCTGTTCAACATCGAGATCTCGTTGGGATCCGTGCAGACCTGCTGCGAGAGCGCGAGCCAAGCCATCGAACCCGCCTGCAATGGCATCCATGCGCAGGTCAGGGCCGCGCACTCAGTGCATGCCGATGAGACGGGTTTCGGGCGCTGCGGCAAGGATCGGATGTGGCTGTGGGCGGCCTCCTCGGAAGACGCCGAAGTGTTCCGCCTCCTGCCCGGCCGAGGCGGAGATCAGGCCAGGGACCTTCTGGGGGAGGGTTTTTCCGGCAAGCTGCACCATGACCGCTGGAAACCCTACGAGCAGTTGAAGAAGGCCATCCATCAGATCTGCTGGTCCCACCTACGGCGCGATATCCAAGCCATGCTTCCCTTAGATCTCCAATAACGCATGCGTTATTGGAGGGAAACACTAGGCGAGACGGGCGTGCAAGGCGCGATGCTGAAACTAGCCAGTGATGCGGCGTTCCATCACTGGTACGCCTTCGATGATGGCGTGATTGAGCGACCCGAACTGATCCTGAAAATGAAGCCAATCCGGGAAGAGATTGAACGGCGACTGGCAAGAATACGGGATGGCGGCGAAAAGGACTTCACGAAAAAGGCCAGAGGCACTGCAGGGGACATCCTGCGCTTGAAACACGCCCTTTGGGTCTGCGTCGATCACGAAGGCGCCGTCCCCACAAACAACCAAGCCGAGCGGAGCATCCGAAAGGCCGTGCTGTGGAGAAAGGGTTCTTTCGGAGCCAACAGCGATGCTGGTTGTCGATTTGTCGAACGCTTCCTCACTGTCACCGGAACCGCAAGAAGACGAGGTATCACCATTCTTGAATGGCTCACGGCAGCCCTTCAAGCCGAATTGGATGGAAAACCACTCCAATCTTTGATCTAGCCAGATTTCGATTTCTTACCGGCTCGCGCTCTCCAACCACAGAGTCAGCTTGGTAGGTGAACGATTACGATTTTTGTTATCGTCCAGGGCGGTCAGTCGAAGTCAGTAGGTAGTTCCCTTTGCCTTTGGTGGGCAAAACAGCGCCGGATAAGGGCCGCGCTGACTCGAGAGACGGAGAGATTGGGCAGGCTGTCCTCGGGAAAGAACTCGATCTGGCTCGTCTCCACGCTTTCCCGGGGAGACCCTCCTACGATTTCGCACAGGAAGAAGTGCTTGTAGATGTGGAACGGGTAGGGAGGCACGAGGCCCTGCTTATCACGGTCATAGACCCCCACGAGCTTGAGCGCCCGGGCACGGTAGCCGGATTCTTCGTAGATCTCCCGCACCACCGCCTCGCTGGGAGTCTCGTTGGGGTCCGCCCACCCGCCCGGCAGGGTCCACAGGCCGAAGTCGGAGATCTCCCTGACCATCAGGATCCCGCCATCCCGGATAATCGCCCCGCGCACGTCCACCTTGGGCGTGGCATAACCTAGGTCCGAGGCGTCCAGGGTAACGATCTCCTCCCGAGACAGGTTTGAATGCCGCTGCAGTATCTGGCTGGCCACTTCCCGCACCTCTTCGTACCGCTCGGTATCGAACGGGTCCCGGGAGAAATGCAATCCCGTCTGACTGATGGCCCTAAGCGATCGAACCCATTCCGGCCAGAGATCCCCCGTCATGCCTACCTCCCGCCCTCAATCCTAGAACCCATTGCCCGGTTTTGGGGCGGGCAGGTGAGGCGCTGCCAAGCTATGGCACTCATTCGGGCATGGAAATACAACACCGTTAGGATCGAAACAGGACCTAAGATTGCCATGTCATTGATCACACACCAGAAACCGTGTCACAGTTTTGCCCTTGACAGCAATCAATCCGTGTTACAGTTTCTAACCTCGACGGGAATGCAGTGACCCCTCCAAAGCCGAGGCATATTCCCCGTGCAATTCCTCATCAGCATTGTCTCGATGACGCAATCGGTAGAAGAGGGTTCAAATGGGAAGTGATCAAACAACTCTTTGAAGATTACTGGGACCTGGCTGACCCCATGAATGAGGTCAAAGGTTCTCGGTCCGAGGTGTTTCCAGACACCCGAATGGTTCTTCAATTCTCGCAAGGTTCACATTTTTACCGCATGGCCTTCGACTTGTTTCCTAATGATGTCTTTCCCGATAAGCCACCTTATCATGCAGAGATCATAACGATATTCCATGATGGTCCAGCGCCAGCACTAAAATGCGATGTAAATGAACTGGACGGATCCTACGAACTCCCTACGGAGAACATCTCATGAGCCCAAGGAAAATAAGCCTTCACGAACGCTTAGCTTCGGGCGAGATCAAGTTGCCAACTGAAGCTGAGGTGAAAGCTAACCCCAATTATAGTGATGGAATTGAAGCCACCCTTCGATTCATGGAGGAAACCAGGACGGACGCCCTCTCCGCTCCGCGCAAGCCTGGCCGACCATCTAAAACTGCTGCGCGCCGTCAAACAGAAGTACGCAGTCTTCGCCTTGAAATATCGCTTTGGGGCGAGTTGGAAATTCGAGCCGACCATAAAGGTTATAGTGTGAACCGATTGATCGAAGAAGCCATTCTAGAAAAGCTTGGTTACATGGGGGCGCAGAACGACCTCTTCGATGAAATATCTTTGGATGATTACACAGCTGAGGAAACTTATAAGCAACCAAAGCAGCATTACAGCACTATTCTCACATTCCAACCGGCAGCAGCCTAAATTGATCCTCAAATGAAGAAATCTGAACCGAAGAACAACCCAGTTGAGAAAGCTTTGACTCCCGTCGAAGAGCCTAAACATAGCTCTGACGCCAGGGCCTTAGCCTTGCCCATCCTTCGTCACATGCACTTGGTTGACATCCACCAAGTCAAGTCAGAGGCCATTCGCCACCCAGCATTTGATAAAAAGACCAAGGGTGATAGAGGTTTGGCTATCAACCCAATGCAAAAGCTGGATGTGATCTATCATCCCGATGAACGTGGAGTAATTGCACTTGTTTCAGTTGGAATCAAAGCAGAGCTTGGGGATGAGCCCATGTTTGAAGTTTCTGCTGTCTATCGGGCCATCTACAAAGTCAAAGGGACTTACAAGGGTGATCAGATAGAAGATCGAGCTAAGGCATTCTGCCGATCAACATCTCTGGCCCATGTTTGGTCATATTGGCGGGAATCCTTGATCTCAACCTGCATGAGAATGGGGCTTCCACCAATCCTGGCGCCACTACTCATCGTGGGGGCCAAGCGCTCAGAAGAGATCACCCCAATCGAGGAATAACATTCATCAATAGGATCCTCAGCACTCGGAGCCTGGCCACACTTGCGGGGGATTCGACGGGTGGAGCTGAATTCTGGGCATCGAACGGAATGGCCTGCAACAAGAAGAAAGGACAGACCAATCCATTGATTTGCCAGCGAGGAAACAAACCCTCACGACCGAAAGGCAAACATGCGCCTCGTCCGAGATGACGGTACCGCAGTGTTGGCAAAACATGTGAACCTCCATGGAAGGATTGCTTTACTAATCGGAGGCCACATGAGCGACAATAAGTGTCGCCACTAAACGCCATCCGAGATTTGCGCCATGCCGATCCTACACCCCGATCCCGCCCGCATCCCGCCCCACCTCTTCAGTGAGCAGGAGGTGCTGAACGCCCTGCGCACCCTGCCGCCGGAGGCCCATGTCTTTGTGCGCCTTCGACTGCTGGACGCTGAGACGAACCGGGACCGGGAGTTGGACTTCCTGGTCGTCCATCCGGAGTTGGGGCTGGTAATCGTGGAAGTAAAGGGGCGCGGTGTGGAACCCCGAGGTGATCACTGGGTCCGTCGGAATCCTGAAGGGCGTGAGGAACGACTGGAAGAAACGCCTGGAGAACAGCTCCTGGCCCAGCAGTATGCCCTGCTGCGCTGCTTGAAGGATGCGGGCCTAGGTTTCATCCCCCAAATTACGCGAGTGCTGGCCCTCCCGGCCCTTCCGCTGCGTGAGGATCAAGGGCTTGGGTCTGATCTTCCCGCATGCCGGATCCTAAGCCGCGAGAAACTACGGCATGCTTTCCTGGCTCTGCGCGAGGCCGTGACGGGTGGAACGCCTTGGGAGAGCTGGCGACGGACACCCGATTCGAAGCACTATGAGGTCCGGCCGGAGGGTCTCCGCCAGCTTCTGGGAGCAATGATTCCACAGCTCCTTCCACCCCCCGCCTTGGCTGAACTGCTGCAAACCGAGGGGCGGCTCCAGGACTTCACCTCCGCCACCCTGTTGGCTCATCTGGCCCAGAACTTCAGCCAGGGACGCTACCACCTCCACGGGGGACCGGGTTCGGGCAAGTCGCTCTTGGGTCGGCAGGTCACGCGCCTGTGGACGGCGGAAGGCCGTCGGGTGCTGGTGCTGGCCTTCAACCGCGCCCTCACCTACGCCACTCAGTGCGCCCTGGACGACCTCATTCGGGAGGATCGGGTGCTGGTGAGCACCTATCACGATCTGGCTGTGAACCTCCTGGGTGAAGCGGGGCGGTTGCCTCTGCGCGAGAATCTCTCACACTTCTTCAACCAGGAGGTTCCTGAAGCCCTGCGTGCCCTGCTTACTGATTCCGAACATCGCCCCCCACCGTGTTGGGACGCCCTGGTGGTGGATGAGGCTCAGGATCTGGATCCGTCCTGGGTGAAGCCCCTGTTGGCGCTACTGCGCCACCCAGAACGAGATCCCGTGCTGCTGCTGGAGGATCCTGCCCAGAGCCTCTACCGCGAAGCCCGCCACGAACTGGGACAACCTTGGCGCTTGGACTTGAGCCTGCGCATGCATCCCGCCATTCGGCGCATGGCATGTCTCGCCTTCCCCGCGTGCGGTTGGGAGACGCCGGGTGAGGTTCCGGAGGACGATGTCGTCCGTCAGCAGCGCAGCAGCCCGGAAACCTGGAAGCAGGATTTAGTGGCCCGCCTGGAAGCTCTGGCCAAGGACGGCCTGCAGCCAAGCCAGGTGCTTATCCTCGCGCCCCACCGCCCCGAGACCCTGGGATTGAAGGATGGCCAGCTTCTCGGCCCCTGGCGCTTGAACACGGTTGCTGACTGGTGGGAAGACGAGAAGGCCAACCACGTCCGCGTCGGGACAGTGTATGCCTTCAAGGGATTGGAAGCAGACGCCGTGATCTATCTCGCGCCCGCCTACCGGCACACTGATGCTGCACGCCTAGCCTACACCGCCTATTCCCGAGCCAGACATCGGCTGATCGTGCTGGAGAAAGCCATCCCGCAACCCAAACGACCCATGGTTCTTGGAATCACGACCCCGAAACAACCCATCCCAATTCCAGTGCCTCAAGTAAAAACCTTCAGCGAAGGCCAACGTCAGGCGCTGATGAGCGCTCTCACCGCCGCGAATGACTGGAAGGTCTGCCCGAAGAAATCGATACCTTGTCTTGTGAAGGAGACACCATGAGTCCACGCTCCATCGCGGTCATTCAGACCAAAGGGCTTGTTGACCAAGATCGAATACGCGAGGCGTTGCGAATAATCCGAGAGTCCGGTCCGCAAGGCACCACCCGGGAAGATCTCCGTGAAGGTCTCGGGGATGTCAGCCTCCGGACCGTGGACCGGGCCTTGGCCTTGCTGGAAGAGCAGGGCGCGCAGATCGAGCGCAACCGCAAAGGCTGGCCCTCGATCCTCCACTTCGTCCTAAAAAAAGGGCCAACGTGGGATGAGCATATCTCCAGTGAGGCCCGTCTCGCTCTTCAATTGGCGGGGCTTTCCCTCGCCCAGAGCGGCACCCTGCTCTGGCAGGACAAGCTGACAGTCATCGAGTCCATGGCTACGGGGAAGATGTCCACCAAGGATCGCAAGCTCTTCGACCAGCTCAAGAATGCGGTACATATCCAAGGCGGAGTGGACGATCCCGTGGACCCTGTGCAGGGAAATGACGTCCTGGAACCCATCCTCCGCGGCCTGGATGGCCCCAAGGAACTCGAGATCAACTACCAGTCCGCCGAGTCTGACAAGGCCGTGATCTACACGGTCGTCCCCTATGCGCTGTCCCACGATCTTTTCTCGGGCGGGAGCTTCCTTCTTGTCTGGGAGCCCTCTCGCCAGATCCCGCTCCACCTTCGCTTGAACCGCATCAACTCCGTCAAGGTGAGGCGTAATTCAGCCATCCCACAGAAGGATGTGATGGATAGCGCCGCTCGCTACCAGATCGGCGGTTGGATGAGCGCGAAGCCTCCCTTTCAGGTGGAAGCCCGCATCAAGGGCGCCCACTGGATCCGGGCCTTCCAAGAAGCCCCTCCTGCCCTCCCAGACTTCGAATCCGACCCCACCAAGGGCGGGCAGGCAGCCCGTGTCCGCTTCAAGGCTAATCATGAATTGGGAGCCCTTCGATGGCTCCTGCAATTCGGAAAGAGTGCCGAAGTAATGGAGCCCGACTGGCTGAGAGAGAAGATCCATCAACAATTGAAGGAGGCGGCTGAACAATACGCTTGATAGCCCTCTTGAAGGGAACTGTCGCTACCTGGCCAGAGCTCAAACCAAGGGCTCAACACCCGCGCAATCATAGAAAACGTCATGGGATGCCGCACATTGTGCCCCATGCCGTAAAGACTTTCGAATCATTTCAAGAACCCATCATCCAACAACCAGGCCAAGACGCTTCTCCACTTTGCCCATGGGGTCTTCTTATCTCACCTACTTGGATTCTTCTCCATCGCCAGGATCGATCCCAGCAAGGACGCTAGGGGCCATGGCTAGGGAAGGGAAAAGATCCGTCCCCTCCTGTTTCATAAGTGGTCAGTCATTGTCCAGTTGGGTGTCTGAAACGTGATGCACTCACATGGAGGCATCAATGGGTTCACGAAACTTAGCATTCCTTCCGCTCTTGGCTCTTGGCATGGCCTGCGTGAGGCCAACCATCACCGCCGTGAATGCCCCAGTCCCAGAATGACCGGATGAAGGACAGTGCGGCCTGAACGATCCATACCCCACAACACGCATCACGAACGGTCTGGCTCAACCTTTTCATGAAAACGGACAAACACTTCAATCGAAGGTTAGGCTTATGTGCATGACGTTTTCTCGTGTGAGGACAATTAGCATTGCATTATTGCTGGTCGCGTCGGCTCCCATGATCGCAGCGGGTAGAGCCTTGTATCCGCATAGAACGGCCTTTCAGGGAGCCCCTTTACCGTCCACTCTTCTTGAGGGCAAAGTTGTAGGAATCCAGGACGGGGACACCATCACTCTCTTGGATCCACTCAACCATCCCTATCGCATCCGCCTTCTGGGCATCGACGCTCCAGAGAAGAATCAGCCCTTTGGAAAGGTGGCCAAGCAGGTGCTCTCGGATCGGATCTTCGGGAAGCAGGTCCAGGTCATGACCAAGGGGCGGGACCGCTATGGACGGACCCTGGGCAAGGTCCTTCTGGATGGGAGGGACATCAACATGGAGATGGTTCGCCATGGACTTGCCTGGTTCTACAAGCACTATGCAGAGACCCAGTTCCGAGGGGACGCTGCCCGTTACGCCGATGCGGAAACTGCGGCCCGGAAAGAACGGGACGGGTTGTGGGCCTATCCGGACCCTGTTGAGCCCTGGGTGTGGAGGAAGTCCCGTCAAAGATGAAACCGCTGCTTGCACCTGCAAGCCATTCCCCCCTTCATAGGCCAGAAGAGCCATCTGGTTCAAAGCCACGATGGCCAGCTCATGTCATGACCCATCCTAAGTTAATGGAGCGAACCATGATTTCGTGTCTGTTCCGACTGATGGCACTCACGAACCGCCCTACGAACGCAGGAAGGACGGAAATAATAGGTAGTGTTATCAACTTTTCAGTGCACTTCGCATTGAGAAGTCAGCAAACGTCTGAACGCGTCAATAAATGTCCATGAGAATCCCCTAGAGTGGAGGCATGCCCACTCATCCCGGTCTTCATGTCTTCTACACGAACCGCGTCGAGAGACTCGCGGCACAGCTGACTCTCGACATTTCCAGGTTTCGCGGTGACGACCATGGCTGGACGCCTACGACCATCGTTGTGCCAAACCCGAACGTGAAGGACTACCTAAAGCGTGGCTTGGCGGATGCGCTTGGTGTGGCGGCGAACCTCCGATTCCACTTCCTGGAGGGATTCTGGCGAACCTATCTGGGACAAGATCCGAAGGCACAGTTGCTGGATCGCACCGCGCTGCGTGGGGTGATCCTTTCTCTTCTTCAGGATGAGGATCTGCTTTCCAGACCGGAGCTGACACCCATCCGGGCCTACCTCACCGGCGCACCGCAAGACCTCAAGCGAGTGCAGCTGGCCGAAAGGCTAGCTGGCTGCTATGAGCGCTATCTCCTGCACCGTCCCGATTGGCTGCAGGCCTGGGAGCGCGGGAAAGCTACGCCAGGGGCTCGCCCAGAGGAACTTGCGGCTTGGCAAAGGGCACTCTGGCGGGAGATCCGAAAGGCGCTATCTGGGTCGCCTTGGCTCACGCTACCGGAGTGGCTGGAGAACCGCAGCTTCGACCGGGCCACCTTCCCGGACACTGTGTTCATCTTCGGCATGAGCCACATGGCCCCTCTTTACCACCACGCTTTGGCTCGCCTCGGCGAACGCACGGCCGTCCGACTTTACCTCATGAATCCATGCAAAGAACCCTGGGATTCCGAGGAGCGGAATGCCTCTGGCCTGAGACGGGTGGCCAGAGCAGCCAATTCCAATCGGGATGACTTGGATGACTCTCCCGAAGACCCCTTCAATCTTCTTGTGAATGAGAGCAGCCCCTTTCTGCATCGCTGGGCAAGGCCGGGTCGGGAGCAGCTCCGCCTGCTCATCGAGGTGACCCAGGGAGATTTCGTCGGAAGCTTCGATCCCGTCGATCCCAGCGACGCCCCAGGAACCCTGGCGGTACTCCAATCCCGGATCATCGAACCCTCTGCTCCCAGCGAAACCTCGGATCAGAACGACAGTCTGAGGGTGATCCCCTGCCCTACACCGGCCAGAGAAGCAGAGGTGGTGGCAAGCCTCATCTGGGAAATGGTCCGCAAACCCGGTAGCACTCTTCACTTCGATGACATCTGCGTATTGGTGCCACCAGCGCAGCAGGATCGCTATGCACTCCACCTCCGGGACGCGTTCGCGGGGGCGGAAGGGATTCCCTGGGCGCACGCCATGGGCGCCTCCCGTCGGTTGCGAGATTTCGCGGAGGCTGGAAGCCTGCTCCTACGCACGGCCACCGGAGACCTGAGCCGGGCGGAACTTCTCCGCATGGCGTCCCATCCCGTGTTGGCCGCGCGCTGGCAGGGTCTGGATCCCGATGCATGGCCAGGACTCTGCGAGCGGGCCGGCATCGTCGCCCGCCTGGACGCGGCCGAAACGGAAGGCACCTATTTGGCAGGCGGCGTTTGGACCTGGGACCAGGGCCTGACCCGCATGGCCCTCGGGTGCTTCATGAAGGAGGAAGCAGTATCCAGTTTCCTCCCGGTGGCAGGAGCCGAGGCTCCCGGATTGGTGGCGAGCCTCGGCGCTCTGGCCGCTGACCTGCGCGCGCTTTCCGCAGGACGCCTCACCATTTCCTCCTGGCTGGGACGACTGGAGCGCATTCTCCAGGCCTATCTCCTGCCCGACCCAGCCTCCGCCGAAGAGGGTGAGGCCGATGCCTTTATCCGCCTCCTGAAAGGTCTGGAACGGTTGCGAGGTTTGGAATCCGCCTACCTTCCGGCACCAGTCATGGACTTCCAAGCCTTCCGGTCCCTGGCGGCGGGAGCATTGGAATCCCTCCTGGCCGATCAGGCACTCCCACCAGGGCGTGGCGTCCAGGTGGGCTGCTACACCCCCCTGAGGGCCATCCCATTCAAGGCGCTCTTCCTGCTCGGCCTCGGGGAGGGGTTGTTTCCGGCTGCGGACCGATCCGATCCCATGGATCTTCTCGCGGAGAGCCCCCGGCGGGCCGGGGATGTAAGTGTGAGCGAGAAGGACCGCTACCTCTTCCTGGAGGCCCTGCTCTCGGCCCGGGAGAGTCTGGTGATCACCTACCCCAGCCGGGACGCCCTGACCGGCGAGGAACTCCAGCCTTCGCCTCTCTTGCTCGACCTTGCCGAGGCTCTGGGACCCGAGGTTTGGTCGCAGGTGCTTCTCAAGGAACAGCCCCGACACCGGCACGATCCCCGCGCTTTCGCCCACTTGAACGATGGCGCCTGCGCGGATGTCCTGCCCAGCCACCTACGGGAGGCCCGGGCGGAGGCGGAACTGCACTACTTGGGCCTGCGCCTGCGCGAGCAGATCGGCAACCGGGACCTCCCCCTTGCGCTCCTCGAACGGCAGGCCTCGGAAGGGACCTTCCGAGAACTTAGGCCTCGCCTTCGGTCGGTGACACCGCTTACCCAGCAACCCCCAACCCTGCCTGAGCGCATACGCGTCTCGCTCGCACAGCTCCAGCGCTGGCTGGAGTGCCCCGTCCAGGGCGGAGAATCCCTCAGGCTGGGTATCCGGAATGCAGACGAAGAGGATCCCGCCGACCTCAGCCAGGAGCCACTCGATACGACTGGGCTGGAGCGCTACGGATTACTGCATGAGACCTTCTGGAGCTGGATCGTGGATCCGGCAGAAGCCCTCGAAGGCGCCTACCAAAGCGCTCGGTCCGCCCGGGAAGCGACCGCCCGTGTGCCCAGGGGTCCCATGGCCGAGGGAGAACAGGGAGCGCATCTCTCTATCCTCGCGACATGGAAGCAGCAATTGCCGGAGCATACCTCGGCCATTGTCCACCGTTTCGGCTCAGGACTGCCAACCACCACTAGCCCGCTACCTGTGGAAGATCACCCGCCGCTGGATCTCGATTTGGAGATCAGTGGGAAATCTCATACGGTGCGATTGGAAGGCGTCTCAGACCCTGTATCCGGCGTTGAGTTTCTACTCCTTACAAATGGAAAAATGACCGGTCTTACCAGGAAAGGACAGAGCCCGTCGCCCGCGCTTACGGATCAGCGAAGGGCGCTCGGAGCTTGGATCGCCCATCTCGCCCTCTGCGCTCAGGGAGATGGGAGCGAGCGGCAAGCCCGACTGATGAGTGCCAACGTAGGCACCCCTGCCGTCCTCGTCTCCATCCTGCCGGCCCTGACCCCACAGGAAGCCCGGGACCAACTCACGGCGTGGCTCGGGGAGATTTTCTCGGAACAGCCGTCCCGCCGCCTCATGCCCATCGAGGCGCTGCTTAAGAAACCGGAGGTCGTGGATCTGCGTGAATTCATCGACGGCAGCGACGACTCCGACGACCGGCCAAGCCTGGTTTGTTTCCGCGGCCCTATCCCGCGAGTAAAGGATCTGGAAGTTGAACCGGACCTCGAAGTGGGCCGACGCAGACTCGCCAAGTTCCTGGATATCGCATCGAACTGGAGGGCGCTGTGATCCGCCTTGAAAAGCCCGCCATTCTCGCTACGTTGAAACCCGGCCATGACGTCATCGAGGCCAGCGCGGGAACAGGAAAGACCTATACCCTGGAGCGCCTGGTGGCCGATCAAGTAATCCAGGGAAAGGCTCTGGAACGCCTTCTGGTAGTGACCTTCACGGAGAAGGCCGCCCTGGAACTCAAGACCCGGATTCGCTCCTACCTGCAGGAATTGCTGGCCGGAAAAGGTCAGACCACTGATGCCGCCGACGCCTGGGAACTCAGCCCCGAGGTCCAGGAGCGGCTCGGAGCGGCGCTGCGCGCCTTCGACCGCGCCACCATCTCCACCATCCATGGATTCTGCCGCCAGGTGCTCCAGGAAAGTGCGCTGGAAGGCGGGACCCTCTTCGATCAGGAACTGGTCGATGAGCGGAGGCTCTTCGGGGAGGCCTTCCGCCTATGCCTCACAACCCGCTTTGCCGTGGAAGAGGATCTCAAGAGTCTCATCCGACAGGCAGTCGAGGGTGGCTCCTCCATGAGCGCTGTAGAGGACCTGCTCTGGAGCGCACACAACGACGGCGGGGAGCTCCACCCCCGACCAGAGGACTGGCAACAGTCGCTTCGAACCTTGGATCCGGCCTGGAACGCTCAAATCGAGGAGATCAAGACGAATTGGAAGCAGGCTGGTGTCAACGCCAACACCATTCGCGCCGCCGCCGATCAGATGGGGAAGCTCCTGACCAGTCTCGCTGCTCATGGCGGCGACAGCATTGCGTTGTCGCTGTCTCTGCCTGACTGCCAAACAGACTCCCTGATTAAAGCCTGCGTGGCGCCAGGGCTGGCCGGTGTAGCCAGGGTCTTCTCGGACTGGTTCCTGGCTTGCAACAGCTGCGCGCCTACGATCGAAGTGGTTCTGACCCATGCTTTTCTCCCCTCGATCCGCGAGGAAATGGCGCGTCGCTGCCGGGAGGATGGGCTCTTCACCTTCAGCCGGATGATCCAGGGCGTGGTAGAAGCCCTCCACAGCGAAACCCTGGTCCAACGTCTGGCCAAGCGCTTTGACCTCGTCCTGGTAGACGAGTTCCAGGATACGGATCCCCGGCAATGGGAGATCTTCCACCGGGTGTTTTCCGCGTCGGGCCGAATGCTCCTGATCGGGGACCCCAAGCAGGCCATCTATGGTTTCCGTGGCGGCGACCTCCCCACCTACCAGCAAGCCTGCGCCTCCCTCCTGCAAGGGCAAGCCCCCGCTCGCCTGAATTGGAACTTCCGCTCCACCCAGGACATGATCGATGCCCACCACCAGCTCCTGCTCGGGCCGGATCGCAACGACTCAGCGGCTTTCTTCACCGATCCCGGACTCTATCCCATGGCGGTCCAGTGCGGTAATCCAACCCTGGCAGCTCTGGTCGACGGCAAACATATCCCTCCGGTGGACTTGTTCTGGGTGGATCGGGTGGAAGGAGGCCAGCGTCTCTGGCGCCGGGTGGCGCTCGCCCTGGCGCGTCATCTAAAGCAGTTGAAGAATTCCCACATCCAGTTCGGTTCAGGCCTCGGCACCGAGAGCCACGTCCTCGGCTACGGCGACATGCAGATCCTGGTCGGCAAGGCCACTGAAGGGGAACTGGTCGCCCAAGCCCTTCGCGCCGAAGGAATCCCGTGCGCCTTTTATAAGCAGAAGGGGCTCTTCAAGACCCGCGAGGCGGAGGAGTGGCTCGATGTGCTGAGGGCCGTGGCCGCTCCCCGGGATCGTTCGCTTCAGGCCCCAGCCTTCATGAGTTCCTTTTTCGGTTGCTCGCTGGAGGACCTCCAAGGGTTGCCGGAACTCCCTGAGGATCACCCGGCCGCCACGCGACTCCTGGAATGGAACGCCCTTGCCCGCAAGCACCGCTACCCCGAGCTCATCTCGGCCTTGCTCGAAGAGAGTGGGCTGGCCCGGCGCCTCCTGCTCTGCGAACAGGGACTGCGGTCCCTAGTCAATTTCAGGCACCTGGGAGAGACCCTGCTCGAGCAGGCCACCCAGGAAGCAGCCAGCCTGGAGGACCTCATTCGACAGCTGGTGCGATGGCGCTCAGGCGAGGCGACTCCGGCCTCGGAGGATGGCGACCTCCAGCGCCTGGAGGGGGAGGAGGGTGCCGTGCAGATCCTCACCCTGCACATGGCGAAAGGGCTCGAAGCCCCCATCGTGGCCATCTTCGCTTTTGGGTCGGGCAGGCCTGCAACCGTGCACCGCTACCACGCCAATGGAAGGCGATGCCTCTACGTGGGACCCCTGCCGGGCGGGAGCCTCAAAGAGCAGGTCGATCGGGAGGATGACGAGGAGCGCCAACGCCTGCTCTACGTGGCCCTCACCCGGGCTCAGGCCAAGCTGGTGCTCTTCGCCTTCGAACAGATCGATTCCAAAGGCAACTATCGAAAAGTTCGTGGTGCCTACGAGGTGCTGAATCGTCGACTGTTAGCCAGGAAGCAGCAAGGGTTCCCGCCGCTCTTCCGCCTGGAGGAGATGCCCTACACTCGCCTTGAGGCCATGCAGGAAACGGATGCGCCAGATCTCTCGACGCTTGTCCTCCCGGCCCTCGCAAAACCGGACCTCCCGGACTATGCGGCTCTTCGCTTTCAGGCGCGTCCCTTCATCACAACGTCCTACACCGCCCTCCAGCACCAGCTGGAGGACGCGGAGGATACCTCCCGTGGCGATCGCGACCAGCCGGGTGCCCGTCCTGCCTCGGAGGACCTTCCGGGCGGCACGCACGTGGGGCAAACCCTGCACGAACTTCTGGAATGGGCCGACCTGGACCTCGTCCGTGAGACCCCGTTCGACGCCTGGAAGCAGCGCCAGGAAGTGCGGGACTGCATCCAGGAAACGCTGCGACTCCACGGAGTTCCCATGCGTTGTGAAACACGCGTCGGACAGTTGGTCCACGCGGCTCTGAGCACATCCCTGCCTCTGGGTCCTGACGGGGGAACCCTCCAGATCTGCCGCACGGACCGGTGCCTCCGGGAAACCGATTTCCTCATGCGCTGGATCGACTCGGACTGCTTGTCCGAGGCCAAGGATCTCCTGAAGGGCTCCATTGATCTGCTCTGTGAGCAGGATGGGCGCACCTACTTCCTGGACTGGAAGAGCAACCTGCTTGCCGGCTACGACTTCGAGTCCCTGGCAACGTGTGTGGAACATGGCTACCGGCTCCAGGCGAAGATTTACCTGCAGGCGAGCCTTGCGTTCCTGGACATCCGGGACGAGACGGACTACGAAAACCGGTTCGGAGGAATCCTCTATGTCTTCCTTCGCGGTCTTCCTGATGAAGGCACGTGGTTCCACCGGCCGAACTGGGCAGAAGCCAAGCGCTGGAAGCAGGAGCTGCAGAAGCTGCACAAAGAGGTGATCCATGCCTGAGGTTGTCCCGCTGCTGCCGATCGGATGCCTCGCCGAGGGCATCTGGCCCGAGACTCTTCTGCAAGCCGACACGATGCTCGCCACCCTGGGGCAGGACACGGCCCTATCGGCAGTGGCCTACCGCGTCGCCAGGCTCGCTGCAACGGAGCCTGAGAAATTGAAACTGGATCTCTTCTGGTTCAGCCTCGGCATGCTGCTGAACCAAGCCCAAGGTCACACCCGCCTCGATCTGGACGCTCCAGGCTGGCCCGAGCCGCTCCAGGCAAAGCTCAGTCACTACCCGCATCTTTCGGATCTCCTGATCCGGCCCGGACTGTCGGGACTCGTCACGTGCGCTTCCGACGACCGTCCTTTCGTTCAGGAAGGCCATTGGATCACCACTCAACGCCTGCGGGCATCCGAGCGCATTCTGGCGAAGGTGGTTCAACTTCTGGCCGCTGCACCCGTAATTCCCTGCAAAGTTCCTGAGGAGATCCTGACGCATCCGACGGTTCTGAATCCCGAGCAACGGCAAGCAGTGGAACTTGGCCTGGGAGCATCCCTGGCATTGGTCACCGGGGGACCCGGCACTGGGAAGACCTCCATCGTGGTAGCCCTCCTCCGGGCCGCCCTGCGCCTGGATCCGAACCTGTCCATGGATCGCATTCTCCTGGCCGCGCCGACCGGCAAGGCGGCGCAGCGCCTGGGCGAAGCCGTCCGAAATGGGCTCCGGCAGCTTTCGCTAGATGGCAGCCATGCCATGGACCCCATCGATGCAGGCCTGCTGCAGCGAGGACCAGAACCGCAGACGCTGCACCGAGCGCTGGGCTACCACCCCGGCTTGAATCAATTCCGCTATCGCGAGGGCAACCCCCTGCCCGCTGAGCTGGTGATCGTGGACGAAGGTTCCATGATCGGCCTGGAACTCATGGAAGGATTGGTGCGGGCACTCCGACCTGGGACACGTCTCGTTCTATTGGGTGACGCGGATCAACTGCCTTCCGTGGACCCGGGTGCGGTCTTCCGGGAGTTCATCGCAGGCTGCCCGGAGCGGGTGGCGAGGCTTCGCCATAGCTATCGGATGGATCCGCAAGACGAACACGGTCGCCACATTTTCCTCCAGGCGATGCGCGTCAATGATCCCGTGCGCCATGGAGAACTTTGGGGCGAGGACGGCCTCATCAGCCATCCGGGTCTCGAAGGACTCCTGCAGCAGCAGGGCGTGGTCCATGTGGTTCCGGAATCCCCCCGCAACCACTGGATGACCCGGTTCCTGAACCAGTGGCTCGAGGAACGCATCTGGTCAGGTCTGGGCCCCAAAGCCTGGCTCGGCAAGGTGCTTCCTCCTTTCATCCATGGCCCAGAGGGCCTATCTCCAACCGAGGAAAGGCGGGCTGCGGAGCTGCTCGCTCATTTCGACCGGTTCCGGATCCTGTGCCCGTTGAATGACGCCCCGGAACTTGGCGGCGTGGACTCCATCAACCGTTATTTCCATGCGCGGGCCTTGGCGGCGGCGCGCAGCGCCCTGGAAGGGCAGCCCCGGTTCCTGGCTGGCGAGCCCGTCATGGTCCTCGCCAACAACGCGAGTCGCGGACTCTTCAATGGCGACCAAGGCGTGATACTGCCCGTTCGACGAGGGGACGGAGCCGTCCACCTGGAAGTCTTCTTCCCTCGAGCAGCACATGCAGTCAGTTTCCCCCTCGCCGCCATCCAGGATGACCTGAGCCACTGCTACGCCATGACCATCCACAAGTCCCAGGGCTCCGAGTTCGAGAGCCTTGCCGTGGTCCTACCCCCGCGTGAACATCCGGCCTTGACTCGGGAGATCCTTTACACAGCGCTCACTCGCGCCAAGAAACAGGTGCTTCTGATTGGAACCCGAGAGGCCCTGGAGGCTGGCTACACTCGTTCAGTGCCGCGGTTGTCAGGTCTATTGGAACGGCTGCAGAAACCCTGAGGTGAGAAACGGACGGCACCATGTCCGTGTCCCCCCTCGAAGGCCACCGTGGCTTGGCTGAGGGGATGGATGCCCATTCCCGATTCCAAGACTGGCGCGAAGGTCGTCTTCCTCAATCCTCCCGCCATCGCCGTACTGATGAGCCTTCCCGAAATCATGGAAAATCCCCATGTATTCCCAGGAGAAGCGGAGGGACAGCCAATCACCAATCTCTCGAAGGCCTGGGACCGGATAAAGGGAAAAGCGAAGCTCCCAGGAGTGTCGATTCATGACTTGCGCCACACCTTCGCCAGCATGGCAGCCCGCTCAGGCCTTAGTTTGCAGATCGTGGGCGCACTCTTGGGGCATGCCCACCCCAGCACGACGAAACGCTATACCCATTTCGCATCCCGCCCCCTCTTAGAGGGAAGCGAACAGGTTGGAAAAGTATTGGGCGGCTTCCTGGGAATCGAGAACCCCCAAGGAAAGAATCCACAATCGGAATGGCCCATGGCTTATTTCGATAGTGAGCCCGTGGGAGATGACTTCATGGCTCCCAAGCGTGACCAGGCTGTAGACGATAAAGATCTCTAGGGACCTCTTCCGCCCACGGATGGGGGATGTGTGAAAGACCCGTGGGGAATGACCTGTTCCAACAGCTCCCTGGCGCTCATCCTGGGCCCATACCTTCCACAAAGGAACGGCTTTGGTTTGGTTTCTATACCAGACCGCCTAGATTCTTCCGGGCCTTACATAGGCCACAGCAGAGGAACCCTTCCACCGGGCAGAATGGTGACAAGAACAGCACAGATGATTTTGAATGGGAGGACTTGCTTCAATGTCGAATCTGACATACTTTGTTAGTGCCAGACCGGAAGACAAGGTTCTTGTCTGGCTCCGAGGGGAGATAAGTACACCTCCATTTTCTGCGGAGGCTCGTCGGGAAACAGGAGCTTTGCTGCGGCAGCTTCAACAGGGGATTTCGCTTAGCCTTCCTCAATCCAGGCCGATGCCAAACATTGGGGTTCGGTGCCATGAGCTTCGAATCACAAATAAGGACAGCATTTGGCGGATCATCTATCGGATCGAGCCGGATGCCATTGTCATCCTGGATGTCTTCACCAAGAAAACGCAAACGACACCAAACCCAGTCATCGAACATTGCAAGACGAGGCTGGCCCAGTATCTCAAAGCCATTAAGTAGGAGGACGACATGGACAAGACCAAGCGAGCAAAGCTGGAAGCCGCGGGTTGGGCCGTCGCAACTCCTAAGGAATTCTTAAACCTTTCGGAAGAGGACGCGGCCTTCATTGAGGTCAAGGTGGCTTTGGCGGGTGCTTTGAGAGCGCGAAGGGTTGAGCAACACTTATCGCAGATAGAGGCCGCCAAGCGCCTCCATTCGAGTCAATCCCGAGTTGCAAAAATGGAAGCTGCGGACAAATCCGTTTCAGTGGACCTGCTTCTGCGGTCATTCCTGAAATTGGGCGGAACTCGCGAAAAAATGGCGGCTGTCTTCTGCCTGAACAACTAGATTGCGAATTATCAGCCCGTCTGAATTATTGAAGAGCCTAGGGCGCCGTCCATAAATAACATGGTCAAAATTCTTGAATGGCCTATCCTTGAGATATGAGCCAAGATGCGATCGCCTGGAAATTCAAAACACTGAAGCAGGACATGGATGAACGCCTCCAGCGACTATGGGTTGCCGCTGAAGCGGAGGCTCTCGGTTGGGGCGGGGTTTCCATTGCCGCGAAGGCCACGGGGATGTCGCGAACAACGATCGCCGCTGGGCAGAGCGAACTCTCGGCGCGACGAAGCAGCATCCCCAATGTCGATGCTGGACCCAGCCGAGTGCGGCGACTGGGCGGGGGTCGGAAATTGTTGACGGAGAACGACCCTGGGTTGTTGGCGGCACTGGATGCTTTAGTGGAACCAACGACACGGGGCGACCCGATGACACCGCTTCGGTGGA
Source organism: Holophagaceae bacterium (assembly GCA_025361955.1). GTDB lineage: Bacteria > Acidobacteriota > Holophagae > Holophagales > Holophagaceae > UBA1801. Next base: position 20,032 of record JANYIU010000046.1, read on the forward strand.
CCTGTCTGAGCGTAAGGACGCTGGCTAGGGAACTCGGGAAACTGGGGAAAAAGCTCAGTCCCCAAAAGGTTGCGGATCTCCTGCATGAGCTGGGGTACAGCCTGCAATCCAATAGAAAGGTGATTGAGGGGACTTCACATCCAGATCGGGACGCTCAATTCCTCCACATCAGCCGCACCGTCAAAGAGTTCCAGAAGCGGCGCCAGCCTGTGATCTCCGTGGATACGAAGAAGAAGGAGATACTCGGCAACTTCAAGAACGCCGGCCGGGAGTGGCAACCCAAGGGGAACCCGATCGAAGTAGAAGACCACGATTTCATCAAGGATGAACTCGGCAAGGCAATTCCCTATGGCGTATATGATTTGGCCAACAATAACGCATGGGTCAACGTTGGCATTGATCACGACACCCCCGAATTTGCTGTCGCTTCCATCCAGAGATGGTGGACCGAAATGGGGCTGGCCTGCTACCCAGAGGCCACAGAACTCCTCATCACGGCTGACGGCGGTGGCAGCAACGGGTATCGATCTCGGATGTGGAAGGTGGCCCTTCAAGGCCTGTCAGATGAAACCGGGTTAAAGATCTCTGCCTGCCATTTCCCGCCAGGGACAAGCAAATGGAACCGCATTGAGCATAGCCTGTTCTGTCACATCACCCAGAACTGGCGCGGACGCCCCCTGGTGAGCCGCGAGGTCGTCGTGAGCCTGATTGCTGCCACCACGACGACCAAGGGGCTGACCGTGAATGCCGCTTTGGACCTCAGGGCCTTCCCCACTGGAGCAAAGGTGTCTGACGAGGACTTGGCCAGGGTGAACCTCGAAAAGGGTGAATTCCATGGCGAGTGGAACTACTCCATCACGCCAGGTTCAAGCGGGTAGTTTTGACTATGTTCATTTTGGACGATGCATAATCACGAAATGGGCTAACGTTTTTCGAGGTTTTCTTTTGCCTCAGGGAGGACGGCGGACAGGATTCGGGTTGAACGCGCCATACTGAGAATCCAATCGGAGCATTCCATGCGTTCTTCATGCTGGCTCGTGATTCCGTTCATCGCCTGCGGTGCTCTTGGTGCCCAGTCGCTTTCCAAGTCCGCCATCCGCGAGGCGACCACGGCCGTGGCGGCGGTGCTCGACGACTGGCACCTCGCCGCAGCGCAGGCCGAGGAAGAGCGCTACTTCAGCCACCTGGCTCCAGAGGCCGTGTTCGTGGGCATCGACGAGCAGGAACGCTGGTCCAAGGCCGCGTTCAAGAAATCGATGCATTCCAGTTTCGAAGCCCATCAGGTATGGAAATTCAAATCTTCTCAGAAGAACATCACGCTGTCCCCCAATGGGGAGGTCGCTTGGTTCGACGAACTTTTGGTTACCGAGAGCGTAAGTAAGGCCCGCGGGGTAGGGGTCCTGGTGAAGGATGGCAAGACTTGGCTGATCGCCCAGTACACGCTGTCACTCCCCATCCCCCGGGCCTCCTTCGCGGAGGTGAAGCAGATGATCGAAGCCCAGAAGACAATCGCTGCAAGCCCGGAAACGAAGAAGATCCAACCCGAGAAATGAACAAAGCTGTTCAGTCATGCCGAAAGAGCCAGTACATTCCTTCCCGGTCATTGCCCCAGGTTTCTCCGAAGAGCCGGAGCGCTGAGGCGGCTTCCTCGGGACTTCCAGGAGCGCTGATGTCGGGGATCTGCTTAGGCAGCTTGCGTCGCCCAGTGAGATATTCCTCGAAGTAGGGATTAATCCTGCGGGCGCGGGCCAAGGCCTTTTCCGCCCCTATTTCGGTCTTGGAGCGGATCCGCTCCAGCACGGCCGCCCAGGCCATGAACGCGGAGGCCTCGCCCTCCCACCGCTTGAGAAGCGCAGCAAGGGCTTTCAGGTCGTTGACGGCCAGAAGACAGCACACCAGCCGGTAGCGCGCGCCCTGGTGGTCCTGGGTATCGATTGCGAGGAGTTCCTTCAGATGGAGGATCGCAAGGGCTGGCTTGCCGGACTTTTCATTGGCCGCTGCCAGAGCCATGCGAGCGCGAAGATAGGGCCTTGCCTCGGGCATAGCCCAGAGTTGCCCACGATGTTCGCGGAGGACCGTGACTCCCAGTTTGGCCTCAGCCCGATCGACGATGATTCTGAGCCGGGACGCCATTTCCTTGGGCGAACTGGCCTCTTCCCGGGCGAACACGACTTGGGCATCGGTGCATTCACCATCCAGTTCCAGAGCTCTCCCTGCCAACTCCAGGGCGTCGGCTTTCTTGCGGGAACCCAGAGCCTGCTCAGCCAGTTCCTGAGCCTCCTGCTTCTGGTTGCCGGAAGGAAAACCGGGTTCGGTTCTGCTCAGGGGTGCCATGCCATCACCCTCCTGGAAGCCCTGGAATCATGAAGTGGGGCCAGCGGAGACCTCCGCGGGGGGACGCACCTTGTGCCCAAAAGCGTCCTTGTTTACCACGACGAAGGTGGCGAGCAGAAACATCAGCAGGGCGATGAGGGGAGCGCCTCGTTTGGCCAAGGCCAAGGCTTTAGGGGACAGTTCCGACATGACCAGCAGCAGCAAAACGAAAAACAATTTCAGATGCAGGTAATAGTCATCGAAGGGGTGCTCTCTCCGGACCAGTTTCATGGCCAGCAGGGTGCCTCCCGTGACCACAGCCACGCGAAATCCCCAGACCACGACCTGCTTCCACAGGGTCGCGGACAACCCCCTCATGTCTTCCTGGTCCTCCTCGAGGCCCGAGATCAGGAGCGCTACGACGGCAGCGCCGCCGGCGATCGTGAAGCAGATGAAATGAAGCCATTTCACTAAATCAAACAACTCGAAATGGGGCATAGGAACCTCAGGTTAGGATCGATATTGGGTTCGCGCCAGGGGCATGGTCATGCAGCGGGGACCGCCTCGTGCCCGAGTCAGTTCGGCACTCTCCAGCATGATGGCATGCTTCCGTCCATCCAGGAGATCGACGCTGGGACCAGCGATGAGTTCGGTTGCCGTGATGACGTGATAGCCCACCCGGTCCAGTTCGGCGGCAGTCACGCGATTCCTGCTGTACATTACGATGACGCCAGGGGCCAGGCAAAAGGCATTGGCGCCGTCCGTCCATTGCTCCCGTTGCTGCATGATGAAATCGTTACCGCCACAGTGGATGGGTTGCAGGTCGATGCCAACTTCCCTCAGCACCCGCAGCAGGTTTGGCGTCGAGTGGACCCTCAGTTCCCGGTGTCTCAGATCCATCACCACCACGTTGAGGAGTTCACGACTCCCATCCGTGAAGTAAGGAGGATACACCAGGCACTCCTCCTGGCTGGTGCGGGTGAAAATGGTATCCAGATGCATGGCGCTGCGAATCTTGGGCATCAGCACCATGAGCACGTGTTCAAAGGATGATTCGCCGCGACTGAAGGCCATCCTCAAGCTCTCCGCCAAGAGATTGATGGCGTCGGCGCTGGTCCGCTCGCTGCAGCCCACGGCGATGACCTTTTCTGAAAGGACCAGGGTATCGCCGCCCTCCAGGCTCTGGGGCATCTGGATTTCGCCGCGGACGAGAGGCGTCACCTGGTCGTAGAAACGATCCCGTTCCTGCAGATGATGGAGCCGAGGATGGTGGCGAAAAACGTAGCTGAGAATCAGGGGTTCCCGTTCGCGGGCCCAGGTGGCCATGAAATTGATGTTGTAGCCATGGCCCAGGACGGCCGCGGGATCGCGCATGAACAGAAGGTTCGGGCTGGGCTTCAACCGGTACTCGAAGGTCTTCTGCCAATGAGTATCCATGCGAGCGTCGTCCCACGGGATGCCGGTGATGATGCTCCTCGCCGCCTCCCGCGGAGCCATGTCTCGGAGGAGGTTGCAGGTCTTATCCGGCAGATCCACGAGGCGGCGCAAATCCTCGATGAAGGCCAGTTTCACACCGTCCTGAGCCATGGCCTCCAGGAAGAGATCCTGGACGTCCAGGACCTCGTCCGCCACGCGCTCGAGCACCTGCCTGAATTGGCGATGCTCCTTCCGGGCCAGGTCTCCGAAAAGCAGATCGTCGAAGAGGAGTTCCTCCATCATTTCAGGAACCATGAGATCCACCTCAGGACCGGGGTCATGGACCACCACCTGTTTGAGTCGGTCAATCTCAGAGAAAACCGAAAGTTGGATGGGTTCCATGACTCGCCCCGCGGAAGACCTCGTCAATCTAACTCAGACATCGCTATTCAGCCTTCTTTTCGTGACCTGTCACCGCAAGGAGAAATAGACCTTGGCTCCCCCGGCTTTGGCAGGGTCGGGGAAACCACCTCCCAGGTAAGAGGTCATCTGTGGTTCCTTCAGAAACAAGAAATCCGATAATTCCGAGCGGGAAAAATTGGTCGGAGAAGGTGTCGGATTGCATTCACTTAAGTATCAATATAACAATGTATATGATTACTCTTGTGGGTCAGAAATAGTTCCATGCCTGCCCCCTGGATCCGTTCTCATTTCTGCGCTAGGATTCGATTCTCACTTGGTCCCGAGGCCATGACTACCCATTTTCGGGTGTGTCGGTTTTATCGGTTGACCCCAACCTAGGGAGTTCAAATGTCCGAGCCTCGTCGTGTAGTCATCCTGGGAGCCGCTGGTCGCGACTTCCATAACTTCAACACGTACTACCGTGATAACGCGGCGTACAACGTGGTCGCCTTCACCGCCACGCAGATTCCCGACATCGCCGGCCGCAAGTACCCCGCCGTCCTTGCCGGCAAGCTCTATCCCGCCGGGATTCCCATCGTGGACGAGAGCGAGCTGACCGCTCTCATCAAGCGCGAGAAGATCGACCTCGCCGTCTTTGCCTATTCCGACGTCACCCATCAGCACGTCATGCACCTCGCCTCTGAGTGCATCGCCGCTGGTGCCGACTTCACGATGCTCAGCGCCGAACACACCATGGTCAAGTCCACCAAGCCCGTGATCGCCATCACTGCTGTCCGCACCGGCGCCGGCAAGAGCCAGACCACCCGCTACATCTCCAGCATCCTGAAGTCTCTTGGCAAGAAGGTCGTGGCCATTCGCCATCCCATGCCGTACGGCGATCTGGCCATCCAGGCTTGCCAGCGCTTCGAAACCTACGCTGATCTCGACAAGCACAAGTGCACCGTCGAAGAGCGCGAGGAGTACGAGCCCCATATCGACAACGGCTTCATCATCTACTCTGGGGTCGACTACGAGCAGATCGTCCGCCAAGCCGAGAAGGAAGCCGATGTCATCCTCTGGGACGGTGGCAACAATGATCTGCCCTTCTATGTTTCTGATCTCCACATCGTCATCGCCGACCCCCTCCGTCCTGGTCACGAGAGCATGTACCATCCCGGTGAGGCCAACTTCCGCCGCGCCGACGTCATCCTCATCAACAAGTGCGATTCCGCGAAGGAAGAGGACATCAAGGGCATCGAGGCAGCGGCCAAGAAGCTCAACCCCAAGGCTGTCGTCATTCGCGCCAACAGCCCTGTGACCTGCGAGAAGCCCGAGCTGGTCAAGGGCAAGAACGTTCTCGTCATAGAAGACGGCCCGACCCTCACCCATGGCGGCATGACCTTTGGTGCCGGTGTCGTCGCCGCCAAAGCTGCTGGCGTGGCCAAGATCGTCGATCCCACTCCCTATGCCGTGGCCTCCATCGCCGCTACCTATAAGAAGTATCCCAACGCCCAGGGCATCCTGCCCGCCATGGGTTATGGCGATCAGCAGATCCGGGATCTCCAGGCGACCATCGAGAAAACCCCTTGTGATGTCGTCATTTCCGCCACTCCCATCGACATCACCCGCGTGCTGAAGGTTTCCAAGCCCATGGTTCGGGTTGCCTACGTCCTCGCGGAGGTCAAGAAGGGCCAGCTGGAAGAGGCCGTCAAGAAGGTGCTCACAGCCACCGCTGTCGCTGCGAAATAACCCTACCTTCCCTTGTGTTTGGCATGAGCAGCGGGCGCCGAAGGGTGCCCGTTGCTCATATGGCTCTGAATAAGGTCAGAACCCGCACTTCGGAGGCGCCACCCTCCTGCAGGGCTTGGGCGCATCGGAGTAGGGTCGTTCCGGTCGTCCAGACATCGTCCACCAGGAGGACGATCCGGTTCCTGATGGCCGTATCCTGGCGCAAAAAGATGGCTTTCCGCGGCGATCTGCGACGGGCGCTCTCGGTCTGTCCAACCTGACGTCGGACTTTCCAGTCCTTGCGAAGGGTCCGCAGGAATGGCAGAGAGAGACGCTTGGCGACGTGGTTGGCCACATCCTCGGCTAGATCGAAACCGCGCAACCAGCGGCGGTGTAAGGCCGTTGGCACCGCCGTCACCAGTTCCGATTCTGCAGCGAAAGAGGGTAGAGACGCTCGTGCGACCCTTACCAGGAGCGCGCTTCTCCAGCCCAATTCTCCGGCCTTGATCCCAGGCAAGAGCAAGGTCCCAAGCGGAGGTCGGCCCCCGCGATAGTTCCAGAGGGCATCTCCGAAGGTCCAAGCCACAGGGTCCGGACAGCCCGAATCCGCATCATGGAGCAAGGCGCAGCGGGGGCATCGCGGTTCCTGGAGGGGCAGCAGGCCCGACCAGCAGGTCTTGCAAAGACCCGCCTCGGCTCCCGCACCCAGGGGTCCCAGGCACCCGCGACAGAGCAGGTAGCGCCCAGAAAAACGAAACAGGCTCGAAAAGATGTCCGCCCTCCGGAAAGAAGGGACATCATCGCGGATCGACTTGGGGAATAGGTGCATATCGGAATTTCGAGTTTCGCTATCATCCCACGCGTCGACCCCCCCAGCCAGTCCGCTTCCAGTTCGTTCTTCCAGTTCGTTCCACTGTCTTCAGACATGTTCGGAGGCCGTCGCAGAATGACCTGTACCGTTCTGGTTACCTGATTGTCGGCGACTCTGAGTCTAGAAGAGCCGGGACTCCTGCTCGATTGACCTCACCGTTGCTCGAATTCTGCAGGGGCTTGGGGAAAAACCCAACGCGGAGGAACGGAGAAAAGCGGAGGGTCGCGGAGGAAGATTATTTGCTCCGCGATCCCGTTTTGTTCTCTGGGTTTCCGCGTCGAGCTTTTTCCCTCAAGACCAAACGCCCAACATATAGGAAAGATTCAGCGTAACTGGATGGTGCTTGCAGAGTGGTAGACAAAAGTCTAAGCTAATCACAATTGTTTAGGGTGGTGCTGTGGCCCCTGTCGTATCCAGCAAGGAGAAGATCCTGGAACTGATCCGGGACAATCCCTTCGTCTCCCAACAGGTCTTGGCCGAGCGGCTGGGGATTACCCGCTCAGCAGTGGCGAGTCACATCGTGCAGCTGATCCGGGATCAGCGATTGCTGGGTCGCGCCTATGTGCTACCTGGGGCCGAGCCGATCCTGGTGGTGGGCGGGGCCAATCTGGATCGCATCGCCAAGGGCTTTGGGCCGGTTGCGATGGGAACCAGCAATCCCGTCTCGGTGACGGAGAGTTTCGGTGGGGTGGCCCGGAATGTGGCTGAAAACTTGGCCCGCCTGGGGCTGCCGGTACGCCTGATGACTGCGGTTGGGGATGATCTGGCCGGGGCAGAGCTGCTCAAGCAGGCCAAGAACCTGGGCATCGATACCAGCGCGACCCTGACGGTGGCGAACTGCCCCACGGGCACCTACACCGCTCTGCTGCAGCCGGATGGCGAGCTGGTGCTCGCCCTGGCGGATATGGCGGTGATCGATCGCTTCACCCTGGCGGCCCTGCACGAGTGCCGCAGCCGGTGGGCTTCGACACGCTTCCGGGTGCTGGACTGCAACCTCCAGTCGGAGCTGCTGTCCGCATTGATCGAGGACAGCCTCAGGCAGGGCGCGAAGCTGGTGCTCGTGGGCGTCTCGGAAGCCAAGATGAACCGGCTGCCCGAGTCCCTGGCCGGGGTCTCCACTCTGATCCTCAATGCCGGTGAGCTGGCCGCACGGGTGGGGCGGGCCTTGCCTGATTGCGAGGCCCAAGTCGGCGCTTGCCGCCAAGTACAGGCACAGGGCGCGCAGGGAGTGGTGGTCACTCTGGGTGGCGCGGGCGTTCTCTGCGCCTGTGGCGTGGCTGCGCCCAGGCATTTTCCCGCCCCCCAGGTCGAGATCGTGGATGTCACCGGGGCCGGGGATGCCTTCTCCGCTGGGGTCGTGGCCAGCCTGGCTGGTCTGGCTAGCCTGAGCCTGGCGCCAGAGGACCTCTTCAGCGCCTGCCTGGTCGGGCTGCGGCTTGCCGCGCTGACCCTGGGAAGCAGCTCCAGCGTGGCTTCTGCGCTCACCCCTGGCTTCCTTCAAGAAGACCCCACCGCCACCCGCTGAAGAGGTATCCCATGCATCCTGCCCTGCAACTCTCCCCCGAAATTACCGCGGCCATGGCCCAAGGAAGCCCCATCGTGGCCTTGGAATCCACCATCATTGCCCACGGCATGCCCTATCCGCAAAATGTCGAGACTGCGCGCGAAGTCGAGGCCTTGATCCGCCGGGAGGGTGCCGTCCCAGCCACCATCGCCGTCTTTGCCGGCCGCATCCACGTGGGCCTGACGGGCGATGAATTGGAACAACTGGGCCATGCCAAGCAGGTGGCAAAGGTGAGCCGCCGGGATCTGCCTCAGGTGCTGGCCACGGGGGCCATCGGTGCCACCACCGTGGCGGCGACCATGATCGCGGCCCATCTCGCGGGCATCCAGGTGTTCGTCACCGGGGGCATCGGCGGGGTGCATCGGGGCGCCGAGACCAGTTTCGATATCTCCGCCGACCTGCTTGAATTGGCGCAGACGCCGGTGGCCGTGGTTTGCGCAGGGGCCAAGGCGATCCTCGATCTCGGCTTGACCTTGGAATTCCTGGAAACCCACGGTGTGCCGGTGATCGGCTATCAGACCGACCGCTTCCCGGCCTTCTTCACCCGCGACAGCGGCTTCCCTGTGGACTTCCGGATCGATACGCCGGAGGGCGTGGCGAAGCTGCTGGCCGTGCAGAGATCCTTGGGCTATGCGGGCGGCGCCGTGGTGGCCAATCCAATTCCCGAAGCTGACGCCATGGCCAAGGATGCGATCGACGCCATCATCGAGCGCGCTCTGGGCGAAGCCACCCAGCAGGGCGTCACCGGCAAGCGCGTGACGCCCTTCCTCCTGGAGCGGATCCAGCAGCTCACCGGAGGGCGCAGCCTAGTGGCGAACATCGCCCTGGTCAAACACAACGCCGTGGTGGGTGCCCAGGTAGCCGCCGCTCTTCATGCCCAGTTGCGATCAACAAAATAGAACCACAAAGACACAAGGACAAATAAAAGTAGGAATAGCACAAAGTTGCACAGAAAGGCTCAAAGCGCGCGCTGCTTCCAGGGATCGAGTGCTGGCCCAGCGCCGTATTAGCATCTTTCGTTGAAACGTTGTGCCTGCAGTTTCTCTGGTTTATTTATTGTGTCTTTGTGGTGATTTTTTTATTTTAGCAAGCGCAAGGAGATCAGAAGACCAGTGCGTAGGCCAGAGCGAAGACGATGGAGGCGTGGATGAACGAGCCGATGGCCTCCGAACGGTTCCGGGTCCAATCCCAGATCAGGATGGCCGCGAAGGTGATTCCGCCCACCACGAGCACGAACAGCGCGCCAGCTCCGATCGATAGCGCGTGGAACCTTCCGGTGACCAGACCCAGGGTCCAGGGGGTACCGTAAATCAGGGCAATGTGGCCGACGTAGACGTACAGGGATTTCCGCCCCATGGGCGCGCAGGCGGCGGCCAAGCGGGGGTAGAGCTCCGCGATCCAGGCCAGCAGGCCAAAGATCAGCAGCGTGAAACCCACCCTCAACAGCGTGTAGGCATACCCCGCTTTGTAGGCGTCGTGGAGGGGGAGCCACTGGGCGGGGATGTGCTCCGCGGCCATGGACAGCAGCATCAACACGGCGCTACCCGTCAGACAGGCCAGGCGGAAGACGCGCACCCGCCGCTCTTCTGGCGTTTCCAGGAGCAGCGCCCCGAGGCCCACCCCTAGGAACATGTAGGCACTTGCCGGGAACAGGGGGAACAAGGAGCCGTGATTGAAGGACAGATAGGCCGCCAAGCCTTCCGGCAACCAACGGAACCAGTCGATGGCGAAGGCGATGGGAGCCAGTACCAGGATCAGAAAACCCAGTCCGAGACTCCATGCTGCATAACGGCGAATGGTCGGGGTGAAGGGGAGCAGGGCCGTCAACACCAGCAGCGTGACCCCATTGAGCTGGAGAATGTTTACCTGCAGGCAAACCCTCCAGACGTCCGTCGAGACCCAGCGCAGATCTGCCAGCCGGTTGGCCGGGAACACCATCAAGTAGCCGATGGCGATCACGGTCAGGCCCATGATGCTCCTGCGCCGCAACAGGGCTCGGGAGATCCGGCCGTCCTGCTCGTAGCGGATCCCAAGCACCGACGCGGCGCCCGAAACCATCAGGAACAAAGGCGCCGTGAGTCCCCGCAGATGCATCCAGAGCTGCCAGGGGAGGGTATTGAAATCCATGTGCGCCGGGTTCACGAACGCATCCAGCGTATGCCCCTGGATCATCAGAAGCATGGCCACCAGCCGGATGAAATCCAGCACCTGGATGCGCGGCCGGGAGGAACTCAGCCCTTGGGCAGAGAGAGACATGGACGACTCGATAGGGCCCAGGGAGGGCGAAGATCGACTAACCTCAACCTGCCCAAGGCGTCAAATAGTGTAACAAATCAAGTATTCCTAGAGCAATGTGTCGCAACAAATTGGTGATGATCGCCACAGGGAAGGATGGTGGGTTGGACAGCGCACAGCGCGGTCTCTATTTCTAATTCATTTGTTTCAGGTCGAGACAAGCGAGGGGTACTGGCCACCAGCGCCCGACAACGTTCGATGTGTTGGTGCCCCATTGGGAAGGAGATGTGATTACCGCTTGCACGGAATCCGTGTAATAGTACCCTATAGAAGGAGACTGCCGAGGTGATCGTTTCTTTTGGTGATAAGTCAACGGAGGCGCTTTTCGATGGTGGTCCCAGAAAGGATTACAAGACCTTCCCGCCCAACTTGCTTGCGGTCGCTTTGCGAAAGCTCGATATGCTCAATGCTGCAGCCACTCTGGGAGATCTTCGTGCCCCTCCAGGCAATAGACTGGAACCCCTTGAAGGGAACTTGGCTGGGCTTTACAGCATTCGGGTGAACGACCAGTGGCGCGTCGTCTTTCGATGGGAAGGGTCAGACGCCTTTGACGTACGCATTAAGGATTACCACTGAAAGTCAGGTGCCCCATGATTCCAAGCCACCGCAACCCCACCCATCCTGGCGAGATCCTTCTTGAGGAGTTTCTGGTTCCTCTAGGGATCACCCAGGTTCTGCTTGCTTCTCACATCGGTGTTCCGGTCCAGCGAGTCAATGAGCTTGTTCGGGGTAAGCGTGGCGTCACCCCTGAAACGGCATGGCTGTTGAGCAAGGCCTTCAGCACCACACCCGAATTCTGGCTGAACCTTCAAGCCACCTGCGACCTCTACCAGAGTCGCCCCCAGCGCACGATCCATCCCTTGCGGAAGGTCGGGTAGCGCTCGAATCGGGGGTCAAAAAGATCTTGTAGATGACTCGACTCATCTACTGAATTGTGATGGTAATGGTAGGTGCAAAACACCCTCGAATGGGGCGATCAGGACGGCGATCTGGTGGTCCAAAAGGCAGCCCGGCTTACCCTGGAGGATGCCCGGAAGGCACCTAGGCTCCCGGCTGGTGTCCACAAGACAGACGAAGAGATTCGCTCCCAAGAGCAAGGTCACTTTCGAAGTTTGCCTGATCCTTGAAGTTGCCCGGAAAGCGGGTCAGCTCCCCATTGCCACCTTCGACAAAGCCCTCGATAAATTCAAAGGGACCGAGACGCTATTATTAATCACCACTCGGCACCAGTGGAAGGTCATCAGTAAGGGCGTTTGTCCAGCAACCAGAAGCCGACATGAAGGAGGCACTGAGGGAACACAGGGCTTGAGATGTGCTCGATCTTCCAGGCACCAGCGGTACGCAATACGCCTGAGGACGAGGCCTATTTATGAGTTGCCAAAACCATATCCAAGACCTACGCTGGGCCATTTTCGAAGATGGATCGACTGAGGGGGTCCACCCTGAATTTGCGTTGGGTCATGCCGGAACGGTTCAACCTGATTTTAGTTCTTGATCCGCCTCGATTTCAAATAAAAAACGGTGCAAGTGTAACAAGGTAAGTGTACGCGAAATGGACACATACTGACGATCCATCGGCACCACCCTTACATCGAGTTCCATTTCCAAGGACATTCCTTGGTCTGCTGTTTTTGACGATCAATCGATATATAGTAATATTTTTAAATCATGTATGACATACTTGCCTCAAGGTACTCGAATGTGCGGCGCTACTTCTGTCCTATGGGCAAAGACAAGCCAGAATGCTGTGGAATGCTTCCATCCACTGCTGCTCCATCTCTTGGATGTAGCGTGTTGTGCAGAGGCGATCCTTGAGAGAGAACCCAGCACAACTCGGGTGAAACTGGCAGATATTCTTGGCCTATCCTGGTGCGATGCCAAGCCCTGGCTGTTGCTCATCATCGCCTGCCATGATTTGGGGAAGGCCTGTGCAGGGTTCCAGATCAAGTGGCCAGCCTCCAAGCCTAGATTGGTGGCTGCAGGGCTGTGCTTCCCCCCGGGCCTTGATCGACCCATCAACCATGCTTTTGTCAGTCAAGTTGTGTTGGTGGATCTTCTGGGTGAACAAGGCTGGCCTGAGGACTTGGCAAGAATGGTGGCCGACGCGGTGGGCTGCCATCACGGAGAGAGAGCAACACCAACAACTCTGAATGAATTGACACATGATCGGAGGGTTCAAGAACGTTCCTGGATCCAAGCCCGGCGGACCCTTTTTATCGCTTTGCTCGACTTCTTCCGGCCCATAAACGTCCCCGTCAAGCTTGCCCTCTCCGGCCCTGATTTCATGCTGCTCTCTGGCCTTACAAGCTTTGCGGACTGGATTGGTTCCGACGAGACCCATTTCACCTTTGGCCAAGTTGATGAATGCGCGGATATCCCGGCTTGGTGGGCATCCCGACAACCCATTGCTGAAGCGTCCCTGGATGCCATCGGTTGGCTGCAGCGCGCCCCTTTGCTTCAGACTGAACGCACCTTTCAGGAAGTGTTTGGGTTCAGCCCCAGGCCACTCCAACAGAAAGTCGCGGAGGCTTTGGCTGCTGTGGACGGGCCGTGTGTTTTGCTGTTGGAAGCACCTATGGGCGAAGGCAAGACTGAAGCTGCTTTTTATGCTCATCTCGAACTCCAGCGCCGCTTTGGTCACCGTGGCCTTTACATTGCGCTGCCCACCAAGGCGACGGGCAATGCCATGTTTGGTCGCACCCTGGAATTCCTTAAGACGTTTTCACCCGATCGGAACCTGGACTTTCAGCTCCTCCATGGCGGCACTGCTCTCAACGACTCCTATCAAGAGTTGAAGCGCGCCACGATCCATGATCCTGAAGGCGAGGGGCGCGTGCGGGTGGGTGAATGGTTCACTCACCGCAAGCGGGCCCTACTTTCCGAATATGGCGTGGGCACTGTGGATCAGGCCCTCCTGCCGATCCTTCCAGTGCGGCACCAGTTTGTGCGCCTGTGGGGTCTGGCCAACCGCGTGGTGGTGTTTGACGAGATCCATGCCTATGACGCCTACACCGGCACCCTGCTCATTCACCTCATCCAATGGTTGGTGGCTCTTGGGGCTTCCGTTGTGCTCCTCTCAGCGACCCTGCCTCCCCGCATTCGGGCAAAGATCGTGGGTTCCCTGGGCAAGGCCATGCCAGATGAGCAGGCGCCTTATCCGCGTCTTACGGTGATCCAGCCAAGCGGCATTCAGCAGATGGGCTTTGAGGCTGATCCTTTGCGGCGCCAGCAGGTTGAAGTGGAACCGCTGTCATCCGATCTCTCTGCCATCCGATCCGCCCTCGATAGCCAGCTTCCAGAGGCCGGGTGCGCTCTGGCGCTGGTGAATACAGTGCAGCGAGCCCAGGATCTCTATAGCCTCTATTCCGAAGGTATTCCTTTGATGCGTGGCCGCCATCAGGTGGGAAAGCAACTGGAGGACGGCACAGAGATCCTGCTTTTCCACGCCCGATTTCCGGCTGACATTCGGCAAGCGAGAGAGGACAACGCTCTGGCTTCTTTTGGCAAGAAAAGTTTCAGAGAAGGCAGACGCATCCTCATCGCCACTCAGGTGGCCGAGCAGAGCTTGGATCTGGATTTCGACTTCATGGTGACAGACCTTGCCCCCATCGATCTGCTGCTGCAGCGCGCTGGGCGACTATGGAGGCATGATCGGGGTGGTCGTCCTTTGCCCCGTCCCCGCCTATTGGTTGCGGGCTTGGACGGTATAGAACCCAGTTCCTTCGGCGCACCCCTTTGGTGGGGGGCTGTGTACCGGGAGGATCTGCTACTGCGAACCTGGCTCTTGCTCAAAGAACATCCCCAAATGACCTTGCCAGATGACATAGACGGGTTTGTGCAGGCTGTTTATGAAGAAGAAGTGACTGTGCCGGAAGCCTTGCAGGAGCGGCTGGCGAAGGCCATCGAGAAGGAAGATGGCGCTTCTTATGCACACACAGGGAAAGCTCACGGGGCCATCATCGGCGACCCTGACAATGATTCCTGGAACGATCCTGCTCGATTCACCCAGGCCGACGAAGATGAGCCCGGTTTGCACCCAAGCCTTCGCGCCTTGACCCGATTGGGCGATCCATCAGTAATGGTAGTGCCCATTCTCGCGGATGAAATCTTTGATCCCGCCCAGGCACCCAGCAGCGCCCAGGCCAAAGCGTGGTCCCTACGGGCACTGAGTATCAGCCAGAAGGCAGCCGTGGCCGAATGCCAAACCCAGGGAGTGCCCGATGGTTGGTCGCGTTCTCCTTTGCTGCGACATAGCTACGCTTTGCGTCTGGATAACGAGGGACGATGGCAGGAAAGCAAGAAGGTCCGCTTGGATCCAGCTCTAGGATTGGTTTTTGAAAGAAAGGAGTAGTGGACACGGCGGTGAATAAAAGCAGAGTCGAAGTTCACTGTTGATGGTGGTAGCCACCTACCGCGAGGTCGCCACTACCAAGCCTACAGTGAGGGGGTCTCCGGCACTAAGACACTCACAACATCCCCGGTGACCCGGGGAATATTTCGAAAACCGCTGACCTGAGTCCTCCAGTAATCGGACCATCCCCAGTATTTTGAGGAAAACCCAGGATAGGACGACTGCGAAAAAAAAACTAGCCCATGCCCTGAGACCTCCTATAATCTTAGGTTGTAGATAGGACGACTTGAAATCAAAAACATAAGGATTCCTGATGAGCCGATTCAATCTAATTGATGAGCCGTGGATCCCTCTGCGCCTCCCTGATGGGGGCCGCATTGAATTGGGCATCCGGGACACCCTTCTGCGCGCCTGGGAAATTGCAGCCATTGAGGATCCCTCCCCGTTGGTGGTGTCGGCCCTTCATCGCTTTCTTCTGGCCGTGCTATATAGGGCTCTGGAGGGGCCCTGTGATATCACAGAGGCCAAAATCCTCTTCGAGGAAAGGCTGCCAGCAGAGAAGATCAGCGCCTACCTAGGAAAGTGGCGGGATCGATTCTGGCTCTTCGACGAGGTGTTCCCCTTCAGTCAGATTCCATCATTTGAACCCAAAATTTGGCGTTCGTGGACGGTACTGGCGGCAGAGCACAATGCTGACAACGCGAAGGTTCTCTTCGACCACATTGATGTGCAGGAACCCGGTGTAATTGATGAAGCAGTCGCAACCCGCTGGCTGCTGGCGACACAAACCTTTGCTGTGAGTTGTGGGAAAAGTGAACTCTCTCATACCGGTACAGCGCCGTCGGCCACTGCCGCTCTGGTCATCCCGCTTGGGAAGAATCTTCAGGACACTCTTCTGATGTCACTGATCCCCCAAAATCGCCAGATTCTGGATGGAGATAGGCCACTGTGGGAACGTCCGCCAGAGGGAGTTGCGTCCCTGAAAGAAGGGAGAGAGCGCAGTGCAATAGGGCTCGCTGACCGGTATACTTGGCGAACCCGATCCATTCGATTTAGAGATGACTGCACCGGTATCACCCAACTCGCTTTTGCATCTGGAGTCAATTGCTCCGCAATGGATCAGGTGGATCCAATGCAGGCCTACCGCATTGACGAAAAGCGCGGACGACTCCCCTTACAATTTCGGGACAGAGGTATTTGGCGAGACTTCGATTCATTGCTGCCAGACAAGGAGAAGCTGTCTCCGCGCTCACTTGAACACGCGCTTTCGTTGGCCCAAGATCACCAAGATCGATTTCCCACCTCGGTTTTGGTGCTTGGGCAGAGCAACGACAAGGCCAAGATCGAGTTCTGGCGCATGGAGCGGTTCACTTTGCCGACTGCACTTGCTGGAGACCGCTGCATCCGGGAGGACATTCATCGGTTCCTTGATCGGGCGGAAACCAGCCAGAAGGCGTTATGGTCTGCTTGCAACACCTTTGCTCGCTTTGTGATTGCACGGGGGGAACGAACACCAGACGGAAAGGATACCAAAGCCTTCTTGGCTCAGATGCCCTGCATCCCGGTCTACTGGACCGCCCTTGAAGCCGCATTCCACGTCATCCTCCAGGCTTACACCTTGGACCAGGATCCCTATGCAATTGAGCAGGATTGGGTCATCGCCGTGCGTGATGCCCTTCGCAATGCCTGGGACCTGCACCGGAGGACTGCCATATCGGGTGACGCCTGGACTATTCGGGCCCTGGTGAAGGCCGATGGGGCTGTGGCGATGGAACTCAAGAAACTCGGAGTAGTCATCAAGGAATTCAACGACTTTCTGGCAAAGGAGGGGGCATGAGTGCGTTCATCGAGTGGCTGGAAAGCCTGAATAAAAAGGACACCAAGGTGCGGGCTGTGCTGAAGCGCAGCCTTGCCTTCGACCCAGGAACCCATGTTCCCGCCTACCCCTATGTGGAACCATTTCTTCAGGGAGCCGAATGGCCCTGGCGCCGTACGGTGCATTACTTGGTGGCGGGCCTGTGGGCCGCCCATTGGCGGGAAGGACGCGAGAGAACTGGCATACCGTTGGGCAGGGCCGCAGCTATCCATCAAGTCAGCAGTGGCTCAATCAGTACGGAAAACCGGTTTATCACTCTGCTCGATGCTGATGAAGACCAGCTTCCCCATCGGTTGCGCCAGATAGCTGCTCTCTTGAAAGAGCAGCCGCTAGATTTCGAGCATCTCCTGGTAGGTCTTCTGCGCTGGAATGACGACAGTAAGCGGACTCAAAACGATTGGGCGCGTGACTTCTACCGCAACATCCGCGCTGAAAATGGCACCGAATCTGAAACCCCTACAACCGAGGAAAAACTCTGATGAGAACCCTGATCGAGATCCACGCCCTTCAGAACTTCGCGCCCTCCAACCTGAACCGAGACGATACCGGCGCTCCCAAGGATGCCTTCTTTGGTGGAACCCGCCGCGCCCGCATCAGCAGCCAATGTCTCAAGCGGGCTGTGCGCCAGTATTTCGGTTCCCTGGTGGAGCAGGGCGCCCTTGGTAAAGCGGATGTGGCTTCTCGTACCAAGCGGATTCTGGACACTCTCACTGAATTCCTGGTGGGGAAGGGGCGGGCCAAAGAGGATGCCGAACAAAAGGCTCGCCTGGCTTTGGCCGCCATGGAACTCAATGTGAAGGAGGATGGCAAGAGCGAATATCTGCTTTTCCTTGGTCAGCGTGAAATCGCAGGAATTGCTGAGATCATCCACGAAAAGTGGGACTCCATTTTCGCTTCCGAAGTGGCTCCAGTTGAGGGAAAGAAGTCGGGAAAGGCGAAGAAGCAAGCCGCCAGTGTCGCGGACCCTGAACTGAAGAAGGCCCTGGATAAGGTCTTCAATGGTGGCAAGGCGCTGGATGTGGCTCTCTTCGGGCGCATGCTGGCCGATATGCCCCAAAAAAACCAGAATGCCGCATGCCAGGTTGCCCATGCACTTTCCACCCACGCAGTAGACCGGGAATTCGACTTTTACACGGCTGTGGATGACCTCAAACCTGAGGACACGGCGGGAGCCGACATGATGGGTACCGTGGAGTTCAATTCCGCTTGCTTCTACCGCTATGCGGTGGTGGATTGGGCCAAGCTGGTGGAGAACCTCCAGGGGGACAAGGAGCTGGCTGAGAAGGGGCTGCGCGCCTTCCTGGAAGGATTCGTTGTGAGTGAACCCACGGGCAAACAGAACACTTTCGCCGCCCACAATCCGCCGGAATTCGTGGCGATCTCTGTTCGCCACAACACGGCTCCACGCAATCTGGCCAATGCTTTCGAGACTGCACTCCGGGCTAAGAAGGGCGAATCCATCACGCTCCTTTCTGCCGACAGGCTGGTGGATAAGGCCAAGAAACTCCAAACCGCCTATGGCGGCGACGGACAGACCTACGTGTTGAATCTCGTGGATGCCAAGATCGACAATTTCGGAAAGGCAGAGGAATCCCTGGATGCCCTGCTCAACAAATCTTTGAGTCTCGTGAGGGTCTGATGGCTACGCTGCTTCTGCGTCTGGTGGGCCCCATGCAGTCCTGGGGTACCACCAGCCGCTTTGATCAACGCGATACCGGGAAGGAACCCAGCAAGTCGGGTGTGAGCGGCCTTCTGGCCGCTGCCCTTGGCATCGATCGGGGCAACTGGGCTGACTTGGAGCCACTGACGCATCTGGCCATGGCCGTGCGCCATGATCGGCCGGGATTGCCAAAGCACGACTACCAGACCGTCGGGTGTGCAAGGCAGGACACGATCATCCGGGCTGATGGTTCCCAGGCTAAGGATGGCGGTGTTGTGTCCACCCGCCACTATCTGGCTGATGCTGCCTTCCTGGTGGGATTGGAAAGCCCGGATGTAGATCTTCTCGAACGCCTTCATGGCGCCCTCCAGGATCCTGTTTGGCTCCTGGCCTTGGGGCGCAAATCCTATCTTCCCGCCGAGCCTCTATGGTTACCGGATAGCCAGAATCCCATCCAGGGCGCCCCCTTGCGCCAGGTCATGGAACACCAACCGTGGCTTGCCACTCGACGAATGCAAGAGCAGGCGCCAGTGAAGCTGCTTATGTCCATGGAATCCTCGGATAGTTCAGGTGCCATGCGCATGGATCAGCCAATCTCTTCCTTTGCCGAGCGTCGTTTTGGCGCACGCTTCGTTCATTCTGAATGGATCCCTTTTTCTGGTGGGGTGGCTGATGTTCCTGCATAGGCTCCACCTCAACCTGCGCTGTCGGGAGGTCCGTCGCGATCTGGCGGACCCCTACCAGCTCCACGCTACGCTTTGTCGGGCCTTTAGCCCTGAGGATAAGAGATGCTTGCCGGGTGCCTTCCTATGG
The DNA here is from genome assembly GCA_025361955.1 of Holophagaceae bacterium. Lineage (GTDB taxonomy): Bacteria > Acidobacteriota > Holophagae > Holophagales > Holophagaceae > UBA1801. The sequence goes on from JANYIU010000046.1 coordinate 39,321, forward strand.
CGATTGGAGCCGGAAACAGACGCTTCCAGCGCTCCACGCATCCTGATTCAGAGCCGCGAAATCCCAGACTGGCCCAGGATCAATCTCTCCAACTGGTTGGAGCGGGACCCCGACCCCGCTGTGAATTTAGTTGAACGATTGAAAATGGATGCAATGAGAGCGGGCCAGCGCTATCGCTTTCGCCTCCGAGCCAATCCTGCTACGTCCAAAAATGGAAAGCGGCTGGGGCTCCTGAAATTGGAGGACCAGGAAGCATGGCTCCTGCGAAAGGGTCAGAAGCAGCATGGATTCACTTTGCCGTGTCTGACCGCCTTTGATGCCTACGAAGGCACGGAAGCCCGCGTAGATGTGCGTATCTCCCAGGAGCAGATGCTTCGTGCGCGCCAGCATGACGGCAACGGCATCCGGGTCTTCTCCGTGCTCTTTGACGGAACCCTGGAAGTCACGGAACCCGATGCCTTTAGGGTGGCCCTGACAAGTGGCATTGGGCATGGCAAGGCCCTGGGCCTGGGGCTACTCTCCGTGATACCCGTGTCATGAGGCTTGAATCCAATCCCATTCCCATGAAAGAGCGGTCCACCATGGTCTGGCTCCAATACGGGAATATCGACGTGCAGGATGGAGCCCTCGTCCTCATCGACAAGGATGGGGTTCGGACTCAGATCCCTGTGGGTGGCCTCGCCTGTTTGATGCTGGAGCCGGGAACCCGCATTACCCATGGTGCCGTGGCTCTGGCGGCCTCGGTGGGGTGCCTGATCCAGTGGGTAGGCGAAGGTGGTGTGCGGGTCTATTCCGCAGGCCAACCCGGTGGCGCTCGCTCGGATCGCCTGCTCTATCAGGCGAAACTGGCCCTGGATGATGATCTTCGGCTCAAAGTCATTCGTGCCATGTACAAATTTCGCTTCAAGGAGGAACCACCCGCCAGGCGCAGCATCGAGCAGCTTCGCGGCATCGAGGGTGTACGGGTGCGAACCCTCTACAAGATGCTCGCCCAGGAGCATGGCGTGGAATGGGGACGACGTGAGTACGATCCGGATGATTTTGCCGACCAGGATCCCATCAACCGCTGCCTGAGTGTAGCTACCCATTGCCTTTACGGGCTCTGTGAGGCAGCCATCCTCGCCGCTGGGTATGCGCCCGCCATCGGTTTCCTGCACACGGGGAAGCCACTCTCGTTCGTGTACGACATCGCCGATCTCTTCAAATTTGAAACTGTTGTGCCCATCGCCTTCAAGGTGGTGGCGTCCAACCGTGGCGAACCCGAGCGCGAGACCCGGCTTTACTGCCGGAATAGTTTCCGAAAGCACAACCTGTTGGAGCGCATCATTCCCACCATTGAGGAGATCCTGGCGGCTGGCGGCGTAACCGTTCCAAAGGCCCACGAGGAGGCCATGCCCATCGCAATTCCCAACAAGGAGCAAACCGGAGATGCTGGTCATCGTGCTTGAGAACGCCCCACCCCGGCTCCATGGGTATCTCTCGAGGCTCCTACTGGAGCTGCGAGCCGGTGTATACGTCGGGAACTATTCCGCGCGCGTAAGAGAGCGCCTTTGGGAAACCATACAACGTGAGATAAAGCCAGGGAACGCCGTCTTGGCCTGGGCAGCGCCCAACGATGCTGGGTTCGACTTCGAAACCTGCGGATTGAACCGGCGAGTTCCGGTTGAACTGGATGGGCTCAAGTTATGCTCATTCCTCCTTGAACCAGGGAGCGGTTCTCCAGAGCCGGGCAAGGGTTCAAAAGTTGGTAGGTTCTTTGACAACCGGGTAAAGTATTGAATAATTCGAGATAGATAGAAGTCCGTTCCCCGCACACGCGGGGATGATCCGCTGGTCTAATGCTGGGGCTATTGACAATACCACCGTTCCCCGCACACGCGGGGATGATCCGTTCACCGGCTGGAGCATAAGCGGTTATGGTTGCCGTTCCCCGCACACGCGGG
>JANYIU010000070.1 GCA_025361955.1 Holophagaceae bacterium
ACCATGTTCAGCCACGATGAACTCGTTGGCGTGAAGTGGGTGTGGATGCGCGTGTGTGTTTCCAGCCACTTCTTCACCGCAGGGTGTTTGTGGGTGGCGTAGTTATCGCGAATGATGTGCAAGTCCAGATCCCTTGGCGTCGCACGGTGCAAGCGTTTGAGGAACTTCAGCCACTCGTTGTGTCGATGGCGCTGCATCGTCTCGGAGATCACTGTGCCGTCCAGCTTGTTGAGCGCTGCGAATAGCGTGGTCGTTCCGTTCCACTTATCCCACGGGGATTTCCTTCGATCATAGTCGTGGGTCAGCAACGGAGGACGATCTTCACTCGCAGAACCTTGCGTGCGGCAAGCGTCCGGCTCCGCGCCATCTCTTCCAGACGCGTCCTTTGCTGTTCCGTGAGTTCAATTCGTCCCGCATGGGCCAGGTCGCCCCTCAACATTAAGTGCGACTGGGTGAAAGATAGTTTCATGTTCTTCGGGCGGGCTACACTAAAACGGGAGATTTTCACCGTTGTCATCGGCAGCCGAGCCACCAAGTGGGTCTCGTGGCTGTTGCTCGCAAGTGCTCATGGAGTCTTGCTGATACTCTCCAAGTGATTCAGATTGATCGGACCTGAATCGTGCTCAATGACCCTCTGGGTTGCAGAACCAGATGACGCTATTTCCACGCTTTCCCCTATCGTTGGAAAGCATGTAGAACGGCTATATGCATTTACGAAACACAATACTGACCCTTGACTTGCCGAGAGCACGATCCGACTATCAATTCGGGTGGTCCCGAAATGACGATTCGTTCTCTGCGAGATTCGGTAGATGGTTTGAAAGCACTTGCGCATCCGGTGCGGCTGCGGATTCTCTCGCTGTTGCGGGGGGGTGAGCTGTGTGTGTGCCAGGTTACGGCAATCCTCAAGTTGGCACCCAGCACGATTTCCGAGCACCTGTCCTTATTACGGCGGGCGGGAGTCATCGCAGAACGCAAGGAAGGGAAATGGGTGTTCTACGCTCTTGCAGAAGATCCAGATCTGGGTCCTTTGTGCGCGGCCCTTTGGCCCTTGGTGGATGGGGACGCGGCGCTCAAGGCGGATGCAAGGCACTGCGCCAAGGTGCGCAAAATGGCTCTTTCTTCGCTCTTTAAGGGAGTCGCAGCGCCTCTGAAATTTCAGAGGCCATTGCCTTATAAGCCCATCCTTCGACCTTCTATCGAGGCGTCGTCACCTGTATCTAAAAAACAAAACGGAGTGAAGCCATGACACGATCCCTATTCCTGAATGGATTGTTGACGCTGGGGCTCATGGGAATACCGGTCTTCGGTCAGGATTCGCAAGCCGAGCTACCGGCTCTGAATCCTGCGGGTCTCGAGCAGCAATTGAAGACCAAGGCCTGGCTCGTCGTGGAGTTCGGCGGCCAGACCTGCATCCCCTGTAAGCGCATGCAGCCCACCCTGCTGGAACTGCAGACCCGTTTCCAGGCTAAGGCGATGGTCCGGAATTTCTGGATCCAGCAGTATCCCGACACCGCTCGCCAGTACCGGGTGATGCTCATGCCCACCCAGGTGATCTTCGATCCTTCCGGCAAGGAAGTGCTCCGGCACGAGGGGTTCTGGGAGAAGACGGAATTCCTGGCCGCCCTGTAAGCCAAGGGCCTCAAGTGATGGAAGCCTGGATCAAGGAACTGGCAGGGAGGGCGGCTTCGGCGCCGCCGCCGGTCCTGTTCCTGATGGTGCTGCTGGGTGGCCTGATCTCTTCGGCTTCCCCTTGCGTGCTCGGCGCAGTGCCCCTGGTGATTGCTGCCATCGGTGGTCAGGCCCGGACTCGGGGGGAATCGATCCGGCTGGCATCGGCTTTCGTGGCTGGCATGGCAGTGGTATTCACAGCTCTGGGCGCCGTCGCTGCCATCACGGGCAGCCTCATGGGCGATGTTGGCTGGGGGTGGAAAGTGGCCCTGGGCCTGATCCTGGTGCTCATGGGCGCCCACATGGCTGGTTTCATCGTGCTGCGGTTTCCCCAGGTGGACGGAACCCGCTTCCAGAAAGCAGGCTTGCTGGGGGCTTTCGGGCTGGGCGCATTGATGGGAACCCTCAGCGCGCCCTGCGCAACGCCCATGCTTGTGGTGGTCCTCAGCCTGGTGGCTTTCAAACAGCAAGTGGTCTGGGGCATTGCCCTGCTCCTGACCTATTCTCTGGGCCACGTGGTCCTGCTCTTCGCAGCAGGAGCCTTTTCCGGGTTCGCCAGCGCCTACTTCCGTGGCAAAGGCGCCCTGGTGGGACGGTGGCTCCATCGAATTGTGGGGAGTGCCCTGGTGGTCTTGGGGCTATGGGTGATCTGGGGACAGATCGAGTTGCTCATGGTTGCACCTGATGCTTCCGTCGTTTCGAAGTCCTAAATCTGCTGAAAGGAGAAGTTCATGCACGCAAAAATCGGCTTCATCGGTGGTGGGCGGATCACGGCCATCTTACTTGCAGCTTGGAAGGATGGGCATGTCGATCTCAAGGAGGTGGTCGTCAGCGACCCCGATGCGGAGGTCCTGGGCAACCTCAAGGCCCGCTTTCCAGAGATCCATATTGTTGCAGAGAACCGTCTCAGCGCGGCCCAGGACGTCGTGTTCCTGGCGCTCCATCCGCCCGTCGCCAAGACTGTCCTGCCTCAGATCGCAGACGCTCTCCCACCCCAGGCTCTCCTGGTGTCCCTGGCGCCGGTCCTCACGTTCGTGAAGCTGTCCGGCTTGTTGGGCGGGTTCTCCCGACTTGCCCGCATGATTCCCAATGCTCCCTCCATGGTTCATCGCGGGTTCAACCCTTGCAGCTTCGAGTCGGGGCTTTCCAAGGAAGACCGCGCCCTCCTGGATCGGCTCTTCTGTCCCTTGGGCGAGCATCCGGAAGTGGAAGAAGCCAAGCTGGAAGCCTATGCCATTCTTGCAGCCATGGGACCCACCTACTTCTGGTTCCAGTGGCAGACCCTGAGGGAGCTGGCCGGCGAGTTCGGGCTGGAGAAACAGGAGGCGGACCAGGCCCTGAATTCAATGCTGCACGGGGCGGTGGGACTCATGTTCGAAAACAAGATGGATTATGCCGCTGTGAACGATACCGTCCCGGTGAAGCCCCTGGCAGATAGTCAGGAAGTCATCGAGAAACTCTTCCGCGAGAAGCTTGGTGCGCTCTATGCCCGGCTCAAGGGCTGACCGGCATGCTCTATTTCGTCATTCCTGTCCGGGGAGCCTTGAGTGCCGTGATCGGAGTCTTCGCCGGATTCCTAGGCGTCGGACCGGGATTCCTCTTGCTGCCCACCCTCGTGCTGCTGGGTTATACCGCCCGGCTGGCGGCCGCCACCAACAGCGTCATCGTCACCCTGCCATCCTTCTCCGCCTTTCTGTTCCACCTGGCAGATGCACGCTTCGACTGGTGGATGCTCATCCTGACATCGATCACGGCCGTAATCGGTGCCCAGTTGGGTTCCCGCTTCATGGCCAAGCGGGTGAAGTCGCTGACCCTCACCCGGGTGTTCGCTTCGGCCCTGGTGCTGCTGGCCATCCAGCGCATCTACCTCCTGCTGGCCCACGAGTAGAAGCTTTTCTTTTCCAAGATGCTTGCCACAAGGTTGTTGAAACCCATGACGAACGAGACTGATTCCTCAGAGAGTGCGATCACTATCCCCATCGTGACTGAACCGCGCAATTGCTGTGGTGGAGGGGGGTGTGCGCCAAAGCACGAACCCCGCAAGGGTTCCCGGTTCCTGAAACAGGGAGGATGGCTGATCATTGCCCTGCCGCTCTGGTTTGTGATCTACCGCTACCTCCAGCCCTTCGCGGACTACCTCACTTCGAGCGTGTTCGGGCTCGACCCAGCTTCCCATCTGGGCAGCGCCGTCGCCTTCTTCCTCTACGACTCGCCCAAGGTATTGATGCTGCTGGCTCTGGTGGTACTGGGCGTCACCTTCATTCAGACCTTCATAAGTCCCGAGCGGACCCGGGACATCCTGGCCAAGCGGGCTGGGGCCTGGAGCAACCTGCTGGCCTCGCTCCTGGGCATCTTCACGCCCTTCTGTTCCTGTTCGGCGGTACCGCTTTTCATCGGCTTCGTGCGGGTGGGCGTGCCACTCGGGGCCACCTTCTCCTTCCTGGTCTCGGCACCCATGGTGAACGAGGTGGCCCTCTTCATGCTCCTGGGGCTCTTCGGCTGGAAGATTGCCGGGCTCTACGCCGTTACGGGTGTGACCATTGCGTTCATCTCGGGCTGGATCCTCGGAAAGCTGAAGATGGAACGGCACCTGGAAGCCTGGGTGATGGAGATCCCCTACAACGCCCAGACCGCTTCGGACTATAAGATGAACTTCACGAATCGATTGTATGCCGCGATTCAGGGCGTGAAGGAGATCGTGGGCAAGGTCTGGCCCTACATCCTCGTGGGCATCGCTGTGGGCGCGTTCATCCACGGGTATGTTCCCGAGGCCCTGATGGCCCGGTTCATGGGCAAGGGCGCATGGTGGAGCGTACCACTCGCGGTGGTCATCGGTGTGCCTCTCTATTCCAACGCGGCCGGCGTGATGCCCATCGTGCAGGCCCTGTTGGGCAAGGGCGCGGCTCTCGGCACCGTGCTCGCCTTCATGATGGCGGTCATCGGGCTCTCACTGCCCGAGACCATCATCCTGCGGAAGGTGCTCAAACCCACGCTCATCGCCGTTTTTGTCGGAGTCGTCGCCACGGGAATCATGCTGGTCGGCTATTTGTTCAACTTCATTCTTTAGGAGCTAACATGCCTGTCATTGAAATCTGCGGACCCGGCTGCAGCAGGTGCAAGATCCTGGCCGAACGTGCGGACGAGGCTGCGAAGAGCCTTGGCCTCGACTACACGCTCACGAAGGTCACCGACATGCCTCAGATCATGGCCCGGGGCGTCATGACCACCCCAGCGATGGTGGTGGATGGCGTGGTGAAGATCCAGGGTCAGATTCCCTCGGTGGAAGCTCTGGCTGCGCTCTTGGGTGGGAAGAACTGATCAGGCAGGCGACATGAAATTCCGGTGCCGGATTTGTGAACAGGATCTCCTCGAGCAGGCGTCCAGCTGCACTTGTACCTACTGCGGCCAGGAGGAGGAAGCAGAGTGGTCATGCCCCATGGGCCACTACCTATGCGAATCCTGCCGCACGGCCGGCCCAGACGACCTGACGGAACGCACCTGTTTGCATTCGGAGGCGAGGAACCCTTTGGAATTGGCGGAACTCCTCATGCGCCATCCGGCCTTCCACGCCTATGGAGAGGAGCACCACAGCCTCGCGGCCCCTGTCATCCTGGCCGCCCTGAGAAAGCAAGGCGTGCCGGGGGTCACGGAAGAAGCCATACGCCTGTCCATTGCCCGTTTGCAGGGCATCCCCATCTCCGTCTGTGGCACCCGTGGCGACTGTGGATCCGCAGCCAGCGCGGGAACAGTGATCTCCATCCTTCGCAGTGCCACACCTCTTTCAGATCAGGAGAGAACCGAAGCTTTGCGGGCTACGGCCCATACCCTGTTGAGGATCGCCGATCGAGGCGGACCTCGCTGCTGCAAGCAGAGCGTGTTCGAGGCGATTGTATGCACCTGGGAACGGCTGCAGGACGAACTGCAACTGGCGGCCTTGCCAGCCCACTCCTGCGCCTTCGCGGGGAAGCTCAAAGACTGCAAGACGACGAGGTGTCCCTACTTTGGCTGAAGCAACCTTGCGCTGGCGCCTGCTGGAGGACGGGATCACGGACCCCTTCCTCCACTTCGCCGTGGAAGAGACCCTTCTGAGGCGCGTCTCGGAGGGAAGGAGCCAGCCAACCTTCCGCCTCCGGCAGGTGGTCCCCAGCGTCTTCGTGGGCGTCTTCCAGGACCCCAGGGAGGATGCGGACGTGGGCTATTGTCGGCAGCATGGCATCGCCATTGTGCGCAGGCCCAATCCCGGTGGCGCCGTCTACCAGGACGGAGGGAGTTTCTGCTATTCCGCCTTCTTCCCGAAACACCCCACCTTTGCCCGCTTGGGAATCCAGAAGACGCACGACTTGTATCAGGTCATGGGAGAGGTGGTCGTGGCGTGGTGCAAAGCTTTCGGAGTGACCGCCCAGGCCGCGCCTGTCAACGACGTGGAAGTGGGCAGTCGGAAGATCTACGGCTCGGCCCAGATCGAGATGGGCGAGGCCATCGTGCACAGCGGGACCTTCCTGATCGATACGGATATTGATGCGATGGAATCCGCTCTTCGCCCCTCCATGCTCAAGTTCGCGGGCAAGGGGTTTTGCAATGTGCGCGACCGGGTGCTGAATCTTGCGGAAGCCGCGGGGCACGCCATCTCCATCCCCGAAGCCATGCAGCGACTGGTTCAGGAAATGGAACACCGCCTGCCCGTGGTCCTGGCGCCTGGCGAACTCAGCTTGGAGGAACGCCAGGAAGCTCAGGAACTGTACGAGACGAAATACGCCCGGGAGGAATGGTCCTTCCCGAAACGTAAGCCCTTTGTAACAACCCTTGCCACCAAGGCCCTGAGCGGGGTAGTGATGCTCGATCTGAAACTGGAAGGCGATTGCATCGAAGGCATGGACGTCCGTGGTGACTTCCTCCTGGAGCGGCAGGATCTGCTGGCATCATTGCTGGCTGGCGTAAAAGGGCAGGCGCTTCCGGCGGCCATGACGAAGATTCGTCAGAGTGGACTGCCCGCCGATCTCTCCTCAGCCCTCCTCCGGCTCCTGGAACAGAGCGGCAGAAGGCGCGAGGGAGATGAGCGATGAGCGAAACAATGGAAGCAAACCGCCTCAGGCTGGAAGCCCTGGTGGCCTATCCTCCCACGGCTCGCTGTCGCGAAATCCTGACCCTTCTGAAGGCGATCGTGGTCGAGTACCCGGACCGAGTGAGGCTGGATGTCTACTATGCCGGAGAGTCGCCAGACGCCATGCCCACAAAGGGGTACCAGGGCCTGGACAAGCGGAAGGCGGTGCCTTCGGGGTATGTGAACGGCCGCATGATTCTCTCCGCCGAGCTGCCCACTCTGGAGGCGCTGCGAGCCGAAATCGATTCCGAGCTGGCAAAAGGGCCTGCGGAGTGGCAGGGCTAAAGGTGCCCCTTCAATTCTTTGTGAAGTTGTTCCATGAAAAGGACAGGCTCGATGGGGAAAACCACGATCATGAAGATTCAGTTAGATGAGCAAGGACAGCTCAGCCTTCCCGAGGAATTGCTGTCGCAATATGGCATTTCCGAGGGTGCGAAGATTCGCCTGAATGAGAAATCCACAGGGTTTAGCTTCTCGCGTTCGACAAACAACCTGGCGCGGGTCTACATCGAACCAACCAATATCTGCAACCTGGACTGTCGCACGTGCATGCGCCATGGCTGGGATGAGCCCCTTGGCCGAATGACCTCCGCAACGTTTGCGCGAGTCCTGGAGGGCATCGGCCAGTTACCCTTGCGGCCCGAGATCTTCTTCGGGGGGTTCGGAGAGCCATTGTCCCATTTGGACATCCTCACCATGGTGGCCGCAGCCAAAGGCGTGGCCTCCAAAGTCGAGCTGATCACGAATGGAATCCTGCTGACCCCCGGGATGAGCACGGAGTTCATCAAAATGGGTCTGGACCGGCTCTGGGTTTCCATCGATGGCGCCACTCCGGAGAGCTACACCGACGTGCGGCTGGGGGCGGAGCTGCCACGCATGTTGGAGAATCTCGAAACCTTGCGTTCCTTGAAGTATCAGGTGGCCTCGGCCAATCCCAGGCAGGGAACGGGCTTGGCCAGACCCAGGCTGGGAATCGCCTTCGTGGCGATGAAGCGGAACATCCAGGATCTCCCCAAGGTGATTGACCTTGGCAAGAAGCTCGGAGCAGACACCTTCTCCTTCAGCAACGTCCTGGCGCACACGCCGCAGATGCTGGAGGAGGCCCTCTACCAGAGTGTCCCTGGGGGCAACGAGGCGGTGACGGAATGGTCTCCGCAGCTGTTGTTCCCCAAGATGGAGATCAACGATCAGACCGAGCCGATTCTCGTGGAGTCCTTGAAGAAGGGCGGGTCGATCATGGTTTCCAATCAGGATATGAAACTTGGCGCCAACCGCTGTCCCTTCGCCGAGAAGGGGAGCCTGTCAATCCGCTGGGATGGTGCCGTATCCCCGTGCCTGGCGCTCATGCATGACCACGAGAACCTCCTGGGCCTCCGCAAACGCAAATCCTTCGCGCATTCCATGGGCAAC
>JANYIU010000131.1 GCA_025361955.1 Holophagaceae bacterium
GGGCAAAGCCCAGCACAAAGTCGTCCGCATACCGAACGAGAAACGCCATGCCTTTCAGCCTCGGCTTCACCTCCCGTTCAAACCACACGTCCAGAACTTCATGGAGGTAGATGTTTGCCAGCAGGGGTGAAATCACCCCGCCCTGGGGTGTTCCGGCCTCGGGATGCGTGAGCACGCCCGATTCCATCACACCCGCGTTCAGCCATTTCCCGATCAGGCGCTTGATCACACCGTCCCGCATCCGTTTGGCCAGAATCTCCCGGAGATGGCTGTGGTCCAGGGAGTCGAAGAACTTCCTGATATCCACGTCCAGCACCCACCCGCCGCCCATCACCGTCAGCCTGGATTGGATCTCCGCCAGCGCCTGGTGCGCCGATCGCCCCGGCCGGAAACCATACGAGCAGTCCAGAAAGTCCTGCTCGTATAGCGGCTCCAGCACCATGACGACCGCCCTCTGAAGCACTTTGTCCTCGAAGGTCGGAATCCCCAGGGGACGGGTTGAGCCATCGCCTTTGGGGATATGCACCCGCCGCACCGGCGGCGCTTTGTAGTTATCACCAGACTTCGCCCGGTCCAGAAGCGACCGGAGATTTGCCTCCCCCTGCCCACGCATGCGTGGGCAGGGATCTAAGGTCAAGTTCGCCTCGTAGTCCTTCGCTGTCTGGCCGTCGATGCCCACGGCTCCATCCTTTCGGGTGCGCCGATAGGCTTCGTGCATCCACTCCAGATCCATGTGATAGGACAGCGAGATCATGCCCTTCTCCGGCATCTGTCTCGCCAATTCCGCTATCCGTTGTTGTTTCGTAGAGACGCTGGTGAGGACTGAGTTCCTCTGCATCTTTCCCTCCAACGATTCCGTGTTCCGGCAGCCCCTTCGCTCCAGTGGGTCCCTCGGTCGGTTCCCCGCCTTCCTCACTACTACGAGCTGCTCCGACTCCCTGACATCTGTCTCGCCGCGCTTCGTTGCCTTCGTTTGGCGGTACCGCCCGAGTGCCCATTGTTCGTGTCTCCCAGGATTGTCGGCACTCCATCCCTGGGCCAGGGTTCTTTGGTTTGTGGCTTCCCCAACCACACTGTTGTCGGCGGAAATGGCAGGGTCTCCCCTCTGCCAACGCATGCGTTGGCAGAGATCTAAGGTCAAGTTCCTGGGGGATCCTATGTCTGCATGCCCTGCTCTTTGACCCCGGTGGACTTCGCTGCCAGGTCATTACGGCTTTGAAGTGCTGCCTTCCGCTGGTTAGACGACGTCGGCTTCCACGAAGAAACGGCTTTCGCGGCTCGATCACACGGCCTACATACTCCCTGTGTACGCTTCGTGGTCCGGATCTCTCCGTCCTACACGCAACACTCGGTACCGGCTGCTGACCCGCTTTGCCGGGCGGGGTATCATTCCCGCTGTATCCCACTGCGAGGTTTCAGTCTGTCTATGTCATCCATCCCCCTCACCCAAGCTTCGCTTGGCGCACCTAACCCTACGCTCAACTCGGACCCAGCATGCATTGTCTTCCGCTCTCTTTCATCTTCCTGCTCCCTCGGCCTCGCTCGCCGCTTTGGTGCAGGCGGGGCCAGCTAGCTTCATTCGTTAGGCACTTTCCAGCACTGAAAGCACATTGCGGTATCCTTATTACAAGGAGGGCAACTATGCGATCCTTTGATGTTGTCGTTGAACAGGACCCAGACACCGGATTGTATGTTGGTTCCGTGCCCGGTTGGCCGGGTGCTCACTCGCAAGCGGCAAGCCTTGATGAGTTGCAGGTCAATCTTCGTGAGGTCATCGAGATGCTTCTCGAAGATGGTGATCCGCATTTTGAGTCCGATTTCATCGGTGTGCAAAGAGTGCGAGTGGCATAAACATGGGCACCATCCCTGTTCTGAAGCCACGAGAAGTTGTGGCGATTCTTGAATCGCTTGGATTCATCGAAGTTCGACAACGCGGTTCTCATTGTCAATACCGGCACCAAGATGGTCGTGCCACAACCGTTCCATTTCATGCTGGCAGGGACATATCACCAGTGCTTCTCCGTAAAATTGCGCAGGATATCGGGCTGACGATTCACGACTTCCTCTCACACAGATGAGCCCAGCGGGCGCCTCTTAAGAAACACTTTCGCAAGTAACTGATTCAAGCAGTGGTTTTAAATCGGCTGTTCGATGGCAACCATCTTCAATCCGAGCTTGGCGGCGCGTTGGGAGAGTTGTTGAACCACCCGTTCTCGGTGGCGCTATTCGCAGTAAGCCTGGCCTTGATCGGTGTATTCCTCCCCCTTGATGAGCATCGTGCAGATTAGGCGGGCGAGCTTGTGGACTGCGGCGGTGGCAGCCTTGGGCTTGTCCATGCGCGAACAGATGCGCCGGAAGTAGACGCCTAGCGCTGACTGGCTGGTGCGCAGCGCTGCTGCAGAGACGCAGCGCTTGGGCGGCACGGTCGGCACAGCGTTTGATCTTTGCCACTCATCATCTTGCCACCTGAGATCTTGGTGCATGGACAATGCGCTGCCGATTTCGATGCCAGCGGCATTGGGGTGGGTGATCGCCAGGGTCGCTCGGTTCTTGCCTGGCTTGAGTTTGATTTCTGCGTTGCGTGAGACCATGGCTCCTCCACCAATCGCTGTGAAAGGAGGTGCTGCATCGGCTACTTCATACGTTAGGCTCACTACCAGCTGACAATCAGCTCTAGTCTATGGAGGATCCAAAATGGCAAAGGCAAATTTGAAAGCTATCCAGTGGTTGGCCGATGTGGAAGAGCACGACTACAGTGCTGCCGAGTCCTATCTCAGCCTCATTTACGCTGCAGATCGCGTTGCTGAAGTGGTGGCTCGCTTCAAAATTACTCCCATTGTGAAATTCGAAGCCAAAGACCTTTCTAGGGCTTCTCGGCTTCCACTGCTAGGCGTGAATAATTCGGAGGTCGAGAGGGACATAAAGAAGATTCGAAAGGGGCAAGAACTCTCTCCTATCCTTCTGCTGAGAGACGAGCAAAACGGCAAAGTGGTGATCGCGGATGGGTACCACAGACTGTGCGCCGTTTATCAGGTTAACGAAGACGAATGGATACCATGCAAGATCATCTGAGTCTCTAATGGCTACTATTCCAATGTGTCCAGCATGCCTAATCTCCTGCTCAACTCGGACCCCATGAACTTTAACCGACCCTACACGGATGCTACCAAGCCCATCTGCTGTCTGATGCTTATGAAACGCAACTCCCTCCAGCGACCTCCCATGGAAGGCCAGGGAGGCCCGGATATCCGCCAGGTAGATCTTCTGCGTCCGTTCTACTCGCCCAGCGAATGTCAGGTTCCACGCCATCCATTTTAAGGCATCGCCCATCTCTCCTCCTCCTGCGGAGCACCGCAAAGAAATGAGATGGCCCCTATCGCGCTCTCAAACTAGGCTATTCTTACCAACCTGCCGCAACACCCGCTCCCCATCGCGCACCGGCTAGCTCCAATTCATTTGTTGGGCCAGCATCCATGGTTACGTTCTCCAGGGTCACATTTCTCATCTGCTGCCTGAGCCTGCTCACCGGGTGCGACCAGATCTGCATGCAGCGTGCCGTCATCGACTTTCGACAAAACACGCCAAGAAGCTTCACCGTTTCCAAGTCAGGGGATTTCAACGCACTCTTTTCTCGCATAGAGCAAATCGCCAACAAGCAGGACTTGAAATGCAAATTCAATGAGATGGGCAAGACATCCTATGTTTGCAGGGGAGGGTCAGTGACTTTGGCGGTCTATGTCACTTCCGAAACATCAGTGACCATCGAGCTAAGTCAGTTTGGTCCTCATAGCAAGACTCTGCAATTCTCTATGCTTGAGCAGGAGCTATCGACCTTTCTTGCATCTGAGTTCCCAGGGAAGCACCTTCAAATAGTCAGATGATATGCACCCCCGTTGACATAACCTCTCGTTCAACTCGGACCCTGTCGGCACTGCCCGGTTCTACATCTCTCGGATTGGGGCTCACATCTCCACTCAGATCTGGAATGATTTGCTTCCCAGTTCCAAAAATAGCGCCTGCTATCAGGTCGGCCTCCGGTAAATGGGGAAGAACGGGTCCTCGCTGCCATCTGAGCTCCGTTCCGCAGCCAGAGCCTGATAGATTTCTGGCAGGAGCACCTTCCTTATCGTTGAGAAGGTGGCAAACGATTTCGAGAGTCGCGCCTTGAATTGAAAAAGCCCATCCTTGCACGCCCCGAGACCACCACCCAGATGCAGGGTGTGATGACCTTGTTCGATGCCCCAAAGGCGAAGGGCATTGATCATGAGCTTGCCTGGGGAGACATCCATGTAGTCCTCAAAGACCCCTGTGAGGTAGTAATGCATCAGCCCATGGCTTTCGGTAAACAAGACCCCTCCCGAGATTTCGCCAGTGGGAGTGTGACTCGTTGCCAAATGCAGATGGGGGACCGTGTCCTTCACAAGGTTGTAAAAATACTCTTTTGGGAAAAAATAAAAAGGTGAGGCTCCCAGTCGACGCATGGTCTCGTAGTAGGCCTCTATGACCGTATCAAGGGTATTCCATTGATCGATTTGGACTTCAAACCCCCGGTTAAGCATCTGGGCAATGGATCTGCGGTTGGCGGAGTTTATGCCATTCCAACTCCCTGCGGCATCCCGCAGATCAATGTACACAGTCGGACCGTGCAACCTCAGGGTGCCTAAGGACGCCAGTTGTTCGGCTGTTGCCCCCAAAAAAGGATTCAGGCGGAGGAAGAGGGAAACCACCTTCTGTTCGCGCAGGAAGGCTGTGAAGGCCTCATGCATCTCGGAAAGGCAAGCTTGCCAATTCTCGCCCCAATATAGAGGTGCAGGATATCCATAGGGAGAAGTCACATCATAGAACCCAGCGTAGGCTTCACCAAAACAGGCCAGCGGCCGTTTCAGGAGGGGCACCAGCATGCCGTAGTCTTGGGCCTCCAGGAGAAAGGCCACGGATTCGCCACCTTCGTGGCTAGCGCTGGCCTGCAAATACCCAGGGAGGTGGAAATAGTCGTGGCGAACCTTGGCAAGAGCCTCGCCCCACTCCGGATCGAAGGAAGACACGAATTTCGCTGAATCTATCGAAGGAGAAATCATGCGAGCTCCTTGATCATCCGGATAATGGCTCCCGTGGGGGACCAGACACTCTGTTGCATAGGGTTGGAATGACGGAGCAGGATGGCACGGTGCGCATCCATTTGATGGAGTGCAACGATTATGCGTTCCTCTGGCGTGTAAATGCGGAACTGATCGGGAAGCAGGTCTACTTGAAAGGCTCTTGCATTCCACCCCATATGGAACCGCCCGAATCCAAAGACTTCCAGACTGGCCAATGCCTGCGGCCAATTCTGTAAAAGCAGCCCTGTCCATTCGCTAGACTGGGGAAGTTCTTGCAGCCTGAATTCATGCGTCACCGATTCTTCGCGGAACCCATGGCGAAGGTAGAGACGCTGGGCACCTGCGTTTTCGTCCGCCACATCAAGGGTTAATGCGCTGGCTCCTTGAGACTGAGCCATGGACTCCCAATACTTCAGCATTCGACTTCCCAATCCAAAACCCTGGATCTCCGGATCCACCGCGCAGTTGTTGAGGTGGCTCCCGGAGTGAAAGGTTCTGCTATGAGCTGCTGCCAGCAGGCGATGGGATTCATCCTTTAAACCCCACATCTGCTCCTGCCCCTGGAGACCGGCATATTGCATAAGGTAAGTCAAATAGCGTTCAACCCCACGAGCTAGATAGATGCTTCGCCTCAACTGAGTATGAGGAATCGCCCTTGAAAAAAGATCCAGCATCGGCGTGACATCTTGCGGCGACAGAACCTCGACATTCAAGGAAGTCTCAGCAAATTCTGATATGGGCCCGCGTTGAGAGAAGAGATCAGGCATCAGATTCTCCTGAAAAATAGTTCATGGCCCAAAAGTAGAATTAATAAAAATTTATATTCCATGTTATACAAGTATTTAAACGGCAGAGTGAAATCCAGCGTCGAATTTTTGGATGATTGAAACTTACCAGTTGTTAGCCTCATTTTGCACCCAAATGTTTAGGCCAGAGTTTGGCGACACGTGTTCATGTCGACCTTAGGAAGCAGACCCTGTCAGAGAGGCCGCAACCGCGTTTGGTGGAGGTATTCCGGAGGTTCGCAAAGCAGTTGTGATCATCCTGAGAATTTCTATAACGGGAACACCCCAAGTGCATCAGAGCTAATGAGCCCTCGTTAGCACGGGCGGAAGCCGAGGCATCTTGGGATTCGCTACCTTTGATTTTCGGCCGACACCGGGCTGAAATGGACTGCATCAAAATTATGGAGGCTCACCATGTTCGTCGTCCTTGGCGCCACGGGAAACACGGGTAAGGTCGTCGCAGATACGCTCCTCACCGAGAAAAAGCAGGTTCGTCTCTTTGTCCGCGATCCGAGCAAGGTTGCAGAGTTCGCAAAACGGGGGGCTGAAGTGGTCACGGGAGACATTGAAGACGTGCCCGCGCTCACAGCAGCCCTGAAGGGTGCCCAGGGCGCCTTCTTCCTGCTTCCGCCACCGGCGATGACTGCGACGGGGATACTCCTCTCCCGCGCGAAGCTCGCGGACGCCCTTGTGGCGGCAACGCAAGGGAGCGGTATCCAGGAAATCGTCTTCCTCTCGTCGCTGGGCGCACAGCATGCAGAGGGCACAGGCATCATCAAGACGGCCCACTATGCCGAGACGCACTTCCGTAAGCTGGCTATCCATTCCATCTTCTTGCGCTGTGCCTACTTCCTCGAGAACTGGCTAGGCATGCTCGATCCGGTGCTGATGGACGGCGTGCTCCCTGCATTCTTTTCGCCTGCCAAGAAGATCCCGATGGTCGCCACGCAAGACATCGGCATGGCTGCGGCACACGCACTCCTCGACAGCACCAAGCAAACCGGCAACCACGTGATCGAACTGAGTGGACCCAAGGATTACAGCACCGAAGACGTCGCCACTGTCTTCGGAAAACTGCTCAATAAGCAAGTCACCATCTTCCCGGTCCCGAGCGAGGCGAAAGTCGGTGCGCTGGAGCAGGCAGGCATCGGCCAGGAGCTGGCCGAATTGTTTGTCGGCATGCACATCGGGATCGACGATGGCAAAGTAGCGTTCGAGGGGCACAACGCTGTCCGTGCATACGGCAAGATCACCCTGGATAGGTTCCTCACCGACGCCCTGGCAGGCATTAAGAAGAAATAGTCCACCCCGTCTGGCGCACCCGGCGCACCTCATATAGCTGAGAGCTGGTCGAAGCAACCGGGCGCAGTACAGAATTTGATTTAACCGATCCACTGCGGGTCTTCTCAAATCCAAAATGCGTGAAATTCGCCACTGCAGACCTACTTCGCATCGAGTCGTGAAAAACCTAAAAATCATTCATCGTCTTCAGCCAATGAATTCGTCGCCTACCTGCAAAGGTTTCCCAAGAGGGCATAGGGTGGGCTCTGTGATTGACTCCATTACGATTGGGCAGAACCCGCGGCAGGTCTGGCCTGGAAGCAGGCGAATGGCTGTCTGCATCCTGCCCATCAGTATCGTTGTGACGCAGCGCTTCAATCGGGTCCATATCCCGTGATGGCGGTTCTCCCCCTCCTCGGCGCAGTCGTTGCCGCAATCGTGGTGGTGTTCATCTACATCACGCTCGCGGCGAACGTCGAGGCGAATCACCAGGATCGGGTGCTGGACGTTCCTGAAATCGGAACGTCGCTCGATGCGTTTCTGCGTGCGCTTCAAGGGGCCGCAGGCGACTCCATCGCCGAGGGCAATGGGGTCGATGTGTATCAGAACGGCGACGAGATATTTCCCCCGATGCTTGCAGCGATCCACGCGAGTCAATCGACCATTCACTTCTCAACCTATGTGTATTGGGCAGGCGCCGTACCTGATACGTTCGCAACGGCACTCTCGAACGCGGCACGGCGCGGGGTTGTCGTGCGGGTCGTATTGGATAGCGAAGGGACCGAACTGATGCCGAAACGACTCGTGCGGCAGATGCGCGATGCGGGTTGCACAGTCGCCTGGTTTCGGCAGATGCGCTGGTTCGACTGGATGAAGTACAACCACCGCACCCACCGTCGCTTGCTGATCGTCGACGGCACTCTTGCCTTCACCGGCGGCGTGGGCATCGCGGATGAATGGGCGGGTCACGCGCAGAGCCCTTCGCACTGGCGTGATACGCATGTGCGTCTCACCGGTCCGATCGTTGCCGCGTTGCAAGGCGCCTTCACCGACAACTGGAACCAGTGTACGCAGGAACTGCTGCTGCACGGGCGGGACTACCCGAAACTACAACCGACGGGCGATGTGTCTGTGTGCGCGGTGGTCAGCACGCCGGCGAACGGTGCCTCCGAGGCGCAACGCGTGATGGCAGCCTGCGTCGCCGGTTCGACGCGCATGCTGCACGTCAGTAATGCCTACTTCGTGCCGCCAAGATCATTCATCGATGCACTCTGTGCCGCGAGTGAGCGTGGCGTCGACGTCAAGATTCTTGTGCCCGGCCCCTACCATGATAAGAAGATCGTGCGGCGCGCGAGTCGGCATACCTGGCCGCGCCTCGTTCGGGCGGGTGTGCGAATCTATGAGTACCAGCCAACGATGATGCACGCCAAGACAGTCATTGCTGATGACGAGTTGCTGCTGGTTGGCTCCATCAACTTCGACCCGCGTTCATTTTCTCTGAACGCGGAGTGCGGTGTCGTCATCATCAGCCGCAAGCATGCAGCGGACGCAGAAAAAGCCTACCAAGCCGACATCGCGCGCTCTAGCCAGGTGACGCTCGAACAGTTGGATTCCGTGGGTATCGGCAACAGGCTGGTGGACAGCCTCTGCTATTGGATTCGGGCGCAGTTGTAGGCGGCCTTGAGCAACCTCCAAAGCCAGCATTCGCATTCCAGTGAGGAAACTTGGCGGTAGAAAATCGCTAGGCAAAGAGGGGTCTTTTCGGAATTCCGGGAAAAGCCGCACGCCACTCTTCAGAACTGGTACCCCGCGGAAATGAGGATACCCCTGAGTTGCGTATCTATTTCCTGCTGGGTCCGGGGTTGGCCCAGGATCCGCTTCAAATCGGTGGCGTATTCCAGTTTAAAAGGAAGGCCGATCTTCAGGATGACGCCCAGACCCAAGGTGGTGCGCAAATGGGGGAATGGCGCTGGGTCGCCTGCCTGGCGTGATTTTGGATTGAGCCTCGCGTAGACTTGGCCAGAATCCGCGAACAGTTCTCCCCATACGGTCTGACTCCCGAAAAGGGGGAAACGGTATTCCAGAGTGAGCACCACCAGACCTTGACCCCCGAGCGGAATCGTCTTGCTGCCGGTTTGGACCGCGGTGCCGCCAATAAATTTGTAGAGGCCGAGAGTTCCAACCGGCCCGAGCATATCCGGTTCCACTCCTCGGACGGTGAAGGGTCCTCCCGCGAAAAACCGTTCGGTCAGCGGCAGATCCTCGACCGACGCAGCCGTGGGTCTCGCCGCACCAAGGTGCGCGGCAGCCATGAGCACACCCTTGCTGGCCTGTTCCCCGAAGGACCAGTTCCACTGGTGGCGGGCATCCAGTTTGGCGAAACTGTACTTCGCCCCGGTGCCGAACAATTGATTTGCCAATTCGAGTCTGGCTTGAAAAAAGGTTCCGTCCCTGGGATCAAAGGCGTGATCCCGCTTATCGCGGGTGAACTGGAAGAAGGGCGCGCTGATGACCGTGAGAGCACCGGGAACACCCGCCATGTTGAACAACTCGTCTGGCCGGATGCCCTCCACGTTGCCCTTGATGTCAGTGCGTTCAAAACGATGCCCTAACCGGAGGGTCTGAAATTCACCCGCTTTCCATTCGAAGCTGTTCACCACTCGGCGGCGATGAGCCAGGAAGGCGGCCTGGGTTTCTTCAATATAGGCAGCTTCCGCTCGGTACTGCACGCGGTTGCCGATGAGGCCCTTCATGCTCCCAGGGAGGAACCAGGGGTCGGAATACCCAACGCTAAAGCTGTCCACCGAGCGATTGAAGTCCCCCGTGGGAAACCACTTTCGCAGGGTCGGATTCCTAAGGGTAGTATCCCCCGCCCGGACTCCGAAATCCAGGATCCGGCCCATGCCCAGGAAGTTCAAGCGCTGGGCCCCGGCACCTACATGGTAGCCCTGGCTCTTGTCGTAGCCAAAGCTGGAGCTCAGCACCCAGGGAGCTCGTTCGTCGGCCCTCAGGAACAGATCCCCCTCCTGCCAGGGCAGACCTCCTCCTTCCTCAGGAACTTGGCTAAGGTTCAGCAGATCCAATCGCTGGAAGGCTTCAAGATTGCCGAGGTTGGTCTGGGCCTTCGACAATCGGTCCAGGTCCAGGGGCGCGCCCGGTTCCAGCTGGGTCTCGCGGAACACGGCCTTGGCCTTCGTGTAGTCCGACCCCTGCACGACCAGCCGATTCACTTTGACCCGAGGCTGATCCGGAACCACCAGGTGGACTGAATAGCCGGACTCACCATGCTCCAGAAGCAGTTTAGGGAGAGGGCGCTGGATACCTAGAGAGCTCAACCGCTGTCGAAGAGCCGAATAGACCAAGGCCAGATCGCTCTTGACGAAAGGCAGAGCTTGGCTGGTTGTGAGCGTGAAGGTCCGGATCTCCGGCCTAGCTGGGTCCAGGCTTTCCTGCAATCTGCCAGTCACGCCCTTGGTCGCGCTGCGGTCACTGCGATAGATCCGGGTAGAAGCATCCGGCTCCGATTTAACGCTCAAATCGCCCGTGAAGATCAAAGGAAGGCATGCCGCCAACATCCTTGGCTGCCAGGATGGATCGGCTGGCATTTCCAGAACGATCTTGTCCAGGTTCTGATGGGCTCCTTCCCGAACTTGGAAAACCAGGTTCGTCTTGCCCTCCGCCCGCTCCATGGGGGGCCGCCGGAGCGCCACGTCAGGATAACCACGGCTCCAGTACAGGGCCTTGACCCGATCCTCCAAGGTCCCGATAAGGCCCGGAGTGGCCGGGGGTTCTCCCAGGGACCAGAGGCTCGAGGGCAGCGCGGCAGCCTTCTTCAACTCCGTTTCCGGAAGGTCCTTGTTTTGTTCAAATCTAAGATCATGGATGCGGGTCTTGAGCCCCGGTTGGACCATGTAGGTGACCGTTACCGCCTGGGGCAGAACCTCCCGGCGATGGCTGACTTGGGCATCCAGATACCCCTGTTCACGAAGATAGCGGAGGATCCTCCGGTCACCCTCATCCAGCAACTCCGGGCTATACCGTCCGGCCCGAGCGAGGGGAACGAGTTCTTCGAAATTTCTCCACCAGAAGGACCAGACCCCCACCTGCCGAATGTTAACCACTGGCCCTGGCTCAATTTTCAGCGTGAGACGCCCGGATGCTTCGTCCCAGAGGAATTCGGTGGTGCCTTCAAAATGATGATCCTTGACCAGACGACGTCGCAGCCGTTCTGAGGCCTCCCGCTGGAGGCTGGCTGTCCAGAGACTTTTCCCGATTTTTAGGTTCGCGACACCCTTGATTTTTTCCGCGCTGTAGGGAGAAGGGTTGCCTTCCACCTCCAGTGACCGAATCAGAGCCGGCGTCCCCAGTTCAATGTTGATCACCAGCCGGGCTCCCTGATCCTCGCGGTCGATCCGGACTCGGGCGCCTGAATAGCCAGCCTCCTGCAAGCGCTGCTCGGCTTCTATCTGCCAGCGATTGATCCGCAGATCCCCCGCGCGGGCTCCTTTGTGCATCCCCGTGAACAGACCTTTCCGCAAGGCTCGGGGCAATTGACCACGGATTTCCCGTTTCTCGATGGCTGGCCAGGGATCGAGGCCGATCTTGGCCACCAGCCCCTTGGAGCCCTCTTCCAGAACCCCGTGCACCGCCCTGAATCTGTCTGTGGCGCGCACGGCAGTCAAGGCCAGCAGGAACCCCTCTTCTCCGACCGGCTTCCCAATCTCCAGTCCCAGGGCTTCCGAAGCATAGATTTGATCATCCGGCGAAGCACCAGTGAGTTCCACGGCACTGAGGATCCGGCCAGAAACCGTCGGAATCGCTGGCACAGACAGCACCTGACAGAAAGCGCTTGGGGCGGCCAGAAGAATAACCAGCAAGGAAGATCGGCGGATGAAGGTCACCGGAAGTCCGCAATGGCTTCATCTTCGGTGTCATTTACCGCGAAGACCGAATTTAGGCTGGTCATCTTGATGAGACTGGCGATCCGAGCGCTCAGGCAGCAGATTCTCAGATCGCCAGCCTGCTGCCTGATCATGGTGTAACAGCCCACCAGCTCACCGACCCCCGATGAATCCAGATAGCTCACCTTGCTAAAGTTGATGATCACCTTCCGCGCCCCCTGTTCCAGGAAATGGTGCACGGCCTCGCCCAATTCCTGGTCACCGTCGCCCAGGACGATCTTCCCTTCGGGATAGAGGATGGTGATGTCCTTTTGGTTGCGATTCATCATGGTCATGAATGATCCTGGAAGAGGAGATCTGACGGGGGCGGGAAGTGTGTCCCAGGATACGCTGCTGGTCCATCTTGCGTGAAGGTTCAGTCCGGCACAGAGTGTGCAAGATCCGGTTGGCACTTGTCGTGTCCAGGCCATTTTTGCAGGGTTTCCATGTTCGATCTCGTTTCATCCAATCCCATGATCCAGGCCATGGATCAAAGTATGACCCTGGCGACTCGGCGGATGGCGCTCATCGCGTCCAACATGGCCAATATTGACACGCCCGCTTACCACACCCAGGACTTCGACTTCAACGGAGCCCTGAAAAACGAGCTAGCCAAGCTGGATGGGAACCAAATGCCTATTACTCGGACCCACCCTATGCACTTTCCCATCCAGTCGGAGGCCAGTCTGCCCCCTTCCACGGACGAGCTTCGCCCCAACTACGAGCGTAATGATGGCAACGATGTAAGCCTGGACAGGGAATCGCTCCTCCTGGCGCGCACGCAAAACAACTATCAGCTCAGTTCCAGCTTTGCCCAGCTGGAGTTGAGGAAGCTCCACCAGATGATCCGTGACGCGAGGGCCTGATGAGCTTTGACCAGATCAGCACGATCGCCGCCTCCGGAATGGCCGCCCAGCGCCTCCGGGTGCAACTCATCGCCGCCAACGTGGCCAACAGCGAGACCACCCGTACCCCGGAAGGCGGCCCCTTCCGGCGAAAGGACGCGGTTTTTCAGGTGGCTTCCTTGGGTAAAACTGCCGATGGCATGGCTCTCACGGGCGTCAGGATCAGCGAGGTCATCGCCTCCAAAGAACCTTTCATCACCAAATACGAACCCAATCACCCGGACGCCGATGCCGAGGGGATCGTCCAGTACCCCAACGTGAACCCCGTGGAGGAGATGGTGAATCTGACCGAAGCCACTCGGGCTTTCGACGCCAACGTGGCCGTCATCCGCGCCGTCCGGGCCATGACCCTTTCGGCCCAAGAACTGCTTAGGGTGCAGTGACGGTTTTCTGACTGGCAACTCCTCCCCTGGGACCCCAACCTGATCCTGTGACATCGAGAACCCCATGGACCCCCTGAATCTCAACCCCCTCTCGCCCCTAAAGCCCCTGCCAGACCTTGGGCAGACAGGCAATGATGGCGCGGTCGAAGGCCTGAATTTCTCAGCCATCCTCAAGCAGGCCCTCCAGGAAGTGGACGTGGCCCAGCACAGCGCCGAGCAAGAGGTACGAAACTTGATGACAGGAGGATCCACTGACATGCATACGGCGATTCTGGCGGTCCAGAAAGCCGATGTCAGTTTTCAGATGATGATGGCCGTCAGGGGCAAATTGATCGATGCCTACCGCGAAGTCATGCGCATGCAGATGTAGCGGTTAGTTTACCGGCCATCGAAAGGATCTCATGGCTGGCGAGAACGACCTCACCTCCCAATTCCAGAAAGCCTTCCAAGGCATGACCGCCACCCAGAGGGTGATGGTGGGGGCTATTCTGGCGATCACCGTCCTGGCCCTGGCGGGACTCGGGATCTGGTCCGGCCAGGATTCCATGGCGACCTTGGCCACGAACCTGGCACCGAGCGATGCCAATGCGATCGTGGAACTGTTGAAAAAACAGAATATTCCCTATGATCTGAGCTCCGATCAGCGGACCGTTCTGGTGCCCGAGAAGCGGGTGGGCGAGCTCCGGCTGAACATGGCCGGGCAGGGTTTGCTGACCGGCGACAAACTGGGCTTCGAAAAGCTGGAGACCCCGGGTCTCACCACCACGGACTTCAGTCAGAAGGTGGTGCATCGCCGGGCGGTGGAGGCGGATCTCTCCAAGACCCTCAAGGAGGGCCTGCCCCAGCTGGTGGCCGAGGCCCGCGTCCATATCACGCCTATCAACGACAGTCCTTTCATCACGGAAAAAGAAGATGCCAAGGCGTCCGTGCTGCTCCGTCTGAGGAGCTCCAACGCCCTTTCCGATGAGAACACCCAAGGCATCGTCAACATCGTCGCCAACAGTGTCGAAGGCCTCAAACCCGAGAATGTGGTCGTGGTGGACCAGTTCGGCCGGATCCTCAGCAAGGGTGGCCGGGATCCCATGATTGGGGCCTCGGACAATCAGAAGAAGGTCCAGCGAGAGGAAGAGGACCACCTGGTCCGCCGGGTCACGGAGCTCCTGGAACCCGTAGTGGGTTTAGGGAAGGTCCGGGCCACGGCGCATGTGGAGCTGGACTTCGATAAGGTGAAGATCAACGAGGAGAAATACGATCCGCAGAGCCAGGTGGAGCGCTCCATCCAGCAGAAGGATCTGCAGACCACCAAACGCGATGGCACGACCGGTGTGCCCGGAACGCCCTCGAACGTGGCTCCGGCAACCGGCGGAGCCCTTCCCTCCGGGGTGGTGGAGAGCACGACCCAAAAGGATGTCACCACCAACTTCGAGATCAGCAAGACCCAGCAATCCACGGAGAAGGCGCCCGGCTCGGTCAAGCGCGTCTCCCTCGCTGTGATTGTGGATCACGCGATCCTCTGGGAAAAAGACCCCAAGGGCGAGCCGGTCGAAAAACTTCAGCCCCGCACGGCTGAAGAGCTTAAGAAACTCCGCGAACAGGTGGCTGCGGCCGTGGGTATCGTGGAGAAGCGCGGCGACCAGCTCACGGTCGAGAACATCGCCTTCGCCTCCACCGCGAATCCAAAGGAGGATGCGGAAGCCGCGAAACAAAAGTGGCTCGATCTGGCCTGGAAGTTTGCGCCCACCTTAGGATGGTTCATCTTTGGAGCGATAGTCTTCTTCATGGTGCTGCTCCCCATGCTCAAAAAACTCTCCGCCGCCCTCAACAAGCCAGTTCCCATGCGCATCCACGGTGAAGGCGGGGAAGGAGGCGCAACTTATGCGCGCAAGCCCACTCCCACCAAGAGCGTGAGTGAGCTGGAAGCCGAGATTGAAGCCGAGTTGAACGCCGAGGGCGCCTCCAGCGCTCCGGAATCCCAGCGCCGCCATCTCATCAAGAAGCGGGTCCAGGAAAGCACCGCCCAGGATCCGGAGACCATCGCCTCCCTGATCCGCTCTTGGATGCTTGAAGACTCGGGCGGGAGGTAGACCATGGGCAAGCTGAACGGGACCCAGAAGGCCGCGGTACTCATGGTGGCGGTGGGTGACGATGTCGCCGCGAGTATCTTCAAATACCTGGAGGAGGACGAAATCCAGGCCATCTCCAAGGAAATCGCCCTGACTAAGCATGTGCAGCCCGAAATCATGGACGAGGTGATGGAAGAGTTTCACACCATGACCCTGGCCAAGACCTATATCGCCCAGGGTGGCATCGAGTACGCCAAAAAGCTCCTCATCAAATCCGTGGGCCCCGAAGCGGCGCGCAAGATCATCGACCGCCTCACCAAGGCCTTGGAGTCCTCGGCAGGTTTCAGCTCCATCGAGCGGGCCAACCCCCAGCAACTGTCGAAGTTCATCCAGAACGAGCATCCCCAGACGATCGCCCTCATTCTCGCCCATCTCAACGCGAGCCAGGCGGGAGAACTCATCGCCAGTTTGCCCGAGGGCCTGCGCGCGGATGTGGCCATGCGCATGGCCAACCTGCAGGAAATCAGCCCGGAGGTGGTGCGGCGGATCTCCCTGATCCTGGAACAAAAACTGGAATCGCTCGGTTCCTTCGCGACCGAGGCCTACGGCGGCGTCCGGGCCGTGGCCGAACTCTTCAACCGCATGGACCGGAGCGCTGGCCGCGTGGTGCTGGAAAAGATCGAGAACGAGAACCCCCAGCTGGCCGCCAGCATTCGGGACCTCATGTTCGTCTTCGACGATATCCTGCTCATTGACGATCTGGGCATCGCCGAAATCCTCAAACGGGTGGACAAGAAGGCCCTCACCTCGGCGCTGAAGGGCACCAGTGACGAGCTGCGCAATCAGTTCTTCCGCAATATGTCGAGCCGCGCTGTGGATCTGATGAAGGAGGAGATGGAGTTCATGGGCCCGGTCAAGCTCAAGGACGTCGAGAAGGCCCAGCATGAAATCGTCGAGATCGTCCGCCAGCTAGAGGAGGAAGGCGTCATCAGCATCGGCGGCGGCGGCGGCGACGACTATGTCTCCTAGCGGATTTGCGCGGATCATCCCGGCGCGCCTAGCGGAATCGAAGGAGGTGGAGGCCTTCCCCTACTTCGCCGCCAGCTTCACTGCCCCCCTGGCCATGGATGACGGCCTGTTCGAGGGTGAGCAACCCCTGTCCGCCGACATCAGCAGCCCGGAGGAGGACGCCAAACGTTTGGCTTCCGTAGATCAGATCATTCACGACAAGCTCCAACAGGCGGAACGGGAAGCGCAGGAGATCGCCCGGCTAGCCTATGAAGAGGGCTTCGCGGCCGGAGAGACCGAAGGCCGGACCTTCGGCGAGAGCCAGTACCGTTCCTATATGCAACGTCTGGATGCGCACTTCCTGGAGCTCTCCCAAGCCGCGACCCTGCTGGGCCTGGCCACGGAGGAAGAGGTCATCGCCTTGGCCCTCGTGTTCGGGGAGTATTTGGCCAGCCAACAGATCGAACTAGCCAACCAGGCGATTCGCCCCCTGCTGGAAGCTGTCCTGGAGGCCCACCCCTTCAACGCCCCCGATTCCTCAGATCACGCAGCCCTGGTGATCTTTTTGAACCCCAAGGACCTGGAACAGCTCGGCGATGCCTATATCGGCTATCCCGGCATCGCCCTGCGCGAGGACCTGGAACTGAGCCGCGGAAGCCTGCGCGTCGAAGCAGCAGAGGGCGTCCTGGAGGCGACCTTGGAACGACGCCGAGAGCGTCTGCTGGAAGCCATTCATCGCTGCCGAGAACAGGGCGCCGTCTAATGGACATCGAGCTGCTCAAGCAGCGGGTCCGCAAGTTGCCCTCGGGCGAAATTCTGGGCCGCGTCTCCAAGGTGGTGGGTCTCATCGTGGAATCCCGGGGGCCCGAAGCCTCCCTCGGGGAGCAGATGCTGATCCACATGGGCGCAGGGCGCACCATTACCGCGGAGGTGGTGGGGTTCCAGAACCAGCAGGTGTTGCTCATGCCCATTGAAAATACCGAGGGCATTCGGCCGGGACTCTGGGTCGAAGCGACCGGACATCAGCCCCAACTGCCTTTGTCCGAGGCCTTGCTGGGACGCGTCATCGATCCCCTGGGGCGGCCCCTGGACGATGGCCCTCCCATCCAGGCTGAAGTGTATCTGCCCATTCACGGCCAGCCGCCCAATCCCATGCATCGGCGCCGCATCGGCGAAGTCCTCGCCACCGGGATCCGTTCCATCGACGGCATGCTCACCCTGGGGAAGGGTCAGCGCATCGGCGTCTTCTCCGGCTCCGGCGTAGGCAAGTCCACGATCCTGGGCATGATCGCTCGCTATACCTCCGCCCAGGTGAACGTGATCGTGCTGGTGGGTGAGCGGGGCCGCGAGTTGCGCGAATTCCTGGAGAACGATCTGGGTGAAGAAGGGCTGAAGCGCAGCGTCGTGGTCGTCGCCACCTCGGACCAGACCCCCCTGCTCCGCCTCCGTTGCGCCTTGTCGGGCACCACGGTGGCCGAGTACTTCATGCGCAAGGGGAAGGACGTCCTGATGATGATGGACAGCGTCACCCGCTTCGCCATGGCCCAGCGGGAGGTGGGTCTCTCGGCCGGCGAACCGCCCTCCTCCCGGGGCTATACGCCTTCGGTGTTCACCCTCCTGCCCCGGCTGATGGAACGGGCTGGCACCTTCGAAGGCCTGGGCTCCATCACTGGCATCTACACCGTGCTGGTGGAGGGCGACGATATGAACGAGCCCATCTCGGACGCCGTGCGCGGCATCCTGGATGGTCACGTAGTCCTGGCCCGAAAACTTGCCACCAAAAACCACTTCCCCGCCGTGGATGTGCTGGCCAGCATTTCCCGGCTCTTCTCCACCCTGGCGATCCCAGAACAGAAGCAACTGGTGGCCAAGATCCGCGACCTGATGGCCACCTACAACGACGCCGAGGATCTCATCCAGATCGGTGCCTATACCAAGGGTTCCAGTGCCTCCATCGACCAGGCCATGCAGTTCCAACCCGCCATCCAGGCCTTCCTCCGCCAAGCTGTGGCTGAGGGCTCCACCTACCAGCAGACTCTGCTCGCCATGGGCCAGGTCTTCGGCGTGGATCTCGCGCCCTATCTGAAGCAGGCGGTGTAGGATGGCCGCCCGCTTCCGCTTTCGCCTGGAGGGTCTCCTCAAACTGAGGAAGGCCTTTGAGGAGGACGCGCGGCGGTCCTTCGCCAAGACGCTTCAGGCCAGGGATGCGGTTGAAGCCAGCCTGCGTCGCTGGGAGCAGGAACACCGGGGCACGGTGGATTCGCGCCGGACCGGAGTAGGAGAGCCTGTGGATCTCGATCGCTGGCGAGCCATCGAACGTTACTTAGTGGTACTTGAACACCGCATCGCCCAGACCCAGGCCGAACTGACCGAAGCTGAACAACGGGTCACCGAAGCCCGCAAGGCCTTGACTAAGGCGCACCAGGCGCACCTGATGCTGCTGCGCCTCAAGGAGCGCCGCCAGGAACAGCATGCTCATGAAGCCCTGCTCGCAGAATTCCGTGAAGTGGATGAGCTTGCGGTGCTGCGCTATCGCTTCAATACCACCCGACCCCCCGCCGTCATGGCCCGTGAGGTGACCCCATGAACCCCCGCACCTGGTTATGGATTCTTGCTCCGCTCGCGCTGTCCTTTGGGGTCCTGTGGCTTTCCGCGCAGGAACCCAAGGCCCCCGTGGAGGGCATCAAGGTGACGGAACTGGCGGAGAAGCTTCAGGCCAGGGAGAAGGCACTGGTCCAGAAGGAACGTGACCTCCTGCAATTGGAACAGCGCCTCGCCACCCTGCAAAGCACCCTCGACAAGGACCGCACGGACCTGCAGACGCGGGAAAAGGTCCTCCAGGAGGCGCTCGCCAAGTTCGCCAATGATCGCTCCCGGCCCACCATTGATCCCCAGATCATCCGCACCTACGAAGCCATGGACCCCGCCCAGGCCGCCAAGGCCCTCAGGGAATTGGCCACCCGCAACGAGGAGGTGGCGGTCAGTTTGCTGGGTTCCATGCAGGCCAAGAAAGCCGGCAAGATCCTGGACCAGCTCGCCAGCCTAGAGAAGGGCGGCGCCCAGCTGGCCGGAAAGCTCTCCGAGCGGGTGGCCTTGACCAAGGCGCCAGTCCCAGCGGCCTAGGCCATTTTCGCCCGTCTTTCCCGGCACGAGGCCTGCGAGAGAGTGCTGACCGGGAGGTCAGCATGCTGCAGGCCCTAAAGCTGGAGAACGCTCCAACGCCAGCGAAAGTTCGCTCAGGTCACGGAGCCACCGGCGATCCAGCGGATGCCCTCTTCGCCGGCGTGATGGCCAAGACAGCGCTCGTGTCTGCGGCGATTCCCAAAACAGCTGCGACTTCGGCTCCCAGCTTTCATCGGGGAGATCGGGCAAAATCCAAAGACCTCGCCTCGGTTCGGCCACAACCCCTTGAAGCTCATGCCTCGCCGGAGCTGAGGGCAATAGCCCCGACCGGCAGTACTGCGAGCAAGGTAGCCACAAAGGCAAGTGACTCGGCGAAAGCTGCCGTGCAGACACCCCCCCCCGCAAAAGCGGAACCGGCCAGCGTAACCTCATCAGCAACAGTGGCAAATTCGAGCTCTCGCGACGGAGCCCCGGTCGCAGAGCAGGTTCAGGCTGGAGTCGGAGCCACCGTGGTCCAGACCCCACTCCCCGACCCTAACAGCCAGGCCTTGCCAGCGGAGACCCTCCAGCCAGCACTGCCGCAACAGCCTGCCTTCATGGAACCTTCTCTGGCAGCGTTTGCTCCGGAAGGACTCAAGCAAACCAGTGTCCTGGATCCGGGGTCCAACCCTCCGGATGGCAAGCTTCCCAAAGATTCCGCCCTCTTAGGGTTTCCGAAAACTGCTGATACGACCGGCGCTACCCCAGCAAACTCGGCCAAACCCGCCCTAACGGATCCTTCCCAAACAACGGTTAGCCCGCAGGGACTCAACCCGACCAGCGTCCTGGGCCAAGGATCTATCCCTCTGGAAGGCAATCTTTCCAAAGATTCCACCCTCCTTGAACTCCCGAAGACGTTGGAACCGACCGACACAGCCCCATTAAATGCAGTAAAACCAACTCTAACGGATCCTTCCCAAGCCACGGCTGTTCCGCAGGAGTTAAAAGCAACAACCTTGGGGCCGAAAGCCACCCTTGCGAAAGGAACTCCAACCGTCGATCCCTCGCTGTCGGGGCTCTCGCAGGCCCAGGAAGCGGCGAGAGTGACCCCATCGAGTTCCAGCAAATACCCTCTCGGGGAGGGACTGTCCCTTGCCAAGGCAGAGATCCAGATCCTGAAACTGAATCCTGAAATGGCCAAACCGAGTCAAGTAGAGCCACCGAAAGCAGCCGACGTCCGCCCCCAAGCCGCTCCAACAGAGCCCAATCCGGCACGGGGCCAGGGACAGGTCGGAGACAAGGATCCACAAGCACCGGCGATGAAGGCCAGGGCGGAGGCTGCCCAGACCAGCCTGATAAGACCCGAGGACAGCGCGCAGACCCAGAGGGTGCATACTTCCCCCGCGGAACTCCTCGCACCCCCAATCGGGGAAGGGATCAAGACTGCCCCCGGAGCAACCCACGCAGAAACCCCCGCCGTGAGGCCCCACCCCGTGTTTACTCAGGTGGAAGGCAGCATCCGTTGGATCCTGCAAAACAAGTCGCAAGGGGCCGAACTGCAATTGCACCCTGAATCTCTGGGCCGAATGATTATCCAGCTGAGAGTCGAAGGCCAGGAGGTCCACGCTCGCTTATGGGCCTCGGAGGCATCCAGCTTGCCCATTCTTCGGGAGCACAAGGCGTTCCTGGAAGCCTCTTTGAAGGAACAAGGGCTCAGCCTCGGCAGTTTTGACCTCCACTCCGGCGCCCGGCACGAACAAGCCCAGACCGCCTCCCAAGAGCGGGCCATGGGCAACCCCTCCGGGAGTCTTCTTCCTGCCGAGTTGAAGCAGGAAATGCCCAACAAAGACCTCAACAAAGAACTACTGGCTTCGTTAGATCCGCATCAGATCGAGGTCTACGCATGATGGTACGTTCCCTGAATACATCAACCAACTGGAGCCTGTATGGAAACCGGACTTGTAGGTAGCACGACCTCGACCGTCCCCAGCACGACGAAAACTCCCAGCCAGAGTCTGGACAAAAACGCTTTCCTTAAGCTGTTGGTAGCCCAGTTGAAGAACCAGGATCCCACCTCGGCCCAGGATCCCAACCAGATGGTCCAGCAGATGACCTCCTACTCCCAGCTCGAGCAGGCGCAGAATTCCAACGCCCTCCTGCAGGGCCTCCAACTCCAGAACCAGAGCCTCTTCCAGGCCCAGGCCGCGGGATTGGTGGGCAAGAAGGTTCGGGTCGCCACCCCCAACTTCGATCTGACGAGCGGCAAGGCCACCGTGGGTGTGGACCTCCCCTCCCAGGCCAATGTCGTCCTTACCGTCAAGGATGCCGCGGGGAACACCGTGGCCACTCTGGATGAAGGCAGCCAGACCTCGGGCACCCACGTCTTCGACTGGAACGGTAAGGACAACACCGGCAAGACCCTGGCGGACGGCACCTATACGGTACAGATAGCAGCCAAGGATAGCGCCGGCAGCAAGGTTGAGGCCAAGACTACCCAGGACATCACCGTGAATTCCATCGCCTTTGTCGACGGCGCCGTACTCCTTAAGGCCGGCGGCCAGAGCTACTACTTCTCAGACGTCCTGCAAATCTCAGCCTAAATCTCAAGGAGACACCCGTGAGCATCTACTCCTCCTTCTATTCCGCCCTCTCAGGCCTCAACGCCAATGGCAACGCCATGAGCGTGATCGGTAACAACCTGGCAAACCTCAACACCATCGGCTACAAGGGCTCCTCCGCCACCTTCCAGGATCTCTTCTCTTCCGCCATGGGCGGCAGCGCTGTCCAGGGCAACGGCAACCCCAATCAGATCGGCATGGGAACAGCTCTCGGCGGCATCTCCCAGAACTTCGCCTCGGGCTCCACCCAGTCCACGGGCAACGTCACCGATATGGCCATCCAGGGTAATGGCTTCTTCGCCCTGCAGACCCAGGCGGGGACCAGAGCCTATAGCCGGGCTGGGAACTTTACCCTGGATGTCAACTCCAATCTGGTTAATCCTGCCGGCTTCAAGGTGCTGGGGTGGAGCCGCGCCGGGGCGCCACCCAAGGTAGATACCTCCGTGACACCGGGTCCGATCAATCTCTCGGCTTACCAGACCATCGCAGCGACTCCCACCCAGAACTTCGGCTTCACCGCCAATCTGGATCCGGGCGCGATAACAGGTGCAACTTTCAATAGCAATGTTCAGATCTACGACAGTCTGGGCAATTCGCACTCCTTGCAGGTCACCTACACAAAGGCGGCGGCGGCGAATGCATGGAATCTGTCCGCCTCCGTGGCTGGCGCTTCGAGTGTTTCCAATCCCGGATTGCCGCTAACGCCATGGGCTGGGACGCTTACCTTCGCTTCGAATGGAAGTCTGGCTTCGAATACCGTGGTCGGGATGGATGTCGTTTGGCCTCCGGCCAGTGGGGCCGCCGCTCAGTCCTTGACTTACAACCCCGCCAATATGACCCAGTCCGCTAATGGCTTTCAGACTTCCGCCAGCACCCAGGACGGCATGGGCGCAGGCACCCTTGACGGGCTCACCGTGAGCCAGAAGGGTGAACTCGTCGGCCACTTCACCAATGGCCAGAACATTCCGGTTGCCCAGGTCGCCTTGGCCATGTTCACCAATGTCAATGGCCTGCAGAAGGCCGGCAACAATAGCTGGACCGAAAGCCTCGCCAGCGGGGCCGCCAACATCAGTGCCGCTAACCAGGGCGGCCGGGGCTACATCCAGGGCAACAGCCTGGAGCTGTCCAATGTCGACACCGCCACGGAGTTGACCCAGATGATCGTCAGCCAGCAGGGTTATCAAGCCAATAGCCGCGTCATCACCACCTCCAACACGCTGTTGCAGGAAGTGCTGAACCTAGTCCGGTAGGCCCAGATTAATGACGAATGGGGGACTCTCCGATACTGTGTCTAGTGTGAGAGTCCCATGCTAGATTCCTATATTCCGACCCAGGGAAATCCTGGCCATATCCTGGTGGTAGATGATTTGCCAGGGAATCTGAAGGTGCTCAGCATGGAGCTGAAGCGCCAGCCGTTCATCCTCACCCTGGCTCAAAGCGCGGAAGAAGCCATTGAACATTGCAAAGAGCGGTCCTTCGAGGGCATCCTCATGGACGTCAGCCTCACCGGCATGGACGGCATCGAGGCTTGTCGGCAGATCCGGGAACTCCCCCTTAACGACCGGACCCCCCTGATCTTCCTGAGTGCGGTCCGGGTGGGCCAGGATTGGATCAGCGAAGGCATCGAGGCGGGCGGCATCGACTATTTGATCAAGCCTTATACCTTCTCCGAACTCCTGGCCAAGCTGCGGATGCTGGTTCGGCTGCGCCGCCAGGACCAGGCGGCTCTGGCCGGGGAAAGGCATCGAGCCCTGCTGGAGATCGCCGGGGGCACGGCCCACGAATTGGCACAACCCCTGGCTGCGGCTCAGATCCTGCTGGATCACCTCATCAAGCTCCCCGAGCCCCCTTCCCCTCAGCAGCTGATGACCCTGCGGGAGTGCTTCTACAGCACCGTCCGGGTGCTGGCCCAGATCCAGCGACTGCACACCTACATCACCAAACCCTATGCGAAGGGGCGCATCCTGGATCTGGCCCTCAGCAGCCAGGGAGGCTGCCTGATGAAGGATCTCGTGCCGGAGGATACTGCCGCCAAGGAGTAGACTGGAGCCAGCCGGCATCGAAGGCCGGGAGAGGTTCTGATGTCCGAGCTCGAGTTGAAACCCCTGGCCCCACGCCGGAAGTCACGCCAGATTTTGGTAGGCAATGTGCCCGTGGGCGGCGATGCGCCAATCCCGGTGCAGAGCATGACGAAGACCGACACCCGGGACGTGGAGGCGACCGTCAACCAGATCTATGACTATGCCGCTGCGGGTTGCGAGATCGTGCGGGTCTCCGTGCCCACGACCAAAGCGGGCGAGGTGTTCCACGAGATCTGCGCCCGCAGTCCCATCCCGGTGGTGGCCGATATCCATTTCGACTACCGGCTGGCCCTGGTGGCAGCCGACGGTGGTGCGGCCTGCCTGCGCATCAATCCAGGCAACATCGGAGGGCAGGAGCGGGTGAAGGCCGTGGTGGACAAGGCGGGCGAGAAAGGCATTCCCATCCGCATCGGGGTCAATGGCGGCAGTCTCGAAAAGGACCTCCTGGAGAAGTTCGGGCATGCCACCCCGGAGGCCATGGTGGAGAGCGCCTTCCGCCATCTGGAACTCCTCGAGAAAGTCGGTTTCTATCAGACCAAGATCAGCCTCAAGACCAGCGACGTGACCCGCACCGTCCAGGCCTACCGGCTGCTGGCGAAGCAGGTGGACTATCCGCTCCATCTCGGTATTACTGAGGCGGGAACCCCCTGGGGCGCCACCATCCGCAGCAGCCTGGGCATGGGCATCCTCCTGGCCGAAGGGATTGGGGACACCATCCGCGTCTCCCTCACCGGGGATGGCGCGGAGGAATGCCGGGTGGGCCATGAGCTGCTGCGAGCCCTGAATCTGAGGTCCGGCGGCTTCCACATGGTCAGCTGCCCCGGTTGCGGACGCATGCAGA
The DNA here is from genome assembly GCA_025361955.1 of Holophagaceae bacterium. Taxonomy (GTDB): domain Bacteria; phylum Acidobacteriota; class Holophagae; order Holophagales; family Holophagaceae; genus UBA1801. Next base: position 25,107 of record JANYIU010000131.1, read on the forward strand.
TCGACCTCAAACAAGTGGCCCAGGAGATCGAGGCTGGCCTCAAGGAGATCAACCACGAATTCATCACCTACGCGGTCATGGGCTGCGTGGTGAATGGTCCTGG
>JANYIU010000132.1 GCA_025361955.1 Holophagaceae bacterium
CACCGGACTGAATTCCGCGGCTCATGTGGAAAACCTTGCGGATTTCCCCCCTGTCAACCCCCTAATTCCACCATTTTCTAGACTTCTGCGCATTGCCACTTCCGTGAGGCGACGTTGCAACTATTGATATTAAATGTTTTAAAATGTGCGGTTGGAAGCAAACAGCCATTTCCGCTGCGATGATGTTTTCCACAAATTTCAGTTTCTTTCGTATTGACATCCCCTTCGGGGTCCGGCACATGATCGCGAGGAAATTAACCGGCTAGACCAGCTGCTCGGCTTCTTTCAGCTGAACGCTCACCAGCCGGGAAATGCCCCGCTCTTCCATGGTGACGCCATAGAGGGTGTCCGCAGCCACCATGGTGGGCTTCTGGTGAGTAATCACAATAAATTGCGTATCCAGCTTCATCCGCTGCACCATTCCGGCGAAGCGACCCACGTTGGCCTCGTCCAGGGGGGCGTCCACTTCGTCCAGTACGCAGAACGGCGAAGGTTTGAAGTGAAAGATGGCGAAAAGGAGGGAAATCGCAGTAAGCGCCTTTTCCCCACCAGATAGCAGCGTCAAAGCCTTAGCGGTCTTACCCGGAGGCTGGGCCATGATCTCAATGCCACATTCCAACAAGTCCTTGGGATCCTGCAGACTCAGGTGGGCATTGCCGCCCCCGAAGGCCTCCTTGAACACCTCCTGGAAGCGGGCGTTCACGAAGTCGAAGGCCTCTCTGAAGCGTTCCTCACTGGTGGCATTGATCTCCTTGATGGTGGCTTCCAGGTTCCCGATGGCCTCCATCACGTCCCCCCGTTGCTGGTTCATGAAGGTGAGCCGCTCCTCGGCCTCCTGGAGTTCCTGGATGGCCAAGGGATTCACGCTACCCAGATCCAGACGCTTGGATTGCAGTTCCGTGTGCTTCGTCTGATGCACCAGTTCGCCCAGGTTCCAGGCCTCACGCTCATCTTCAGTGATCGACGCAAGGAAATCAGGGACCGTCGTGGCGAGCGCCAGTTCCACTTCCTTGGCCAACGTCTCCCTGCTGCCCTGGATTTGAGCACCCTGGATCAGGGCTTCGTGATGGAGCTGGCGCGCGTTCTCCAGGGCTTGCTGGAGCTCCCGGGGCCTGCGCTCATGGATGCGCAGAGCCTCCTGGGCGCGCTCGATCTCGGGCAGGACTTCGGCCTGTTGGTCCACCAGAATCTGCCGTTCCTGGAGTTTCTGCTGGGTCTCCGTTTCCAGCTCCTCGAGCCTGACCTGTGCTTGGCTGGATCGTTCCTGAGCCTGCTGAATGTCAGCCTCGATGCGCTGCTGCTCCGCTGCCAGATCGAAAGACCCACGCTGGAGCTGCTGCACTTGCCGCTGGAGACTATCCCGCTCGGCCCAGGCGGCGCTGCGCACCTGGCTGGCTTCCACGAGCACTTCCCGGTGGCGTTCCAATTCCTGCTGGGCCTCCTGTTGACGGCCTTCCGCAGTGTGGATGGCCTCGGTGAGCCCAGCCTCCTCGTGCTGCTCGGGCTGGGTTTCCAACTCCCGCAGCTTGCCACGCAGGGCGGTGATCTCGTTCTCGAGCTGCTCCCACTGGGAATCCGCGCGCTCCTGAGCTTCCCGGATCTCCCTCAATTGTCCCTGCACCGAAGCCAGACGCCCCTTCAGGTCTTCGAAGGAACGCCTCGCCAGGAGCCGATCTTCCTCCATTTCCCGGAATCGCTCGCCGGTCTCCTGCAGCCTCGCCTTCCGGGTTTTCAGCTCGGTTTCGAGGGCTTCCACGCGGTCCAGATGCTCCTCCCGTGCCTTGCGCGCCACCCCCAGCTCCGTGCGCAGCTTGAGGGGCGAGGCCGCTGGTGCGGCGACACCTGTCTGCACGGGACCGAACGGCAGCTTGACCAATTTGGGCGAAACGAAGGCCCATTCAGGATGGCCCGCCGCGAGGGCGGGCATAGCCGCATCAGAGCAGCGGAAGGAGCGGGCCAGCAAGGGTTCCAGGGCCCGTTCCTGACCCACTCTCCAGCGCAGGTGGGAGGCCAGGGAGGCACAGCCTTCAGGTGCTGCCAGTGCGTCCGGGCTGCCTCCCAGCGATACCCACAACTGGCCGGGCGCGTCACCCAGGGCTTCCAGCCCCTTCGCTCCCAAGGTCACGGTCTGGATCCAGGAGCCCAGCAGCCGTTCCAGATCCGCCAGGATCTCCTCGTCCACGGTCAGGGAATCGGCCAGGGAGCGCGGCTCCTCACCCCGCTCCTTGAGCCAGGCAAGCGCTTTCCGCAGTTCCTCGGAACCGCTGGCCTGCTTCAGCAGATCCGAGATCTGGCGCATGCGGCGTTCTTCCGTTTCCAGGGCCCCCTCCGCCTCCCGCAGGGCGGTGGTGCAGTTCCGATGGGCCTCCGCCGCTTCCCTTTGCAGCCTGGATTGCACCTGGACTGCTTCCTCTATCTGTTCCAGCCGCTCCTCCGCAGCTGCTAGCTCTCGGGAGAGCCTCTGGTCGTCGGCTTGCAGTCCCTCAAAGCGGGGCGCCCGGAGGGCTTCCTCATGGTTCAGGGCATCCAGGCGACCTTCCAGCTGGGCGATCTGCTGATGCAGTGCTTGCCGCTGGTGCTGGTGGGCCAAAGCCGCCTTCTCGGCCTCGGCCCTCTGAGCACGCAGTTCCTTGAGTTCGGATTCCATCCGGCGCATCGCCCCAGCGGCCAGAGCCACAGCTTCTTCACCATCGGCAACCAAGCTTTCCTTCGCTTCCAAGGCCGACTGCGCCAGGGCAAGCCCCGACCGCAGTCGCTGCTGTTCCGTCGCCGAATCCCCAGAACGGTTTTGCAGTTCCTCCAGGCGTTGCCGGCTCTGGGCCTGGGCAGTGCCGGATTCCTCGCTGCGTTCGAGCTGGAAGCCGCGATCCTGATCGATGAGACTCAGACGCTGGTCCAACCCAAGAACCGCGCGCGACCGCCGGTCCTGGGCATGGTTCAGATCATCCAGGGCGTGGTGTTGGCTTTCC
>JANYIU010000138.1 GCA_025361955.1 Holophagaceae bacterium
CTTGCAGGATTCGACCAGCTCAAGGACGCGCACGATGACACGACCCAGGATGTCGCACTCGGTGGTGGTGATGACCTTGAATTCCAGATCTGGATAGGCGCCGTAGGGATCATCGCGACGGACATCCAGGTCCAAACCCGAGGCCCGGGCGAAGGGTCCGACGGAACACATGGCCTTGGCCTTCTCGGCGGGCAACATGCCGACGCCCTTGATGCGGTTCACGAAGGTGGGCTCGTTGGTACCGATGTGGGCGTAGTATTCCATGCGTTTTTCGAGGTCCTTCACCATCTGGAGGACCTTCGTGCGCTGCTCGTCGGTGATATCGCGGCGGACGCCGCCGATGGTGTTGATGGCGTAATTGACGCGGTTGCCGGTGATGGCTTCCAGAAGCTCCATCACCACTTCGCGGTCGCGCCAGACCAGCATGAAGAGGGAGTCGAAGCCGACCTCATGAGCGGCCACACCGAGCCAGAGCAGGTGGCTGTGCAGACGTTCCATCTCGCAGATGAGGCTCCGGAGGTATTCGCCGCGCTTGGGAACCTCCAGATTCAGAATCTGCTCCACGGCCATGCTGAAGGCGGTGGTGTGGGAGTGGGAGCAGATGCCGCAGATCCGTTCCAGCAGGTAGAGGCACTGGTAATAGTTGCGATCCTCGCAGGCCTTCTCCATGCCCCGGTGGTTGTAGCCCAGCTGATAGCGGGCCCCGACGATCTCCTCGCCGCGAATGTCGAAATCAAACTGGGCCGCTTCTTTCAGGAAGGGGTGTTGCGGCCCGATTGGAAGCCAGATCGTATCCTTTTCCATCTCAGTGCTCCGAATGCTGGGGATTGCCCTAGGCCTTCACTTCCGTCTTCATTTCCACACTGGGCCAAGCCTGTCCCGCCCGGGGGGGATGGCAGTCCTTCCGGAGCGGGTAGACACCCACCGGCCAATCCTCGGGCAGGGTCGCGCGCCGGGGATCGGGATTGCCCACCGGGTCGATGCCAAACATGTCCCGCAGCTCGCGCTCGTAGGGAATGGCACCGGGGATGAGGTCAGCCAGGGACGGCACGGTGGGCTTGTCATGGTCCATGTGCACCCGCAACGCGATGCAGACCTGACCGCCCATGAAATAGTTGGCCAGGATCTCGTCCCGCAGGTCCTCGCCGCAGATGGTGGAAAGATGGAAAATCCCCAGCTTCTCCCGCACGACGGTGACGGCATCCCGGAGTTCCTCCGGTTTCAGGTCGATCCAGAACCGGCGGGGCCGGGTCTGAATGATTTCCTTGCCGGGGAAGGCCTCCTGGATGGCTTTCGGGTAGTCCGCAATGCTTATGGTCATGGCAGCCCTCAGGCAGAAGATTTCTCGAGCAGATTCAGGAGTTTGGCGACCCCGTCGATGATGGATTCGGGCTTCACCGGGCAGCCGGGAATGTAGGCCGTGACCGGAATGGCCTGATCAACCCCCTCCATGACGTTGTAGCAGCCGCGGAAGGCCCCGCCACTGCAGGCGCAGCTGCCCACGGCCACCACGAACTTGGGGTTGGGCATCTGGGCGTAAATCCGCTGCAGGCGTTTGGCGATCTGGAGAGTCACAGGCCCGCTGCAAAGCAGGACATCCGCATGCCGCGGCGAGGCCTTCAGCATCACTCCAAACCGCTCCAGGTCGTAGTGCGGCATGAGGGCGGCCAGGATCTCGATATCACAGGCGTTGCAGGCGCCTGAGTTGAAATGAAGGACCCAGGGTGACTTGACCCGAGACCATTTCACAAGTTTGTTCAGCATGGCTCACCTCGGAGCTAGTCGAAGTCCACGTAAAGGATGTAGATGGAAATGGCGATCACCGTCAGGTAGAGGATGGCTTTATAGGCCCCGGTACCGCTGGGTACCGTAGCGATGGTCATGATGGCCACGTGCATGACGGTGAAGAAGAGGGCCGCGATGAAGAACTTCTGATAGCCGAACTGGAAGCGCTGAGCTTCGTATTCATTGCCGCAGGCGTACGGTTCGGTCTTCATCAGATCATTCTTGGGGTCCACATCCGGGACCGGTACGCCAGCCATGCGGTTTCCCAGGGCATAGAGCCCATAGCCCACCAGCATGAAGAGCAGGAAGGCGATTGGTGGAGACAGGAGGATTGTCAGATCCATGGATCACCCCTTCAGCTTGGACTGTCGACGAATGTCGAGCGTGACGTGAATCTTGTGGGAAATGATCACGATGCCCAGCATAACCGCGGCCAGAATGGTTTCCACGATGATGAAGGTCACGATCAGGGCCTGGATGAAGTCCGGGCGGCCTTGGTGCAGCCCCGCACCCAGGAGGGTCATCGTGATGCCCTTGGAGATGACCTCTACGCCCAGCATGATCCGGATCAGGTTCCGATAGCCCAACAGGAGGTAGACGCCCACCATGACGGTCAGCAGTCCGAAAAAGAGAAGGCCGTAGACCTCGGGATTGAAGATTCCGCTACTCATGCTTCATCCCCTCAGGAGAGTGCTTCGCGACGCGTTTGAAGAGGGCCAGGATCGCAAAGACGCCAGCCAGGATCAAGGCGGACTGACCGAGGACATCGGTGGTCCGTGAACCCCAGAACTCAGCACTGAATCCCGCCGTCCCGGTCGCAGCCTGGGCAATCTCATTGGCTGGCTGGATGAACTTTCCGATCCACTTGAGGGCAAAGAAATCGACCCCGATGAAGAACAACAGGAAGGCTGGCAGCAGGTAGCCGGTGATCTTCGCTTCCTCGTTCTGGTCAGAATCCTTGGTCAGGCTGATGGTGGAGACGAACAGCACTGTGATGAGGCCGGAGCAGACACTGAGTTCGAAGACCGCAGCCACCCAGGCCCCGTGATGGAAGAGCACCACGGAGAGGAAGACGCTGGCAGCCGCAAGGGCGATGGCGGCCTTCAACAGATCCTTGGCGAGACCCACGGCGAGGATCAGTGCAAAGACGAGCAGCAGCAACAGGATGGTGCCCATGTCACTTCCCTCCCGTGAGAACGAATACCGCTGGTTCGATCACCTTGGACAGGATCGGACTGAAGAAGACACCGGTGAGAAGACAGGCGGCAGCAAGCAGGATCACGGAGACCGACATGGCGGCGGGGGCTTCCTTGATGTCCTTCCACTTGATATTCAGCTTGCCGAAGAACACCTTGCGTTGGATCACCAGGAAGTAGCCCAGGGTGAAGACGCTGAAGAGGGCGGCGAGGGCGGCCACGGTGTAATATCCGGCCTTGACGGCGCCCAGGATGATCAGGAACTTGCTGAAGAAGCCGTTGAAGGGCGGAATACCTGAGATGGAGAGCATTCCGAAAACGCTCGTGGTGCTCGTGATCGGCATTCGGCTTTCCAGCCCGCCCATCTCGGTCATGTTCCGGGTGCCCGTGCGGAACTGCAGGGCACCGCTGTTGAGGAACAGGAGGCTCTTGAACTGGGCGTGGTTCAGGATGTGGAAGAGGGCGCCGGCGATGGCCAGGGGATGGCCGATGCCGAGGCCGATCATGATATAGCCGATCTGGCTGATGCTGGAGTAGGCCAGCATGCGTTTGATATCGTCCTGGAAGTAGGCGAGGATCGCGCCGAAGGCCATGGATACGACCCCCAGGATGATGAAGACGCTCTGGATCTGGGGAGTCCGGGGGTAGAGGTAGAGGAAGATGCGGATCAGGGCGTAGACGCCGGATACCTTGATCACCACGCCGGAAAGGATGGCCGAAACCGGGGCCGGGGCCGAGGGGTGGGCGTCCGGAAGCCAAGCGTGGAAGGGCATGATGGCCGCCTTCAGGCCAAATCCCGCAAGGAACATGGCGCCGACCAACAGGAACAGCCGCGGCATGTCACCCTGGCTTAGAAGGCTCTTGATGGCGCTGAATTCCAGGGTTCCGAGCCGGAGGTAGACCAGAGCCAGTCCGATGAGGATCAGGGCGGTTCCGACCACCGACAACAGCAGGTATTTGAGGGCGGATTCGATGCCATCGAATTCGAGGGTGAAGGCCACCAACACATAGGAAGCGATGGAGGCCACCTCCATGTAGAGATACATGCTGAAGAGGTCGTGCACCAGGACTACGCCGTTGAGGCCCAGCATCAGGATGAGGAAGAGCCCGTAGAACTTGGCGCGCCCGCCCAGATGATCCAGGTAGTCCGTGGCATAGATCAGGCACGCGAAGCCGATGGAATTGATCACCAGCAGGAAGAGCGCGCTGAGGCCGTCGGCTCGCAGGCGCACCTCGTTCGCCGTGAAATCGCCGGCAGGCATCCAGCCCAGGATCAGCCCCAGGCTGAGACTGAAGAGGACGAGGCCAGTCAGCACCGCCAAACCGTCGACCACTCGGCGATGCACCTTCGAGGCGAAGGGCATCAGGAGGGCCGCCACGAGCGGAACCGTGAAAAACCAGGAAATGTTAGGCATTGATCACCCCAACAGACATCGATTCCGGACTATCGGAGAAGGACGAGAGCCGAGACCAGGACGAACCCGGCTACCACCCACGCGAGATAATTGCTGTATACGCCGGTGTGGATGGCGCTCAAGGAAGGACGAGCGATCCGCCGACCCGCGGAGATGAACCAGTCCGCGACCCGGTCGATGAGGCGCTCAAAGCGCCAGAAGATCAGGTTGGCGATCCAATGGATCACCTTCATGCCCACTTCGTAGGCGTCGAAGGTCTTCGTTTCGGCCAGTTCGTAGGCGCGGCCCAGGACCGGGGATTCGCGCAGGAAATGGAAGGTGCTCCATTCCGGCTTGCCCGGGCTCCGCAGCGCGAAGAAGAGCGTGGCGCCAAGCACGTAGATGCCCACCGAGGCGATGGTCACGGGCGAGATATGCCAGACTTCGCGAATCCATTCGGGTTCGTGGAAGCCCACCACTTCGCCGATCACGCCGGCGTTCATGTCCAGGATGAAGCCACCGGCCAGGGCCGCGAGGCCAAGAATGACCACGGGTGCCACGAAGGTCCAGCCCAGGTCCACCTTGACCTTGTTCTTCCAGCCCGACAGGATCACGGCCACCAGCTTCAGGACCACGGCGGTGTTGAGAATGGCGCCGAGCCACACGAAGAAGAAGACGAAGAAGTTGTGGTGTTCCAGGAGGCCTTCAAAGATGAATTCCTTGGCCAGGAAACCGCCTGTGGGAGGCAGCGAGACGGCTGCGGCGAAGGCCATAAGAAAGCCCAGGACCGTGTAGGGCAGGATCTCCTTGCGGCCTTCGATGGCTTCCAGCGAGGCGCCGCCCGCCGACTGCTCCAAGTTGCCCACGGCATAGAACATGGCGGACTTGTAGGTGGCGTGGGTGAGCATGTACATCAGCGCTCCGGCCATGCCCGCCGCCGTGGAGGTGGCCATGCCCGCGATCATGAAACCCACCGGGGAGATGGCGGTGAAGGCCAGCACCTTTTTGAAGTTCCGTTCCACCAGGGCGGGAATCACCGCGGCATAGATGGTGACCACCGCAAAGACATACATCACGAGCTTGGCCGTGGCGTTCAGCACGAACAGGTCGCGACAGATGACGAACAGGAAGTAGATGCCCAGCAGCTTCTCCAGGGAGGCGGGCAAGGCCGCGAAGCCGGGGGTGGGCATCACCTCCGCGGCCTCGGGGATCCAGGTCTGGAAGGGCCACATGCCCGCCTTGGCCCCGGCGCCCAGGAACATCAAGACAAAGGAGGCGAAGGTCATGAAGGACTTGCCCACTTCCATCGGGGCGGTGACATTCAGGTTCAGACTGCCACCGGCCTGGATGAACAGCATCAGGCCTAGGATCATGAGGAAGTCGCTGGCGCCGCCGATGATCAGAGCCTTCATGGCCACCGGCTCGGTTCCGTCGCCAGCCGAAAGGATCAAGGCGTAGAGGGAGACTAGGAACATCTCCCAGCCGATGAGAAGGATCAGGACGTTCTGGGTGAGGATCACGCCACAAGCGCTGCCGAAGGCCACCAGGGAGAACACCGTGAAGAGGTAGGGCCTAGGGATGCGGGTGATGAAGCGGAGCAGATAGACCCCGTTCAGGATCTGGAAAAAGAACATGAACCCCAGCAGGAGGGCCTTCCAGGAGGTCATGCTGAAGGACAGATTGAAGAGCCCCAGCCAGGGAATGGTCACAGACATGGTGGGGTCGGCCAGGAGACTGAAGGAGCCGATCAGGGTGACCCCTACGGTCAGGAGGGCGGTCCAAGCCAAGGCAGTGGCGTTCTTCCGCAAGAAGGGGAGGACGATCACGCCCGCCAGGATGGGTAGGGCAATGGGCAGCGCGAGGAGCATGGTTTCGTTCATGGTTGGACCTCAGGGCTGGGAGCTGATCTGGAGGGCCTGGGCCGCAAGCGCCTCGCGCTGCTGGACGGCTTGAACCGCAAGCGCCTGACGCTGCTGATCGGCCTTGCTGGCGAGGTTCCAGGGGAGCTGGAGCCCGAGGCCGACGACGATCGTGAGGACAGCCAGCACCGCCACCACGCCTACCATGATCGGAGAGCCCTCATGGTGCGATTCCCCCCGGGGTTGACCCAGGAACACCAGCTGGAAGCTCTTGAGCATATAGAGGAGCGTGAGGATGGCCGTCAGGATCGCCAGGGTGGCGATGACCGGGTGGCCGCCCTGGAGCAGGCCGGTGATCACGAAGTACTTGCTGAAGAATCCAGCGAGGGGCGGGATGCCGGCGATGCTGAGGGCGCAGACGGCATAGGCGATGGCTGTGATGGGCATCTTCTTGATGAGACCGCCCATCTTGGTCATGTCCTTCGTATGGGTCCCATGCTCCACGACGCCGGCGCAGAGGAAGAGCCCGCCCTTGGCCAAGCCATGGGCCATGATGTAGAGGATGGCGCCGATGTAGCCCCAGGAGGCCACGGCCGCGAAACCCAGGAAGGTGTAGCCGATCTGGCTGACGGTGGAGTAGGCGAGCATGCGTTTGATGTTGGTCTCCATCAAGGCCGCGCAGGCGGAGATGAAGGCGCTGGCCATGGCAAAGCCCAGGATCCAGACCCAGTACCTGTCGGGAATCACCATGCCGTTCAGGAACATGCGGGCAAAGCCATAGAGACCGATCTTCACCAGGATGGCGGCGTGGAGCAGGGAAGTGATCGTGGAAGGGGCCACGCCTGCGTCGGGGATCCAGGTATGCAGAGGCACCGTGGCGCTCTTGCTGAAGATACCCGCCATGATGAGGATCAAGGCGATGGCGCTGATGGGCTTGCCGGCCAAGCTGCCGGGTCCCACGAGATCGAAGGAGCCGTACTGGGCGAAGACCAGCCCGAAGCCGAGCAGCATGAACACCGCGCCCGCGAAGGTGACCAGGAAGGCCTTGTCGGCCTTCCAGACGTATTCAGGTTCGCGGTAGTAGCCGATGAGGCGCCAGGTTGCCAGGGCCGAGATCTCCCAGAAGAGATACAGGAAGATCAAATTGGTGGAGAAGACCAGTCCCATCATCCCGCCCACGAACAGGGTGACGATGAAGTAGTACTCGGGTTCGTGCTCCTCGTGTTCGATGTAGCCCAAGGAATAGATGGCGATTAGGGTGGCGATGAGGGACGCCGTGAAGGCCATGAAAATGGCCAGGGCGTCGACATTCAGACCAAAGTTGAAGGTGACGCCCAAACCTTGGAACAAAGGATAGATGTAGTGAGAGTTCTGGCCGCTAAGTCCAGGGCCTATGAGCTTCCAAGTCAGGATATTGGTGGTGGCGATCAAGACCACGGCCAAGTAGCCCGTGAGCTTCTTCCTGCCCATCCATCCCAGGACCGGGATCAAAAGGGACCCCAGCAAGGGTACCGCGATGATCTTCATCACTTGTGCCTGATAGTCCATACGGCTACCTCAGGTGTTGTTGAGGGTTGACTTGGCGAAGTCGTTCAAGGGCAGAGACCCCTTCGGGGCCGCTGTCGGACCTACCCGTCATGAAAGACCGGTGCTTTGGCGCTTCCAGGACTCGAGTTGAGCGGAATCAAAAGTAGCACATTTCATGGGGCTCGTAACGATTAGGCAAAAACACGGTTTGAAGTTAATTTACATGGTTCGCGTCAATTTCCAGGTTTGAATCATTGGAAACAAAGGAATAGGAGCACTTTGATTTACTGCACAACCCCTTTGATTTACCGCACAACTGCCCCAAACCGTAAAAAGGGAGTGGTAAAGACCGCTCAAAGAAGGTGCGCCAGGCATCTCAAGCCTTGGACTACCCTGAAGGGACCGCAAGGAGGTGGGCTGTGTGTTTGGCCGTGCCCGGCAAGATCATCGAAATCCGTGAAGACAATCTGCGCATGGGCCGTGTGTCGTTCGGCCAGGTTTTCAAGGAAGTGAGTCTGGCTTTTGTTCCCAAGGCTGGCATCGGCGATTACGTCATGATCCACGCGGGGATGGCCCTGGAAGTGATCGACGAAAAAGCGGCCAACAAGGTATTCGAGGCCCTCAAGGAGCTCGAAGACGAGGGGCTCACTGGCGATGGTTGGGCCTGACCGTGCATGAGTTGACCCTCATGGGCGAGGTGCGGGAAATTGTCGTCCAGGCCGCGAAGCTGCACAAGTTCGAACGGGTGCGCCGAGTGGTGCTTGAAATCGGCCGTCTGTCTGGCGTCCAGGCGGACTCCATGCGGTTCTGTTTTGATTTGGTCATGGCAGATACGCCTGCAGCCGGAGCCACCCTCGAGATCGAGGAACTGCCGGGCCGGGCCTGGTGCAATCGCTGTGCCGAGGAAGTGGCGATCAGCAGCCGCGTGGAACCCTGTCCGAAATGCCACGGCATGCCTGGCAAGATCGTCCAGGGAATGGAGATGCGGGTGAAAGGGCTCGAAGTCGAGCAATGAGAGGACGCATCCATTCGACACTGATTGGGGTCCTTGGGGTCGTGCTAACGTGGGGCATCATGAGCGGTTGGCCTCTGTCCCTGCAATTGCTGCGCCTTTATCCCAAGCAATGGGGGTCCGCCATTGTCGGCTGGATAGCGGAGCGATCCTTGCCACTCTGGCTACGCGGCCCCCTGCTCGGAGGCTTCGCCCGCCACTACGCCATCAACCTTGAGGAGGCCGAATACCCCCTCGAGGGCTATCCAAGTTTTCAGGCCTTTTTCACCCGACGATTGAAACCCGGGCTACGTCCTCAGGACGCGCCGGTTCCAGGGGCCTTGAACAGTCCGGTGGATGCCCGAATCATTGCCTGCGGCCGGATCGAGAAGGGCCTGGCGATCCAAGCCAAAGGTCTGACCTACAAAATTTCCGAGTTGCTCAAGCACGATCCTGACGCGGCGCGCTTCGAGGGGGGCTATTACCTGA
>JANYIU010000183.1 GCA_025361955.1 Holophagaceae bacterium
CTTCAGCGAACTCCTCGTTGGGGAAGCCCTCGCGGTGGACTTCTCAGGGGAATCCAGCGACTTCCTCCGCTTCAATGCTGGCAAGGTCCGCCAGATCGGTCATGTCCACCAGGCGGGGGCCCAGATCAAGTATTTCCGGGATGGCCGTACCCTTTCCTCTGCCTTCGAGACGACCGGGGACGAGGCCCTTGATGCGCAACTGGCTACGGATGCCCTTACCCTAGTCCGGCGCGAGGCTTCCCTCCTGCCTGTAGATCCCTACCAGACCCTTCCCACCTCCACCGAAACGTCGCGCGAAGCGTTCCGAGGTCACCTCCCTGACGCGGACCGAATTCCGGACGAGATCCTTGGTCCCGGCGAGGCGATCACTGCCGCGGGCGCGGACTTCGTGGGCATCCATGCCCAGGGGACAGTTTGCAGGGGCGCGGCCAACAGCGCGGGAGCCCGCCACTGGTTCGCCACCGAAACCTTCACCTTGGACTATTCAGCCTATCTCCCCAACGGCAAGGCCCTCAAGTCGGTCTACGCGGGGCGGGAGTGGGATGCCGGGGAATACACGCGCCGCCTGACAGCGGCCATCCCCAAGCTGGCAGCCCTGGATCGGCCCGAACGCGTGCTCCAACCGGGGAACTACCGGGTCTACCTGGCCCCCGATGCGCTGAATGAATTCGTCACCTTCTTCTCCTGGAATGGCCTAGGTGAGCGAGGAATCCGGGAAGGCGAGAGTTCCTTCATCGCGCTCCGGGAGGGTCGCAAGTCGCTTGCTTCGGGATTCAACCTTGTTCAGGACTTCAGCCTCGGCGTCGAACCCCGCTTCAATGCCCTCGGTGAAATGGCTCCCGAGCGGCTCGTCCTCATCGAGGGCGGCAAGCTGGTTCATACCCTTGTCTCGGCCCGTTCGGCCAAGCAGTACGGTATCCCTTCCAACGCGGCCCCCGGGGGGGAAGGGGTCCGCTCGCCCGCCATCGGCGCTGGCGAGTTGGACGAAGACGAAGCCTTGCGACTCATTGGCACCGGTCTCTACCTTTCCAACCTGCACTATCTCAACTGGAGCGATAACGATTCCGGCCGGATCACGGGGATGACACGGTTTGCCTGCTTCTGGGTCAAGGATGGCAAGATCGCCGCCCCCATCAAAGACCTGCGCTTCGACGAAAGCATCTATCACCTCTTCGGCGACAAACTGCTGGGCCTCACTCGCCAGCGTTCCCTCATCCCCGAGACCGGCAGCTACGAACAGCGCGCCCTGGGCGGTGCGCTCCTGCCGGGCATCCTGGTGGAGGGGTTCACGTTCACGCTCTAAGCGGGATTTTGCATTTGAAAAGATGAAACCGCCAATTGCGCGAATGAACGCGGATGAAAACTGAACAAGATTGGCCCATTCTGAACCTCCATTCGCGTGGGCGCTTAGCGCCTATTCGCGTTATTCGCGGTTTCAATGGTGGTTTTGGGGCTAAGGTAGGTCGCTGGCCGGAACGCTGGTAGCTTGATTCCATGCGTCTACTGCTGGTCGAGGATAAGGAAACTTTCCGGCGTCTGTTGGTGCAGGCACTGGCGAGCTCGTCGTGGGATGTGTTAGCGGTGGGAGATCCTCGAGAGGCGCTGGAGGCGTTGGAACGGAGTTCCTTCGAGGTACTGGTCACGGATCTGCGACTGCCGGGTTTTAGCGGGCTGGAACTACTCAAACGGGCCAAACGAATGCATCCGGCCATCCGCATCGTGCTGATGTCCGCCTTCGGGGAACCCCAAGACATCGTCGAAGCGATGCGCAGCGGGGCTGACGAGTTCCTCCCCAAGCCCTTCGATCTGGATCACTTCCATGCGGTCCTGGAACATCTCCATGCCCTGGCGGAGGCCCCGCCGCCGGATCGGCGGGAGCCATGGGTGGTCCACTCCCCGGTGATGAAGGCTCTGGATCAGGCTCTCGCGAAGGCCGCAGACAGCCATGCTCCCGCCTTGTTTCTCGGCGAGAAGGGCGTGGGGAAGCTGCGCGCGGCGCGACGGCTGCATACCCTCTGGAACCCCCAGGGGCCTTTCCTGGTGGTCAGCGCCACCAGCCTTCCGGATGAACGTCAGCTGCAGCAGTTTGCGCGCGGAAGTCTTTACCTCACGGATTTGGAGGATCTCTCCGCCACCCAGGTTCAGGGACTGCTGGGGGTCATGGAACGCGCAGAAAGCATCCGCTGGATGGGGGGCGCTCACTCCGAGCAAAAGGTGCCGGAAGCTCTGCGCTTGAGGCTTGGGGTGCTCTGCTTCCAGCTGCCACCCCTGAGGGATCGGAAGGAGGATGTGCTGCCCATGTTCAGGAGCTTCCTGGAGGCAGCCGCACGCCAGGACGGCCGTCCGTTTCCACTGGTGGAACGGGCCGTCGAACGGGATCTGCTGCAGCGGACCTGGCCTGGCAACCTTCGGGAATTGGCCTGGTGCGCGACCCAGGCCCTGCGAGCTACTCAAGGGGCCATCCTGACCGCGCTGCCGGCACCCACGGGGGCTCTGGACACAACGCTATGCCTTCCTCTGCCGGCACCAGCCACGCTTGAGGTCATGCTCGCCGAACTCGTGCAGCGCGCGGAGCCCTCCCTCCTGCGCCGGGCCCTCGCAGCCAGTGGTAGCGATCCCTCGGTCGCCGCAGCTGCCCTTGGGCTCACCACACGAGCCTTCACCCAACGCCTTCGTGATTACCGGATTCCTTTGGAAGAGGCATAGAGGGAGCAATTGGGTCAGGATTCATCGGGGTAGACTGAGGGTCTGATGCTGGAAGCACCGCTCTCCTCCGATGCCGTGGAACTCCTTCGCGCTGGTGTGCGCCAGGGCCTGGAAGCCCTTTGCCGAGTGGTGGTGGGCAAGGAACCCCAGGTCCGGAGGGCGGTGGCGGTGATCCTCGCGGGCGGCCATCTCTTGCTGGAGGATCTGCCAGGGGTGGGGAAAACGACCCTGGCCAAGGGCCTCAGCCGCTTGTTGGGTGGCTCGTATCAGCGGATCCAAGGCACCAATGACCTCCTGCCCTCCGATCTCCTGGGCGTGCATCTTTGGGATGCGACCGCCCAGTCGTTCCGCTTCCAGGAAGGTCCCATCTTCGCCAATGTCGTGCTGCTGGACGAACTGAACCGCATCGGCCCCAAGACCCAGAGCGCACTCCTCGAGGTGATGGTGGAGGGCCAGGTGACGCTCGACCGCACGTACTATCCCTTGCCCGACCCCTTCTTCGTCATCGCCACCCAGAATCCCATGGATCATTCAGGCACCTTCCCACTGCCGGAGAGCCAGCTGGATCGCTTCGCCTGCGTGGTCCACCTGGGTTACCCAAGCACCGCAGCCGAGCGCTTGGTGCTGAAGGGCGAGGCTGGTTCCGAAAAACTCGACGAGCTGAGCCCTTGCCTGGAACTGACGGGATGGCGGGCGGTCAGGGCTTCGGTGAAACGGGTGCGCCTGGCGGATGCGGTACTCGACTATGCGGAGCGCGTGGTGGCTCGCGTCCGCAAGGATGGGGGCTTCTGTTCCACGCGGGCCGCCAGTCATTGGCTGGCTCTGGCCAAGGCTGAGGCATGGCTGGACGGGCGCGCATTCGTGACCCCGGATGACCTCCAAGACACCTTCAGCGATGCCTTGGCGCATCGCGGAACCATGAACGATCGCCGCCTCAATCGCGATGAACGGCGGGAACAGCTCGGGCGGGCTCTCCGAGAAGTGTTGGTCGGGTGGAAACCGTGACCGCCGAGCCTCATCAGGCGGGACTCGGTGCCTTGCTGCGTCAGGCCCGAGTGGCCAGAGGCCTATCGCCGGAGAGCCTGGCGCGGGAGCTTCGCCTCCCCTTGTATCTGTTGAATGCCATCGAGACGGAGGACTGGGGGCGAATCCCTCCAGGACGGGAGCGACCCTTGACCCGTTTGGTGGCACGGAAAGTGGGCTTGGATCTGGAAGAGCATCGCGCGCTCTTCGAGTCGCTGCCCGGAGGGCTCGAACAGGAACCGCCAAATCCACGCCGGGAGGCCATGGAACGCCTGCTCATGGGCGCCATCAGTGTGGCTTCCCTCGCCGTGCTCATCTGGCTCCTGGTGCCGGGCCGGGGCCTCCGCTCGAAGCTGCCGCCCATCGAGGTTACCCATGCCCAGGGACCTGCCCCTGCCTATGCGCCCGTGCTCAGTGACGGGCTTTACCCGGTATTGGGTGAAGTGCTGCCCGAAGCTCCCATCACCCAAGATGGCATCCGCGTAAGTCTGCGAGCCATGGACACTTGTGAGGCCACGGTCAAGAGCGAAGCCGGTGTGCTGACCCACTCCCTCCGGGTCTCAGAACCCTGGCGGATTCGAGTGAAAGGCCCATTCACCCTCAGCCTCGACAATGCCGGCGTCGTGGATGTCGAGGTGGCCGGACAGCGCATCCAGCACGGCAAGATCGTGGGAGAATCCTGGTCCGGATCCTTCGGCGCCGAGGGGCTTCTCGTGCTGCCCCCTCGGCTGAAAATCGAGAACCCGTCGCCCACCGCTCCCGAAACAGAACTCGAAGCTGAAAGCACACAGTGACCATGCATCCGCTCGTCCAAAAATTTCTCGATAACCAGCTGCCCGAGCCCATGGCCAATGCCCTGGTGGGCGGATCCCTCCCGGTTCCCCAACTGGATCTGCTTACGGCCCTGGCGCACGCCACCTTCAAGGAAACACCCTACGCGGCAAAAGCCGTCGAAACCATCCTGGGCATGCCCGAGAGCCTCCTGATCAGCACCATCATCGGCCCGGTGGAGCCACCGGATGTCCTCGGGATGATTCTGATGCATCGGAAGGAACCTGGACTATTGGAAACGGCCCTGCTCCACGAAAATCTCACCGCCGAATGGATGGAGCGCGTCATCCCCCACCTGCCTGGGAGCGTCCTTGAGATCTCCTTGAACAACCAGGTGATGTGGATGGAACGGCCCGCGATCCTGGACCTCCTGGAGTTCCACCCGGAGGCCGAGTACCAGATCAAGCGCCGCGTGAATGAATTCCGTTTCGATGTCCTCCGGTTGCTCCCCGAGGAGGTGGTGAAGGAGCGCCTGGCCATCATTGATGAGGTCGAGGCAGGCAAGCTCGACAAGGCCTGGGCCGAGTTGCCGATACCCGCTGAGACTCTGGAGTTCGAAGAAGAGCAAGTGGATGAGCACCTCCTGCGGGAGCGACTCGGCAAACCGATTCTCGACGAAGAGGGCAACGAGATCTCGCTATCCCTCACGCAGCGAGTCATGCGGCTCCGCACCAACCAGAAGATCATGTTGGCCATCAAAGGCGGCAAGGAGGAGCGCACCTTGCTGATCCGCGAATCCAACCGGCTCATCCAGGTGAACGTCATCCGCAATGGCCGCATCACCGAAGGCGAAGTTGCCTACATCGCCCAGATGCGCACGGTCAGCGCCGAGGTACTGCGCATCATCGCGCAGAACCGCGACTGGATGAAGAAATACACCATCACGAAAAACATCATCCAAAATCCCCGGACACCTCTCCCCATCGCCCTGAACCACCTCAAGCGCATGCATGAATTTGATCTGAAGCTCATGGTCACCGACCGGAACGTGGCCGAACTGCTGCGCCGGGAGGCCAAGCGCATGATCGAAGGCAAGGTGCACTGAAAATGAGGCAATCCGATGATTGCCTGCTGTGCCAAGGCAACCTTGGCCCTGACCGCGGAGATCTCAGCAGACCTTGCGGAAATCGTCGCGGAAGCCGTCGTATGCTGGATCCATGCCCATGACTGAACTCCCCCCAAACCAGAGTTTGCCGGTTCTTCACGCCTTCCGGGAAGCCCTGGCGTGCGAAGGCCCCCCCGCCCAGGGCAACGAGGCAACCCTTGCGGAACTCATGGAACAGGGCCTCCTGGAACAGGCCCTGTTGGAGTTGAAGCGCAAACGGCCCCGGATGAAGAGTGCTGACCCGTGGCATGCCCTGCGCCAGCGCATGGAAGCGGAGGTGGCCAGGGCCCGGGCCCGGCGCATGCACCTGTGGCAGCTGGATCCCAGCCGGCACTCCCTCCGGCTCCGGATGGCGGTCCGCGCTCCGGTCTGCAACCTCCACCCTTCGGCGCTACAGGCGGCGCTGGCCCAGGCTCTCATGGAATCCGGGTTGCCCCTGGCGATGGGACTTGAAAAGACACCCCGTCCCTTGGTGCGGCTAGGCCACCCCCTCCCCTTGGGCGTGGAAGGCCTTTCGGAATGGGCGGATGCGATCCTCCGTGAACCTCCGGCGATTCCCAGGGAGGACCTAGCGGAACGCATCAGTGAGTGTTGTCCGCAAGGGCTTCAGATCCTCCAGGTGGAAGCGATTCCCAACCATGCCTCGCCGGTGCTCGAGCTCTGCCTGAAAGCCAGCTGGGCCTGGGCCTGCCCAAAAGAGCTGCGCACCTTGGCCGCAGAACGATTCGGCCGGTTCGAAAGCGCGGCTTCCTACGAGATCGCAAAGATCGGCAAAGTGGAGGGTCAGAAGCAGGTGAAACAGGTGGAGGTGCGCCACTTGGTCTTGCGCATGGGCTGGGAAGGCGACGCCTTCTGCTTCACGACGGGTCTTTCCGCGGGAGAGGCCTTGAATCCGGCCAAGCTTCTGGCAGGCGTCCTGGCACTGGATGCCTCTGCTATCCATGGCCTGACGCGACTGGATGTGGAACTGGCCGAAGATCCTCGACTGTGCTCTGCCGGGAAATACGAGACCAAGCTCCACAATATCTTCGAGGATGCCGTATTGCTGGAGTCGGGACCCACTCTCCAACGGGCCGAAGAAGAAGAGGATGAGGATGACGAGCCGATCCTGCTGCGGAGAGACCTTCGGAAACCCTGATACCTATTCGCAGTCAAAATGGCAAAGATTCACCACCCAGGCAATCCGCAAGGAATGGCTACTCCCTTGGTGATCTTGATGGTTCACCTGGGTAGTAAATCTTTATTTCCATTTGAAAGTGAATCGATAGGCATCTCCGAAATCAGGGATGGCTGTAGATGAGCCAAGCCCAGTTGATGCCCAGGATCACCAGGCCCAGGATGACCAGAATCCGTTTCTCCAGACGAGTGAATTGAAACTCCAAGGTCTTAGCAGTTATCGCCCGGCCCAGGATCACCATGGAACCGACCACTGCGCCGGTCATCGTCATGGGATTCCATGCCAAGGATTCCTTCCACGCTCCCCGGGTCATGGCCAGAAGCCCCCGGGTGGATCCGCAGGTAGGACAGGAATACCCGGTCAAACGATGGAAGAGGCACGTATCCAGACTGGCTCCCGTATAGTACGTCGACAACCGCGCAACGATCACCACGAGCGCCCACAGCGCCACGAAGCCGACGATGCCCAGCGGGATGCGCGGCCAACGCGAGACGGACCGTGGAATGATTTTCATGCCTGCTCTCCAGAAAGTGGCATCCCTGCAATGGCTTAGCGCATCGCGCCCCGCATCCCGGCAAACGCAACGCCGAAGACGAAGGTCGCGATCCAGGCCAGGATGCCGAGGGTGTTGAGTATGCAGCCAATGATCCCCAGGATCTTGGCGGCCTTGGTCAGGCCCTCACCGGCTGGATCCATCCGGCCTTCCCGGATTTCCTTCAGATCACTGCTGCCCATCACCCAGGCTAGAACGGCGAAGATGATGCAGCAGACCATCCCGAGGATCCCGAAGGTCAGCAGCATTCCCCCCCGATCGGGCTTCATGCCGGTAGGATTGCCAATCTGATCCATGGATTCTCCAGAAAAGGGACGTGAATCCGTGCAACATCGCTTGACGATCGAGCGCGTTTTTTCATGAAGGGAGATGTTAAAAAATCAGGCAGCATCCCGCTGGTTCAGGTCTCCAGAGGGTGCCTCGGACTCATCCAGAGATGGCTTGGATGGCCTTCTGCCATAGCCCCTTGGAATCATCGGTCAGGAGCCACTCGGGGTGGAGCGGCAGGCGCACCCAGGCGCCTTGCTCCATCTCCGCGTCCAGTTGGTTCGGTCCCCACCCGGAATAGCCGAGAAAGAGCCGATAGGTGGCCGTGTCATCCATCAGGAGCGACTCCAGAAGGTCCTTCCGGAAGCTGACAAAATCCGTGAAGTCGAGGACCGTATCCTCTTCAGTAGGCAGTCCGCCCCGCATGAGGATGATGCCGCGTTGCGGGTCCACGGGGCCGCCACGCCAGGCCGGGACGTCAGGATCGCCGCCGAAGACCAGCTGACTCTCCTCGCAGATCTTGACAAGCGTCAACGGCAGCGGGCGGTTGAGAATCACTCCCATGGCGCCCTGGTCGTCGTGCTCGATGAGGAGCACAACGGTGTGGAGAAAATTGGGGTCCAGAAGCAGCGGGCTGGCCACCAGGAGACACGGAGCAATCGGGCTCATGAAGACGATCATAGCGCGCTAATCTCGTGAGATGCGTTCTTCCCCCTTTTCTGATCTGCTCCCCCTTTTCGGGGGCGCGCGATTCCTGTGGCGGCATCCCCTACAGACCCTGAGTTTGGCTCTGCTCACCGTGCTGCTCTCCTCGCTCGGACCGGTGCTACAGATCTGGGTCCCCCTGTCGGATGACCCCTTGGTCAGCATGACCCTGGCCCTGGTAGTTATGATCCCCCTGGAATTGTATTTCATGCCGCGCTTCATTCTGGCTCTGGACGCCGAAGCCCTGGATCACCCGCAGAATCCGCGGGATACCTGGAAGGCCACCTTCGAGGTGCGTTGGCTGGCTTCCTCTGCGGCGAAAGCGCTCTTGTATCTCTCGGTAGGCGCCGCAGCTACCTTTTGGTTCTTCCCGGGTCTCATCCTTCTGGCCATCTTCGGATGGACTCCCTGGCGCGTCCTGCTGCGAGGGGAATCCCTGAAGGTGGCCGCAAAGGCCAGCGCCAGCCTCATGGCCCGGCACTGGCCCCGCGTTCTCTTGCTCTTCAGCGTGATCCTCGGGACCTACCTGTCGGCTCTCCTGAGTGCCCTATGGTTCCAGACACGCTTCGTTCCTGACCCGGTCACGCCTTGGATCCGGCTCACCCACCCGGCGGTCTGGGCCATCGACTTCGGCGGGGGTCTGCTGAATCTCTGGCTTAGTGCCACTTGCCTGGCGCTGTATCACCGCCTCGAGTTCCTAAACCTAGTCCCCAATCCCCCGGCGGCAGCCTGAAGCTCCGCAGCCCCGTTCTACGATCTACGGTAATAGGCGCGGATTCCCTTCACCAGGGCTTCCGCGTAACGTTCTCGGAAGGCCGGATCCTTGAGGCTCGCAGCATCCTCCTCATTGGTCAGATTGGCCACTTCCACCAGGATTTTGGTCGCCGCGGCACTGTAACGGATCACGGCAGGCAGATAGTTCCGCCCAGCCCGATGGATGATGTTCCGAATGGGGCGATTGGAATGAACAGGGATCTGCTCAAGCTCCAGCGACTTCAGCAATCCCTCCGCGAAGAGACGGCTGTGGGCTTCCATTTGGAGGCGTTCTTTGCCGGTGAAGGACACCTTCCCCCCGCGCTTCATCTCCAATACCCCAGCGCCTCTGGAAGCGGGCAATGCGAAACTGGCTGGCACAGCTGCGGCACCTGGCACGTAGATCATCGTTCCATGGGCTGAAGGATGCAGCGCATCCGCATGGAAACTAATGAACAGCGTCTTCTGGGCATCGCCTTTCTTCGCGAATGCGGCGAAGAGATCGTTGGCCAGTACCCACCTGAGGTGAACGCTCACGGCATTGGGATTCTCGCCGTCATTGGCGAATGGCGGCGTGGTCAGGATCTGCGCAGAGTGAGTGGGGTGAGTAATACGATCCCGCACCTTGAAGCCATAGTCGGGATATCGGATCGTACTGCTGACGATGGCTTCCGTATCCTGTTCCAGGATGCGCCGAACACGCATGGATATGTCATAGACGTAGTCGGATTCCCAGACACCGTTGGCCATGGCGCCTACATCCACACCACCGTGACCCGCATCCAAAACAATACGGACGCCGTTCAGTTTCGGGCCTGCTTCGACGCGGATCGTGCGCCGTACTTCCTCCCGGACCTCCCGCTCCTCTGTCAGGGCCTGGGAGCCTTCAGGCTGGAAGGGATCCGCGAGGAACTCCACCGGGATCTTCACCAGTTGTCCAGGCTGGATGCCGCGCACATCCGGGATCCCTGAACGTTTCGCGATCGCCTGCGCGAGATCATTCACTTCCTTTGGATCCACCCGATCGCTATAGCGCATGACCACGCTGGAATAGAGGGCTTCCCCCTTGCGGAGATGGTAGGAAGCGAATCTTCCTTCAGCATCTTCCCCGAAAGCGAGCAGGGCGCGATAGGCCGAGACCCGTTGCTCATCGTCCAGTTCGTCCTCGGGTTGACTGCGATCCAGGACGCCCTTGACATCGCCGCCGAGATCCACGGAAAACAACGCCTGGGGGATGATCCAGACATCACCCTTGCGCAATTTCCCCGGATTTTTCGGATTGGCCTTTTGGAGCTGGTCGTAGTTCTGGCCATGCCCTGAAAAAAGCGAGGCCATCAACCACACGGACTCCAATTCAGGCCAGCGAACGTAATGACGGATGCCATCCTTCTGCCAATCATCATCCGCGAACATGGATTGCAGTGCCCAGCGCTTGGCTTCCGGCGAGAGCTCCGCGTACGCGACCCAACCTTCGGTGGGACCGGATTTCACGAACCTCTCGGGCAGTTGCGATCCTTGCACCTGGATCCCTTTCCTGAAACCCAGGCGCAACCAAACCCTGGCCCCGTTCGGAGCCTCCGCAGGCACCTGCACAGGAGAAGGCTCCGCTTGAGCCATCATCACCAGCGGTGCAAGGGCAAGGGCGAGGGCGAGAGGCGATCCTAATCGCCTGCCCATGGCACCTCATCCTGAACCCCGCTTAGGCCTTGGCGCACCCAATGCTTCAGGGCTTCTTCAAGATCGCGGGGGGCCTCTGTGCGCAATGCGAGAAACTGGGTGAAGCGCCGCTCCAAGTGGGCTAGCCCTTCCTCCAGCAGGAACAGACGATCCGCCACGCGACCCGCGGGATCCTTGGCTTGGGATGGCGGCAATTTCATGGCGGTGGTATCGAGGCTCGCCGCATTGAGAACGAAGGTCCATTCCATATCCCCCGAGAGCAGCCGCGCCTTGGCCTTGCTGGGTCGCATGCCGCGACTCAGGGCTTCGAAGGCCTCCCGGCTTTCCGCAGGGTTGCCTTTGCGCAAGGAGAGTTCCTTGACATCGCCCCGTTCACTCAACAGGATCACGGCATCATCGATGAAGCACGCGGACAGGTCTCCATTGAGGCCCGAGCTGCCTCCTTCCGCGAGACCACGCATCCAGAGCCAGAGGAGGAATTCCTCCCCGAGAAAGCGCCCCTGTTCAACCAGTTCCAACGGCTTCACGCTTGCTCCAGTTCAAGATCAAGGGGATCTAACGCCATCAAGGCCTCCACCGGCAGATGCGGCGCGAGGCGACCTGCCAGCAGCAGCGGGGCCAGCGGTTGCAGTTCACACCCAAAGGACTTCATGAAGAGTCCCGTGAGGGCGCTCTGGGTCTTGCTGGAGCTCGCGGTCGTCCACAGTACGCCGCCTTTCAGGTCCCAGGCCACCTCCACTACCCTGGGAGTGGGAAGCACCTTTTTCAGGAGTTCCACCTTCACCTCATCCTGGAGAGAGATCCTTGCTTCCTTGCCGATAAAGGCCAGATCCTTCTCCTTCATGAGCTTCTGCAGACGCAGATCCACATGGGCCTTCAGGAGGGTCGCAGGGACTCGCCGCGAATCGATTCGAAGCCCAAAGATGGCGAACCGTTCCTGCGCTACCCAGGCGTCCTCGGGCGGCGTGATGAGCGGATTGCGCCAGTCGCACCAACCCAGCCGCTCCTCTTCCATCCCATCTTCGAAGGGTCGGAAATGATCCTGTTGCAGACCTTGCAGCAGATCGTCTTGCGCCGGGATGGGCCCCAGTACCAGGAAACGGCGAAGCGATAAGGTGCCTTGCAGAAGACTCATGATTTGCCTTTGAAGAAACGGCGCACCCTCGAGAGTAACCCATTCTTCTCCGGCGGTTCGAGTTCCAAAGCGGGCGGGGGAATGATATGGATATCCGCCCCTGCCTCAGGCAGGGGAAAGGCTGGATCATCCAGAGCCAGCAGCAAGGCGGTGGCATTGTCCCGTCCCCCATGTTCCAAAGCCACTTCCAACATTAATTCCAGGGTCCGCCTGGGCGAATGGTTCAATTCCATGAATTCTTTCAGCTGTTCATCGCCGACTTCTCCGTGCAGACCATCAGAACATAGGAGCAGTCGATCCCCGCGCCTCAGGGCCACCTTCCCCAGTTCGGCCTTGAGGGGCTGAGGACTTCCCAGAGCTTGTGTGATCATGCTGCGTTGCGGGTGTGTCTTGGCTTGCTCGGGCGTTAAAGAGCCCGAGGCAATCAGCTCATTGACCAGCGTCTGGTCGGTGGTGAGCTGGATCAAATCAGGTTTGCGATAGAGATAGGCCCGACTGTCGCCCACCTGGATGAAATGCGCGTGTCCGTTCCAGATCACAGCCGCCGTCAGGGTGGAACCCATGCCGCGAGCCGTGTGATCGTCGTCGGAATAGCGCAGCACGGAAGAACTGGCGCAGTCCGCAGCGCCCATCAAGGCCCGGTACAGATCCTTTTCGGTGACGCTGGTCGAGGGGAAGCGCCCCCAATGCCCAAACATGTAAACGGCTATGGAAGCCAGGCCTTCGCGGCTCGCGATCTCCCCTGCGGCAGCGCCTCCCATTCCGTCCGCCACCGCGAGGAGAAGCCCCATTTGGCATACCTTCGGGGTACGGCGAAGCTGGTTCACCAGCGGTTCTTCCCCATCCATGGCACTTACCAGGTAGGCATCCTCATTGTTCCTGCGGACGCGCCCCTGATGGGTGATAGCGGCATAGT
Source organism: Holophagaceae bacterium (assembly GCA_025361955.1). GTDB lineage: Bacteria > Acidobacteriota > Holophagae > Holophagales > Holophagaceae > UBA1801. The sequence continues at coordinate 12,849 of JANYIU010000183.1, forward strand.
CAATCTGCATATTCGATGAATCCGGCGTTCGATGAAGGGCTCGCGCGACCTTGCGGGGAGAACACCATGTTATCCGGGTACGGCGCTCGAGATCCCAAGGCATGAAAAGGACCCGATGGAATCGGGCCCTTTTCGGCAACCTGTCGGAGTCGTTACATCTTGAGGATCCTGGGGGTGACGAAGATGAGCAGTTCCGCGCTGTCGTCCGTGTGGTCCTTGGTGCGGAACAACCATCCGATCAGCGGAAGTTTCGAAAGGAAGGGAATTCCCTGGGTCGAGTCTGAGGTCTTGGTGGTATAGACTCCCCCGAGAACAGCCGTGCCGCCATCACGGACCAGTACCTGCGTTTCAATGGACCGACGGATGATCGAAGGTGTGTTTTGTACGGAATTGCTGAAGTCGGCTTCAGATTTTTCGATCTTCAGATCCATGATGATGGTGCCATCGCTCGTGATTTGCGGAGTGACATCCAGCTGCAGATTCGCGTCCGCGAATGCCACGGTAATCGCGCCATTGCCTTGCGAGGTAGGATAGGGAATTTTCCGACCGGAAAGAATCGTCGCTTTCTTATTGTTCTGCGTCACGATCTTGGGGTTGGAGACGATCCGAATCTTGCCTTCTTTTTCCAGCGCCTGCAGGATGAGGTTGACACTGAACCGGTTGCTCAGGAATGAAACCCACAAGTTGCCTGCTGGACTGGCGATGCCGTTGTCGGCTGACCATGCGCTGCCAACCTGCTGCCCAGACGGAGGTCTGTTGAAGCCCCCGGTACTATTCCAGGAAGGGGCTGTTCCATAGGTTCCCCAGGCAGCATCTGCTCCGCCTACGGTCAATTTGGCATCCCCGGCATTCGAACTCGGCCATTTCACGCCGAAGGCCTTTTCAAAATTGCCACTGGCTTCCACGACGCGCGCTTCGATCTGGACCTGCTGGATCTGAACGTCCAACTGCTGAACCAGATCATCAATCAGGGGGATGTTCTTTTCAAGATCACTGATGATGAGAACATTGGTGCGGTCGTCGATGATGATCGAGCCGCGTTTGGTGAGCAATTTCTCCACGACTGCTTTGGCTTCGGATGCCTTTGCGAAGGAGAGTGGCCGCGTGATCGTCGTCAGCTCACCGGCCAGGGCTTTGGACTCCTCCAGCCTCTTACGATCTTCCTCTTCTTTCTGTAGCTTCTCGATCTTGGCGATACGGATGACGCCATTGCTGACTTCCTTGCCCAGACCGGCATGCTTCACGATGATGTCCAACACCTGGTCCCAGGGGGTATCCGTGAACTTGAAGTCGTAGATTCCTTGGACGTCCTGATCCGCGACCAGATTCAGTTTCGCGTGATCGGCGATGATGCGCAGGAAGGTCGAGAGTTCGGCACCCTTTACATCGATGGTGATACGGGAACCGGTGTAGCGTCCCTGGGTTTCTCCCAGTGTGCGCCCGCGCGTTTCGTCCTTGCGAGGGGACATGGGTGCGGGAACCTTCTCTTGAACAGCAGTAAGGTTTGCAGGTAAAAACGCGGAAACCGCGAGCACCGGCAGGAATTGGTTGGGCGCAGAAATACTGGGAATCGAGGCCAATGTGGCCACTGGCTGAATGGAGGCAGGCAGCGGGGCTACTTCACCCTTCATTGCTATCGCAGGAATGGGCACCGGGGTTGGCATCACGGCTACCATTTCGGTTTCCAGCGCGAGCAGCGGCTGGAAGGGCACCAGCTTTGCCTGAATCGCCCCCGTACCTGGCCGCAGTAGCAGCTTTACGCCATCGGCTTGCTTTGAGACAAAAACCTGTGTGCCTTCCACGACTTGTAACACGAATCGAGTGATGGGCTCAGGGGCGGCGACGAACTGGGCTAAGCGCGTCTGATGGAAAAAGGGCGAATTCCACCTGGCCATTTCCTGCCTGGTGGGCTGAACTCCCCGGATTACCCCAGGGAGGTCGAGCACGACCCGATTTGGGTGACTCAGCACCTGCAGCCTAGGCGTACCGACAAAGCCTGGAATGTTCAGCTGGATGATCGCTTCAGACCCGCTCCCTGTTTCCAGGGTGGCTCCTTGGAGAACCGCCACCTGAAGAGTCGAGTCGGCAGCGGTCGCGGCGTTACCAAAGGATCCCGACTGGCTACCAATCAAAATCACGCCGCCCGCAACAAGCAAAGAACTCAGGCGAGCACTCATTATTTCCCCCCCTCGCGCTTGAACGGCCTTACAACCGTCCGAAATACACCACTGGTTGAATTGACATCTCTCTGGCGAAATACAACGGCTTTCTCGGTGATTTCGAACAGTTCACCGTCCCTGAACTTGTAACCCGCAGGCAACCATCGCGCGTTCCCGCGGGAATCGGTGACCACTGCAAGGACCTTGCCGTTGGTAACAATCCTTCCTTTGACTGCAATATCGTCGATCAAGTCACCCTTGCTTGCATTCTCAACGTCAGTAGGTGCGCTGAAAGGATCTCTGTTCAGCTTCGGCTTATAGGGGGTCGGTTTAATCACCAGCAATTCGTCCTCAAGAGGAACCTGCTGTTCTGCAGCTGGGGTGGGCACAGCCGTCGCTTTGGCCGCAGGGGGCGCTGCCTGCGCGATCACGGCTAGGCTCGAAAAAACAGAAGCAAGGAGGTATACGATTCTTGGCTGCATCACTCACTCTCCCTCACTCTTGCCAGTGGCGGCCGCAGGCGACGGTGCCGCCGCTCCCGGAGGAGGCGGAGGAGGCTCTGGGTTGTAAACAAAGGCGCTTATCTTGCAGGTGACCGAGGCAGGGTAGATTCCCGTGGTCTTGGCTTCTCTCTTGAACTGCATATCTTTGACATTGATGATTTTGTCGTAGCCGGAAATCAGGGATGTGAATTGCCCGAAGGAATGGAAACCAGCGCGGAAAGTGAATGTGAAGGGATGCTCGGTGTAGTAATCCTTCTTGATCGGTCCTTCCACCACAAAGGAAATCTGATCGATACCTGCGGTGTCGGCGATCTTCTTCATCCGATAGGGTATTTCCCCGCGATCAGAGTCAGTCGGCATGATCTTGATGAGCGCATCCAGATATTTCTGCTGCTCCTCGATCTCTTTTTCGAGTTTCTTGGCATTGGCCTTGAGGCTATAGCCCTTATCCACATCTTTCTGAAGTTCGACATTGGCTATTTCCAGGGCTTTCAGCTCATCCCGCTTACCGCCCAGGAAGATATAGGTGAGGGCCATGATCAGGATTCCTGCCAGGCCACCGATCAGGATCTGCTTTCTGAGATTCGAGTTCATGGTCACCTCAGCTCGGCTTCTTCAGATCAAAGGAGAGTGTGAACTCGACAATGTTCCCGTTCTTGGTAGCGGTAGGATAGTTCACATTGCCAAACCAGTTCTTCTGGTCCACCAAGTGGGTACGGAAGAGATTAATCGCTTCGAAACTCGCACTCTCTCCCTTAATGGATATATTCATTCCCCTCTGAGCGATCTCTTTGAACCATACATCATCCGGAAGGGCATTGGCCAGTTCCTCCATCAAATGAACGGGAAGATGCTGCGTAATCCTGAGATCCTTGATCACGTTCTTCTTCTTTTCAAGCATCTCCTTGTCTTTGCGGAACTTGGCCTCAAGAGCGGTATATTTCGCCAATTCCTGCTTCTGCCTTTCCAGATCAACCTTCTTTTGGGTCTGCTCTTCGACCTTTCTGTTCAGGCCGACATAGTAGACAACCCCGAAGGCCACGAAGAACAAGCCAACCAGCAGACCCGCCAACGGAAAATGGGCTCGATTGGCAACCTGGTCCTGTGCGTATACCTGGACCGATTCACCTTGGTCAATTTTCTTGTTTGTGACCTGGGCGAGGGTGTCTCCCAGTAAATTTATCTTGATCATCGGTCCCCCACTTGGCGCAAGGCCAATCCAACCGCGATAGTGGCGGAGCACCCGATGTCGCGAACCGCGGCAGGGTCGACACTCCGTTCATCCATTTCGATCAACTGGAATGGGTTCAAGCGATCCACGGAAACCCGCAGGCGATCACCAAGGATCTCCAGCAAACCTGGCACTTTGGCGCTTCCGCCGGCGAGAAGGATTCGATCCAGGCGATCCACCTTGAAACTGGACCTGAAGAAATCGATGGTGCGGCTCAACTCATCCGCAAAGCTATCGGAGATGGCCGAAAGGGAGGGTTCGACCTCCTCAGGGGTGCGGCCTTCCGCTGGCCGTCCCTGCTTCAATTGTTCCGCTGCCTCGCGACTGACGCCCCAGTCCTCCACAAGCTTATCCGTGAATTCATGCCCCCCCCAGGCAATGTCGCGCCAAAACACGGACTTGGAACCCACCAACATGGTCAAGTTCGTGAACTTGGCACCCACATTAACCAGGGCGATGACCTCGTCCCGGCTACCAGGAGTGGTATTGACTTCATAAGCGTTTTGAAGACTGAAAACATCCACATCCACAAGAACCGGCCGTGCCCCTGCCTGGACTACGCAGGCTACGTAGGCTTCGAGCTTATCTTTGCGGCAGGCGACCAGGACAACATCCATGTTCCCATCAGTGGGTCTCTCTTCGATGACAGCGAAATCCAGCGCATAGGAATCAAGCCCTTGTCCAGCCGGGAAGAAACTCTCAGCTTCCCAACGGACGGATTCAGCCAGTTCCGCTGGGCTCATGAGCGGGAAGGTCACTTTTTTGACCATCACCTGCTGGCCCGATACGGATATCGCGACATCTTTGGACTTGATTTTCTGTTCAGCCAACACCTGCCGGATGGCGTCGGCAACAGCATTGCTATCCATGATATCGCCATCCACGATGGCATCATGGGGAACCGGGGCGAACCCAAGTTTCTGGAGTCGGTAGCGCTGGGCGCTGCCCTTTCCCACCGCCTGCAATTCGCAGACTTTCACGCCGCTTGAACCGATATCCAAGCCGACAAGCAATTTCTTCTTGTTTTCGAAAAGACCCACTGGGAGCCTCGCTAAGGTGATTGTGGCCTTGAATTCTAACGTCTATTAAGAGTACGTCAAGGGTTTTGACCCAGTTGATTTGAATCGTTGGACTCAAACCCGATGATAAGCACCGTAATGTTGTCTTCTCCCCCATTTTCCCTGGCAACGGATATTAGCTGATGGGTAGCTTCCTGAAGAGACTCGCAGTTCTGAACGATTCCCCAGATATCTCTGTCCTGCACCATTCCTGACAATCCGTCAGAGCAAAGCAAAAGCCGGTCCAATTGCGCAACCTGAATTTCCTGGACTGCAATATCCAGATCAGCGCCATTCCCGAGCGCCTGGGTGATTACATTGCGGAAGGGGTGCTTGCGAGCCTCATCGGGTGTCAATATTCCGTTGGCAACCTGTTCCGCAACCCAAGAATGGTCCCGGGTAACTTGCTGGATCCCACTGGAATTGAGAAGATAGGCGCGGCTATCACCTACATGAACGAGCGTGGCCTTAGACTCGTGAACCAGGCAGGCAACCACCGTGGAACCCATGGATTCCCGTTCAGGATTGCTCCGAATGTCATCCAGAATCGCCTGATCGGTCAGCATAAGAGCTACTTTGAGGCGATTACCGTCATATGTTAAATTTATATCATAATCAAGGGGCCAGGTACGGTCCTGTTCCACGGTCTGCGCGATGAACTGGCCCATTTTATCCACAACGATCTGACTGGCCACTTCCCCTGCGGCATGGCCGCCTAGGCCATCCGCGACAATAAAAAGACCCAGTTCCGCATCGATCAGGAAATTGTCTTCATTATGCTTTCGGACGCAACCGACGTCTGTTTGTGCTGCGGCTAAGATGCGCATGGTCAACCCCTCTTCAGCCATCGATTGAGCAGCGCCTTCCCTTGTTCCTTTAGGACTGCGAAGTGTTCACCCAGCCCCTGGATCTGTTCGGCAGTCCTAGCCTTAGCGGAAATCTTTTTTTGTTCTGCTATAAAATATTTATGATTTGGGGCTAAATAGCGCGCTATCTCCCACAATTTCGTGGCTCTCGCATGCATCCCCACAGTTTGAAAGACCTCCGCCAACCGTATGGTCGAATCCGCATCCTTGGGATTGATTCGGATCGCAGTTTCCAGCGCCCTGACCAGGGCCTTCTTGTCACCACCCCCGGCATCCAGGACTTTGGCGAAGAGGATGTGGTGCTCAGCTTTCTCGGCATCCATCCGGATGCAGTATTGGATCAACCCCAGAGCCTTTTCGTACTCCCTGGATTCGAAGGCCTGCTTGGCTTCTTCGTACCAGTCCGCAGCCGTCCGCTCACTAATGGGAATAGTCTGCGGAATTGGCTCCTGTTGAAGCTGGACGGTCTCGTAAGTGGGCGCGGGAGGCGCCGCCAGATTCCTGTTCAAATCCTCTCGCTTGCCCGCATCCTTAAGCATGTTGAAAGCCTCGGCAAGCTGCCGAAATTGCTTCTCCGCTGCCTCCTTCTCGGCACCCGTGAACCGGTCAGGATGCCACTTCTTGGCCAGGCGGTGGTAGGCGGACCTGATGTCTTCTGCAGACGATCCTGGGCTGATCTCTAGTATTTCGTAGGGGTTCATCGATGATCCATGCGCAGCTGACAACTTCTTTTCGAGTTTTCAGGCAAGTACCTTTAAGAAAGGATAGCCTATTTCAGTAACGTGCCCATTCAACAAAGGAGATGCGAATGGTTCCATGCCCCCTGATCGAATGGCGGGATGGGCTGGAATCCGGGGACCTATCCCCCACCTTCCTCGCCCTGAGGTGCCTGGACCGCATGGACCTTTTCGAGGAGCGTCTCAACGCGATCGTCTTCAGAGACCCCGACATGACGCTGTCGGTCGCACGATCGGCCGAGGAAAGGCTGACGCGAAGGGAGCGAAGTCCCATGTTGGGCATCCCCTTGGTTCTCAAAGACAATCTCAACTGGAGGGGGACTCCCGCCCGGAATGGATCTCGGATCGGGGGCAGCTACATGAGCCCCTATAACGCCACCGTGGTCCAGAGACTTCTGGCCGCCGGCGCTATCCCGTTGGCCAAAGCGAATATGGACGAATTTGCCATGGGCTCCAGTGGCGAGCACAGCGTCAGCGGGCCCACTCGGAATCCCTGGGACCTCACCCGGGTCCCGGGCGGCAGCAGTTCCGGTTCCATCGTTTCGGTCGCGGCCGGCTATGCGCCCTTCGCCCTGGGAACCGATACCGGGGGGTCTGTCCGTCTTCCCGCGAGTTTCTGCAATGTGACCGCCCTCCGCCCCACCTATGGTGTTCTGAGTCGTTTCGGAGTCACCGCCATGGCCTCCAGTCTGGACCAGGTGGGTCCACTGGCCGCCAATGCCCAGGACCTGGCGATCGGTTTTTCAGTGATGGTCGGACGCGACCCCCTCGATTCCACCAGCGTGGATCTGCCAAATGCGGATCGACTGAAAGACCTGCAAGCGGGCTCTCTCAAGGGCCTCCGAGTCGGGCTACCCAGAGAATACTTCGGGGACGGCATCGACCCGGGAGTTCGGAGCGTCCTCGGAACGGCGATCCAGCGCCTCGCCTCCGAGGGAGCCGAGTTGGTGGAGGTTTCGCTGCCCAATACGGCGTATGCCATTGAGACTTATTACCTGATCTGCACCTCGGAGGTCAGCAGTAACATGAGTCGATTCGATGGCGTCCGCTATGGCCTCCGAAAAGACGCAGACAGCCTCAATGGAATGATCTCCGAGACCCGAGACCTGGGGTTCGGGCCTGAAGTCAAGCGACGGATCCTGCTCGGAGCCTTCTGCCTTTCCAAGGGCTACTATGACGCTTACTATCTGAAGGCACTGAAGGCCAGAACCTTGATCACGCGCGATTTCACGGAGGCGTTCCGCAAGGTGAATGTGCTCCTGACTCCCGTGAGTCCCACCGTCGCTTTCAAAATTGGAGCTAAGACCGAAGCTCCCATGGCGATGTACATGGCCGATATTTTCACGGTCACTACTTCCCTGGCTGCGCTGCCCTGCCTATCCATCCCCGCTGGCTTCGCGGCCCCTGCAGACGATCCAAGTAAATCCTTGCCGGTGGGTATGCAACTCATCGGCCCTCCCCTCTCCGATGTCAAGCTGTTGGAATGGGCGCATGCCTTCCAGTTGCTGACTGATCACCATCGGAAGACCCCCCCACTTGCTTCCTAGGAGTCGCCATGGCCTTCGATATCGTCATGCCACAGATGGGAGAATCCATCGCTGAAGCCACCATCCTCAAATGGCATCGCAAGGTTGGCGAGGCCATCGGCAAGGACGAGACCCTCTATGAAATCTCCACGGATAAGGTGGATGCGGAGATTCCCTCCCCCGTTGCTGGGATCCTGCTGGAGGTCCTGGTTCCTGAAAACCTCACCGTGCCGGTGGGCACTCTGGTTGCCAGGATCGGGAATGCGGACGAACAGCCCGTGGCCATCGCAGTCACGGCCACCGAGGCTCCGCTGGATGCGCCGCTTGTTGCTCCGATCGACTCCCCTTCGGTCGCGGACGACAACTCTCTGGCCACACGATTGGCGACCAAATCCAGCCCGCTGGTCCGCAAGATGGCCGAAACCCACGACATCAATCTGCTTTCGGTCAAAGGGACTGGCCTCATGGGGCGGGTGACCAAGGAGGATATGGAAGCTCATCTCGCGAAGACCGCGGCCACAAGCTCGGTGGTGCGCGATCCCTCGCAGGGAATCGCAGC
>JANYIU010000197.1 GCA_025361955.1 Holophagaceae bacterium
CGAAGCCCACGAAGAAGGCCAGGCCCAGGAGGATCTGGAAGGTCTGGGTCTGCTTGGCGATGATCGGCGCCATGGCCTGGAAGGATTCGATGGAGAAGCTGGGGGTCAGTCCCGCCTTCTTCTGCAGGAAGTAGATCGCCAGGATGCCCACCAGCATCAAGACGGAGCCGGCCAGCGTGTAGAGGAAGAGCTTGATGGCGGCGTAGAGCTTCTGGGGGCCGCCCCAGATGGCGATGAGGAAGTACATCGGCACCAGCATCAGTTCCCAGAACAGGTAGAAGAGGAACATGTCCTGGCAGATGAAGACGCCCAGCATGGAGGTCTGCATGACCAGCAGCCAGACGTAGTATTCCTTGTGGCGCTCCTCAATGGCCGTAAACGAGCACCACACGGCGATGAAGCCGATGAAGGTGGTCAACAGGAACAGGACGAGACTGATGCCGTCCATGCCGATGCTGAACTGCGCGCCAATGGCCGGGATCCAGTCCAGCTTCGTGACCCACTGCACGGCGGCCGTGGAGCGGTCGTACTGGCACCAGAGGGGTACGCTCAAGAGAAAGTCCACGATCGTGAGGGTGAGGGTACCCAGTTCGAAGACGCGCCGCCGCTCCTTCGGAACGAAGAGCAAGACGAGCGCCCCCAGGAGCGGGAACGCGGTCACCCACAAGGGCAGGTTCTGGTACCAGACGGTCATGGGTGCTCCGAATCAGGTATTTTCAAAAATTCTGCAACCGCGAATGACGCGAATGAGCACTGCGCGCTCTCGCGAATGAAGCTTGTCATTCCGTGTTCGCTGTTTGCTCTTCCTACGCGCGCATTCGCGGTTCCAAGCTTTTCTTTCATGCGAGGAATCTCCAGAAAGCAAACAGCAGGAAGCCGAGAAACATGACGTAGGCGTAGTTCTGGACCCGGCCGCTCTGCAACGTCTTGAAGCCGAGGGAGACCTGCTGCAACGTCCAGGCGACGAAGTTGACGAGTCCGTCCACGATATGGACGTCCACCCACCTGAGGAGCTCGGACGCGACCAGCAAGACGCGGGCAACCCCGTTGACGGCACCGTCAACGATACGGCCGTCGAAGGTGAATAGCATCTCCCCCAGGCGCTTGCAGGGACCGATGAGGGCTGCTTCGTAGAACTCGTCCACGAAATACTTGTTATGGACCCAGCGGAAGAGATTGGGGAACCGTTGCACGAAGGTTTTGGCCCGGGACCAGGTGGGGTCGCGGCCATAGATCGTCCAGGCCAGGGCTCCAGCGCCCAGGGCCCAAAACACTGAAAAGACCATCAGGGCATACTCCATCCAGGAAACACTCGCATGAGCTGCTAGCGGGTGCAGCCGGAACAGCAGGGGGTCCAGCCATGCGGAGAAGCGGCTGCTCCCGCCTAGGCTGGAGGGGACATTCCAGAACCCGGCGATCACGGCAAGGCCCGCCAGGATGGCCACGGGGAGCCACATGTTGCCCCCAACCTCGCGCGGACTATGGCTGTGGGCATCCGCGTGATCGAGCTGATTCTCGGCGGGTTTCCGGAGACCGTAGGGGTCATGCCCGGCCCCGCGGTAGTCGCCCCAGAAGGTCATGACCATCAGACGCGTCATATAGAAGGCGGTCATGAAGGCCCCCGCCATGCCCATGCTCCAGGCCATGAGATTCAAGGGGTGGCCTTCCACCCACCAGCCTTCGAACACCTTCCACAGGATCTCGTCCTTGGAGAAGAAGCCCGAGAAGGGGAAGATCCCCGCGATGGCCAGGGTCGCCAGGAGCATGGACCAGAAGGTCCAGGGCAGGTGCCGCCTCAGCCCGCCCAGGTTCCGCAGGTCCTGCTCGTGGTGGCAAGCCATGATCACGGAACCGCTGCCCAGGAAGAGGGCTGCCTTGAAGAAGGCGTGGGTGAAGACGTGGAACATTCCGGCGGAGAAAGCCCCCGCGCCCATCCCCATGAACATGAAGCCCAGCTGGGAGATGGTGGAATAGGCGAGGACCTTCTTGATGTCGTACTGGGCGAGGCCCATGCTGGCCGCAACCACGGCGGTGAGCGCCCCCACGAACAGGACGACGTCCAGGGCCAGGGGCGCATTGGCGTAGACAAAGCTCATGCGGCAGATCATGTAGAGGCCGCTGGTCACCATGGTGGCCGCGTGGATCAGGGCGCTCACCGGGGTGGGACCGGCCATGGCGTCCGGTAGCCAGACATAGAGAGGAATCTGAGCGCTCTTGCCGCAGGCTCCCACGAACAGGCAGCAGCCTACAAGATTGAACCACCAGGTGGGGCTGTGGGTAATACCGAAAAGGGCGATCTCCGGCCGCGCCAGGAGACCCCGGGTCATGCCCATGAGGGTGTCAAAGTCCACGCTCCCGTAGAGCATGAAGAGCAGGAAGAAGCCGAGCATGAAACCGAAATCGCCGATGCGGTTGGTGACGAACGCCTTCTTGCCAGCGCTGGCCGCGGTCTCCTGGTCGAAGTAGAACCCGATCAGCAGGTAGCTGCAGAGTCCCACGCCCTCCCAGCCCAGGAACATCATCACGATGTTGGAGCCCAGCACCAGGTTGAGCATGGAGAACACGAAGAGGTTCAGGTAAGCCATGAAGCGGTAGTACTGACCGTTCTTCCGCTCCTCGGCCATGTAACCCGTGGAGAAGACGTGGATGAGAAAACCCACGCCGGTTACCAGGAGGGCCATGGCCCCGGACAGGGCATCGAAACGGTAGCCCCAGCTCAGGGGATTGGCTGCGATCCCGCCTAGTACCCGGGCGCTCCCCAGATCCATCCAGACCCAGAGGTCTTGGACCACGATCCGGTTCACGGGGTCCCGGCCCAGCAGCAGCAGCAGGAGATACACCGAAAGCAGGAAGGCGAGCCCCACGGAGCCCAGAGCGATCCAATCCACGATCTTGTTGCTTTTCAGGCTTCGTCCCGTGAGGCCGTTGAACAAGGCTCCGAACGCGGGCAGGAAGGGGATCAGCCACAGCAGGGAGCTGTGCGCCGAACTGGAGATTGCGTGTTCGACCATTGCATCAGCCCTTGAGGAGATCGAGCTCGTCCACCTGGATGGTGGACTTCTTGCGGTAGAGGGCGACCACCAGGGCCAGCCCCACGGCTACCTCCGCCGCCGCAAGGCCCATCACCAGCAGCGCGAACGCCTGACCGTGGACCGTGCCGCTATGGCGAGCGAAGGCGATGAGGTTCAGGTTCGCCGCATTCAGCATCAACTCCGCGCACATGAGGATGATCAGCGCATTGCGCCGGATGAGCACGCCGACGACGCCGATGGAGAACAGCAGGAAGGAGATGAGCAGAACGGAGTTCATCGAAGGCATGTCAGCACTCCCTCGAAAAGATCACCACAGAGAACACAGAGGGGAAAAAGAGAGGACACAGAGGAAAAGCTTCGGCTCGTTCAAGGCGTCCTGCCCCTCCAGGAGCGCGCCCGGCCTGCGGCCGGACGCCCCGGGAAGCGGGCGGGCCAGAACGCAGGATTCGGCCTGCTTGTCTCTTTTCTCTGTGCTCTCTCGTCTCTTCATCTGCGTCCTCTGTGGTTCATCTTTTCCTTCATGTTCGCTCCGCTTTGGCCAGGACCACGGCGCCCACCAGAGCCACCAGGAGGATCACGGAGAGGATCTCGAAGGGCAGTAGAAAGTCGGCGTAGAGTCCGCGGCTGATGGCTTGGGCGTTCTGATTGGCGACGTCCAGCCCTTGGGCGAGGGTGGGATCCAGGGTCAGGGCCTGGGGGGCGCTGGGGGAGAAGTAGGTTTGCCAGAACACGGCGATGAAGGCGGCGGCCCCGGCCACGACCAACCCCACCGCCCAGGGCGTATGGAGCTGGAAACGGGTTTGCTCTTTGTATTTGCTCAGCTCCACGATCATCACGACGAACAGGAAGAGCACCACGATGCCCCCGGCATAGACCAGGATCTGGGCCGTGGCCAGGAACTCCGCCCCCAGGCACAGATAGCAGGAGGCGAGCGCCAGCATGCAGAACAGGAAGCCCACGACGCTGTGCACGGCGCTCCTGGCGAAGACCATGGTGGCGGCCCCGCCCAGGGCCAGGAGGCCGAAGACCAGAAAAAGATGGCTGCCGATGACGGCGAGGGACTGTTCCATGCTTCAGACCTCGTCATCCGCCACGGAGTACTTCGCGACGGGAGTTTTTTCGAACATGTTCTGGCGGGCGCCAAGCATTCCCAGCGAGAAGTCCTCCCGCTCGTAGGAGGCCAGCTCGAACTGGTCGTTGAGGATGATGGCGTCGAAGGGGCAGCTCTCCACGCAGAACCCGCAGAAGACGCAGCGTTCCATCTCGAAGTCGTAGCGCAGGGGAATCCGGGTCTTCCGCCCTTCCTGCTTGCCTCCCTCGATGGTGATGACCTGGGTGGGGCAGATTTTCACGCAGGCCATGCAGGCCACGCACTTGATCTCGCCTTGCTCGTCCCTCAGCAGTTGCAGACGGCCCCGGAAGCGGGGCGGCAGTTTCACCGGCACTTCGGGGTATTCCTCAACCACGTGGAGGGGCACCTTGCGGCGGTTGGCGGTGCGGAACACCTGCGTGAAGCGGCGGCCCGTGAGCCAGAGGCCCTTGGCGAGATCGGTGGGGATGAGGATCCTGAGCAGTCGGTTCATGGCACCCTCAGCTGATGTAGTGGATGCAGGCAGCCAGCCCGAAGTTCAGGAGCGCGAGGGGGATCAGATATTTCCACGCAATCGCCATCACCTGATCGTAACGATAGCGGGGCACGGTACCGCGCACCCAGATGAAGACAAAGAGCAGGAAGACGACCTTGGTCAGGAAGAAGAGGACGCTGGGGCCGCCGATGATGGGGACGCTGGCGGGAACAAGGCTCTGCAGGCCAAAGGGCAGCAGGTAGTGGCCGCCCAGGAAGCAGGTAGCCCCGATGGCGGAGACGATGACCATGTTGGCGTATTCGGCCAAGTAGAAGAAGCTGAAGCGCATCCCTGAGTCCTCGGTGTGGAAGCCCGCCACCAGCTCGTTCTCGGCCTCCGGCATATCGAAGGGCAGGCGATTGGTTTCCGCGAAGCCGCAGGTCAGGTAGAGGAAGAACCCCAGGAACATGGGAATCGCAGCCCAGATGGGCATTTCGGTCGCCAGGCGCCGGGACATCTCCTGGAAGTTGAGGCTGCCCGAAAGCAGCACGGGCACGATGAGGCTGAGGGTGAGGGGCACTTCGTAGCTCACCATCTGGGCCGCGCTGCGCATGCCCCCCAGGAGCGGATACTTGGAGTTGGAGGCCCAGGCGCCCAGCACGATCCCGTAGACCCCCACACTAGCTATGCCCAGGGCGAAGAGCAGGGCCACATTGATGTCCGCGACGGTGCCCGAGAAGGGCAACCCGCCCACGATCGGCACCCAGGTCGGCAGCGTGAACAGGGTGCCTGGGTAGAAGCAGATCACCGTGAAGACCACCAGGGCGGCGACCACCGAGATCGCCGGGGCCAGCATGAAGACCAATCGATCCGCTTTGGAGGGAATGATGTCCTCCTTGGTGAACAGCTTCAGGGTGTCGGCGATGAAAAAGGGGAGCCCTCGGAGGATCGACAGGAAGGGGACTTTCCCCAGAGCCCACATGCCGCGGTTGAGGCTGCCGGTGAAGCCATGGAGGCCGCTGGCGATCCGCGTGGCGCCCAGACGCTGCTGCA
>JANYIU010000269.1 GCA_025361955.1 Holophagaceae bacterium
TCCGTGTGCTCGCTTCCAGTGGTGGCCAAAGAGATGGCGCTGATGCCATAGTACATGAGCTCTTTCAGCAGTTCTTCGCCACCCATACCTGGGTAGGAAACCGTGAAATAGAACCCGTCTGCGATAGGCTCATCTAGATCCTTGTCGTAGACTATCTGGAACCCATGGTCCTTGAACAACTGCTTCATGACCTTGGCTTTCTCGCCGTATTCCTTGACGTACTCCACGAAGTTCAACTTGCCAGCGTTGACGGCCTTGAGGATGGCGGTCAGGGCGTACTGGGCGGAATGGGAGGTACCGGAAGATAGGGCGTAGATCGTGCCAAAGACGAGGGCCACGCCCACCTGGTCCGAGGAGTAGAAGCGCTTGAGGTCCGGAGCCTGCTTGTTCCACAGCGCGTCGGCGAGCACCAGCATGGCGATGCGCTCGCCGGCATAGCTGAAGGCCTTGGAGCTGGAGATCAGCAGGGCGTAGTTGTCGGTGTAGCGGGCCACGGTGGGCTGGTAGGGGGCCGCGCCCGGATGGCTGTAGTCCTTGCGGAAATCCATGCCAAAGTAGGCCAGATCCTCGACCACAACGACATCATATTTAGTGGCCAATTCGCCAATGATCCGGAGTTCCTCCTCCGTGAAACAGATCCAGGCAGGATTGTTCGGATTGGAATAGAGAAGGGTGGAGATCTTGCCTGTCTCAAGGTAGCTCAGGAGCTTCGCTCGCAGCTTGGGGCCGCGGTGGTTGTAGACATCGAAGGTCTCGTAGCTCTGGCCCAGGACCTTGCACTGGAGTTTCTGCACCGGGAAGCCTGGATCGAGGAAGAGGGTGCCGTCCCGATCCGCATGCATGCGATTCAGGGTCAGGAAGCAGGCGAGTCCGCCCATCATGGAGCCCACCGTGGGCAGGCAATGCTCTGAATCCACGTTGATATCCAGGAACAGCTTCACAAAGCGGGCAATCTCCGTCTTCAGCTCGGGAATGCCCTGGATATCGGGATAGATGGCGGCCACGCCCTGCTTGAGGGCCTCGATCTGAGCCTCCACACCCACTGACATCGGGGGCAGCCCAGGAATGCCCATCTCCATGCGGATGTAGCGCTCACCAGTGGCCTGCTCAAGGGTGTCAATCAGCTTCTTGATCTCGCGGATGGAGGCTTGGCCGACATTCTTGATGCCGGAAGTGGCCAGTTCGCGACTCACCAGTTCGAAATCCATGGGTGTCTTGTGCTTCTCCATACGGCCTCCGGGGTTCAGGCATGGTAGCGACCCGATGCTGGCGTATGGATCACAACCCAACGGAGAGATTCCGCAGCTGCATGGAGGCCTTGGATCCGGACCTAATGAAGCTTCCGGGCCCTCCAGGAGGGCAGCTACATCCTCTTTGTCCACGCCGAAGGCCGAAAAACCCACACCGCCGATGAGGGCAGTGGATTTACGACACCCGACAGGGGATGGACCCAGAGATTCACACCCAGTTCACGCGTCGCTGGGCGACCCATTCGTTCCAGGTCCTCCCAGCCCTCCGCTTGGACCCGGACGCCCATCGCCAAAGCCAGGCATCTTAAGAAACTCATTCGCAAAACAATGAAAACAGGCATCTTTGCATAGTGCTTCTGCAATGGGGACCATCTTCATTCCAAGCCTGGCGACACGCTGGGAGAGGTGGTAAATAGTGAGGATTTCGGGCGGCCAGAATAGTGCGCAACCTTCGCACCCCACGGAGCGGGCCGTGTGAAATCCGGTGTTGGACCTAGCCGAGGCGAGGCGGTGGCGTCTCGGTCCCTATGGGGAAATCGAGGTCAACTCGCTTGCTTTCGCGGGCGCAGGATCCAGGTCCCGGCCTCAATTGCGACTTCTGCGGGGCGTGATCCTGTGGAGAAACCGTAATCTGTCGCCTCCACGGCTCCACTGGGCATGACCTCGCCTGCCCAATCGCTGAGGAAGGACGCGGGTTTCGATGGGTGATGGTCGCTTGTGGGACGCTACGCATTCGTCCCTCCGGGCGGTGCGCGCAGCCTCGGAAGGCTCACGCGCATCTTTAGCATGAGGCCGTCGCAGTCGGGGCAGCGGCGGCCTTCGAAGGTCAGCTTCTCCAGCGCCTCCGCCGTTTTCGTCTTCTGCGCTTCCGCTTCAACGGGATCGATCACCTGCGCTAACAGGGCTCGCGCCTGGTCCAACCGACCGCCCTTGCGCGTGCTGGCATAGAGCCCACCATGCCTCACTTTATGAAAGCCCTGCGGCAGCACGTGCTGGAGAAAGCGGTGCAGGAATGTGACGGGGGGCATGCTCGTGGTCTTCCCGTTGCGCGTGGTGAAGGTCACGTTGTCCGGCGTCACCTCGCGCAGTCGCGAATCGGAGAGGGCGATGCGATGCACGTAACGTCCGAGGTAGCCCTTATGTGGTGCGCCACATAATAGCTCAGCAGGTGGGAGGCATCGCGGAAGGGCGGCTGGACATGAACCACCCAGCTTTTGTGCGCGGCCAGGCCAGCCATCATGCCGCCGAACGCGGCCCCATCAAGTTCCGGGAAAGCAGCCTTGGCAAACATCCTGCGGAGCGCGTCCAGCATCTTGCCCCGCAACAGTTCACCCATGACCTCGCCGGGAAAGAGGTAGCCGTCGCCAATAGGACGAAAGGTGGCCCCGTCTCGCGAGAGCCCGCCTGCCGTTACTAGTACATGGATGTGGGGGTGGTAGCCGAGATCGCGCTTCCACGTATGGAGGACGGCGGTCCACCCGAGCTGGGCGCCGTACTGAGTCCGGCCGAGTTCCTCCAGGATCTCACCGACAATGTGGAAGAAGGCGTTGTAGACAGCTTCAGGATAGCTTTGAGCCAGCTTCCGTTGTTCCGAGGGAAGCGTGAAGGTGGTGTGGAAGTGCCGAATCGATAGGATCCGTTCGGCTCGCGCCATGATCCCCCCGCCAACGCGCTGCGTCGTCGGGGGTCTAAGGTCATTTCTCCTGCGCCAACGCCTGGCAGTTCGGGCAGCCGCGCTTGCGGCAGGAATGGCAGATGGGATGCTCGGTTCCGCAATTCGGACAATGGTGCAGCTGCCCCCCCAGGGCCGGTGTCCGGCAGACGGCGATGGCGTCGAGCAGGCGCCGCTGATCGAGCGTCAGGACATGGGTCACCCGCAGCACCTTGCGCTGGTGCCGGACGATATCCGCGATGCGATAGGCGGGCCGCGCATGAGCGGCCCGTTCCGGCATGGTTCAAGGGGGCAGCAACCCCAGCGGATCAGCACTGGCCGCAAGTAGGTGCGTCGCCACAGGCAGATACCGCTCCGTGCTGCGGATGCTTCCGTGGCCCAGCAGGCACTGGATCACCCGCAGGTCCGTGCCCTGTTCCATTGGCAGCGTCGCATAGGTGTGCCGCAGGGAATGAGGCGTGGCCCGCTTCGTAAGCCCTGAGGCCCGTACCGCCGCCTTGAACACCTTGCGCGCCTGGTCAGCATCCAGCGGCTTTCCCAGCCGCCCCGTGAACAGCCATGGAGGCACGGGCCGCTCTGCCCTCCAGTAACCGCGCAGAGCTTCCAGCAGGAGGGGTTGCAGCGCGGCCTGCCGTTCGCGCCCGCCTTTCCCCAGCACGTGGATCACGCCACGCTCTCCATCCAGGTCACCCACCCGCAGTCGGCAGGCTTCCTGGCTCCGCAGCCCTGAGGCGAACATCGTCCGGAACAGCATCCGATAGGTGGCGCCGGGCACGGCCTCCAGCAGTCGCGCCACTTCCAACACCGACAGCACCACCGGTAGGCGCTCCGCATCCTTCGGCCACGAGAAGAATGACACCGCCTGCGGCTGCCCCAGGGTCTTACGGTAGAGGAAGACCAGGGCCGACAGATGCTGCCGCAACCGCGAGGGCGACGTGCCCCGCGCGATCAGATGCTCAACCCACGCCCGCACCTCGGGCTGACCCAGTTGCTCCGGCGACTGCCCATGGAACGCCACGAAGGCCCGGACATCCGCCAGATACACCTTCCGCGTCCGCTCCGCCCGTCCCGCGAACTTCAGATCCCACGCCATCCGCTTGAAGGCTTCTCCCATCTCCACTCCTCTCGCGGCACCTGCCGCCCAGAAGAAGGAGATGACCCCAACCACCGCTCCAAGCTACTCTTTCCTCATCAACCTGCCGCAAAGCTCGGCCACCGTCGCGCAGCGGCTAGGTCCAAGTGTGCCGGGCATGTCCGGCAGCCCCGAGGGTGCAAGTCCCTCGTCCAACCTGATGGAGGTGAAGGATAGCGAAGCGCAAGGGCAGAACCGCGAGGGACTGTCTGAAGGAAGCGTGGAGCAAAGGCGCGAGCCGACGAACAGAAA
>JANYIU010000237.1 GCA_025361955.1 Holophagaceae bacterium
GCCCCATCGTCTAGCGGTTAGGACGCCGCCCTCTCACGGCGGTAGCAGGGGTTCGAGTCCCCTTGGGGCTACCAGAAAACAAAGCACTTAGGCCCGGGAAACCGGGCCTTTTGCTTGCCATCCCCAAACTATCCCCAAAACCCGTTCCCGAATCGGGGCGTTCCCTCCCGCACGGAGATGCACTCTGAGGCTGAATTTCACGGCCGCGCACAGTCTTGCGTCCCTTCCTGGTCGCCCTGATACGGGACCACGTCCCAGCGAAGGGTGGGTGGCTGGGGCTTCCCCCGCAACACCGCTTGAACTTCTTCCAACTGCCACATGGGCAGGGCTCATTGCTACCGACCTTGGTTGAGTGGGCCGAGACAATGGTCTCGAACACGGAACCCGCACGGGAGGAAGGAACCGTAGCCAACTGCCGCAGAATACGCCGCCGCGTAGCCAGAACCTAACGCAGGGAAGGCCGCGCTCTTTTGAGGGCTGTCATGAGGCGATCCAGGTCCGGGAGCCCCTCCGCAGCCGCTTCCACGGATGTCCACTCAGGCCCAGACGGAGACAGGCACGCCACGGGGCCCGTCCCCAAGGAGCCACCGTGGACCGATGGCCCCCTAGGGGCACCCTCGGGCCAGGTCCTGAAGGTAAGAAAGGCTTCATTGCAGGCGCAGAGGGGTCAACGCAATAGTCATCCATGGCCTGCCAGGTCAGGCTGAAGAGAATCGGCCTGGCATAGGTTGCGACCCTGCTACAAGCGATGGTGCCGTCATGCTTGTCGGATTCGCCCAGTGGCCGCACGCGCGGGCGACTAACCGCGGGAAAGCGTTGCCCGACTTCCGGGCCATAGAGGCCGATGGGGCTCGCTTTGCCCTTGGTCACAAGCAGGCCCTGACGTTTCAGGGACACATTACGGATGGTCGCCAGAACACCATCACGCTCCAGATCGCCTCCCTCCCCGCATTCATCGTTATGAAGGCCTACGCCCTGGATGGCCGCGACAAAACCAAGGACGCCTATGACCTCTACTTCTGCCTAAAGAACGCCCCTGAAGGTCCAAAGGGGCTTGCCAGGGCCTTGAGATCCGACTCTGCAAATCCTGAAGTCCGACGAGCCCTGGAGATCTTGGCCTCCAAATTCGGTAGCCCAGACGCTTACGGGCCCGGCAGTGTCGTTCTGTTTTTGAATCCAGAGGATCCTGACGAACGCCGTTTCCTTGCTCGCGATGTCTATGCCCTGATGAAGCTCTTCCTGGAGGCGCTGACGCCGCCCACAGCCTGAGCGTTGGAACTGTGGGAATTGCGGGAATAGCAAGTCGTAAGAACCATCTTTGAGGTTCCCAGTGCGCGGCCAAACTGGGAATGGGAGATTTTGACGAACCCGTCGACTACGGTTAGGGCGCTGGTTGGATGCCCCTGTTCGTAGATCGCAGCATCTGATCTCGGCATAAGGTCAACGGCTATGATTTGGGGTGTCAATATTAATAACCGGACAGTGACAAGTTCGACCTATTCCGTCAGGCTGCCCTCGTGGCTGTATCGAAGTCAGGCGGATCGGCACTACTTCTGGATCCAGTCGCAGTTCCAGGGAGGTGTCCGAAATGCGGATGTGTTGAAGCAGAAGCTGGAGGCCATGGATATCTCGGAGAGTCTTCGAACGGTAGAGCGAACACTTCGGCCCTTCCGGCAGAGCTGGGAGCATGCAGAGAAGGCCACGATGCGGTTCGAGGCAGAGCCAAGAAGGCAGTCGAGCTAAGAAGACAGCAGCGAGTTCAACTAACCCAAGATTCTGTCGCCCCCAAGCAGAGCACTGAAGAGGAGCTATTTCTTCGCCCCATCGCTCGGTTCTTCTTTGATGGCATCCGTGATCTCGCGGCCCGCCTTCTTGAACTCCTGGATGCCTTTCCCAAGTGCCTTGCCAAGCTCAGGGAGCTTCTGTGGACCAAAAAAGATCAGCACGAGAACGCCGATCAAAAGCATTTCCCCAAGTCCAAGATTGCCCATGCACTACCCCACCGTGAGTCATTGACTCCGCCGACTAAGCCTAGAGGCGAGGATCCCTCAGGGCCAGCAGATTCTCAGTTGCAAATGGAAAACGGATTCCAACTGTTTTTCATTAAACCTTCTGGTGGGTCTGTGGCTCTATTTAACAACGGAAGTATCGGGGTCTTGCTCCCACATCATTTCATCCAACCCCCCCGGGTGGCCTAGGGCCTGTCCGGACTTTTCAGGAGAAGTCTATGAAATCACCATGCAAAACGTTCTCCGGCGCCGTTTGTGTGGCCGTGGGGCTCACATCCCTGGCCTTGACCCTTGCCTGCAGCGGTGGTGGTGGTGGTGGCGGTGGTTCCTTATCAGGTTCCACCCCCGCGAACGGAGCCGTGGGCCTGTCCATCAGTGACGCTTCCGCGGCAGACTGGGCCACCATCGGGGTGAAGATCCTCAGCATCTCCCTCACTCCCCAGGGCGGCGGACCCGCCGTGGCGGTGTACGCAGCCCCCACCCCCATCCCCGTCACCAATCTTGTCCAATTGGACAACCTCAGCGAAATCCTGAGCATCCCAACCGTGCCTGAAGGAACCTATACGGGTGCCGTCATCACCCTGAGCGGCAATCCTGGGGATGTGTCTCTCGTTGTGTCGGCCAACCCGGAAACAGGATTCGATGGAACCCCCGGGGCCACCATCCCGTCCAACAGGATTCAGATCCAGGGCAGCCAAGACAGTGCGGGCAGTCGCATTGTTCCTGTGAACGTGAAGTTCGAGTCGCCAGTGATCGTTACTGCGAGCCAGATCACACCCCTGGATCTGGAATTCGATCTTTCCCACCCGGCCTTCATTGTTGAGCACCTGTCCGCTGGAAGTGCCATACCCTTCTGGGCCGTAAACTTCCGCGGTCCCATTCGCCAGCACCCGGTCCGTGAAATCACGCGGCTCCTTCTGCGCCATCACTACGGGACTGTGACGGCGGTAGCCGCGGACAATGCAAGCCTCACCATCGACAAGGATTTTGCAGTCTACCCGGCTACCACCCCGGAGACCGCCATTCCCTCCGGCCAGATTCTCCCGATCCTTGCCGATGCCACTAATGGAACCATCTTCTATGATGTCGACGCCAAGACCCGGATTGTCATCAATAACTTCTCCTCAGTGGCCTCTTTATTGCCTGGGAAGTACCTGCGGGTGGCAGTCCGCTATCAACAGAACGGCACCCTCGTGGCCGTGCGCATGTGGGCCAGCAGCAGCTTCAATAATATCTGGGTGAGCCCCGAAGGCCATGTCCTCCATGTGGATAACACAACTCCGAGCACACCGGTCATCACGGTGGAGAACGAGAACGGCATCCCGGTCCCCATCACGGTGGACAACAACACCCAGTTCTTCTTCCGAGCGCCCCAGAATGCTCTTGCGGATGCGACGCCCATCGGCACTGGCACTGCTTTTGTGACGAATGGCAACCTTGTCAGGGGCTTCAAGATCCACGCCAGTGTTGTGGATCCTCTGGTCATCCCCCTGGTTGCTCAGACGATCGACATCGAAATCGCCAAGTACGATGGAAGCATTTCTGGATCCAGTTCGAGTGGATTCACTTACACCCGTGCTTTTGGGGTCACAACGGACGCCTACACCAAGTCTCTTGTGTACCTCTCCCCGACCACAGCCAACGGCAAGGATTCCAATGGAGTCGTGCTTGATGGTTTCAAATGGTGGAACTTCACCTTCCCAACGCTGGCCGGCACCGGCAGCAGCGCCATCACAGATTTCGTTAACGCCACCAATGGTTCCGTAAACTTCGGCAACGGTCCCATCGCGCCATGGGGTGTGAGCTATTGCACCTGGAACGATCCGGCCGCAGCCAATGCCTGGGCTGCCCGCTGGACCGTGCTTTTGCCCATTCAACTCCCAATCGGGACGGTAGGATCGTCCTGGGTGGCGGACGCCACTGGCGGAAGCTTTGGCATGGCCGTGTCTGGGGGAACCCAAAATGTGACCGTCAACCTGAGCGAGGTCGCCAATTCGGCCACGCTGGTTTACCAGGTCGACAATACCAATGGAGTCATCACGGTGAGTCCGCAAGACCTCACTGCTTCCATCGGGTTGGCGAACACGGCTGCGGCCCTTGGAGCCACCGGCACCAAGGTCAAGGTCTTTGGCGTACCCCAGGCGGGAGGTAAAATCAAGTGTTATGCCCTCTTCTACTACACGGGGACTACGCCCTCCTGATCGGGTCCAAGGCTGAAAAGATTAAAATGCCACTCACAGCCTCTTTGGTCGCGCCGAATGAAACGCAGCGGGGCGCTTGCCCCATTTGATAAGGGAATGCCCATGCGCATGAAAGTCTATTGGCAAAGTGCCTTCCTCCTTCTGCCTCTGCTGGTCCTGGGTTGTCAGGCCCGGGTGGTGGTCCATGCCCGACCAGTCGTCCAGGAAGAAGGCATCGAAGGTTGGGAGCACCGCCACCCCGAGGCGTCCCGGGAGCTGGGCCAGTGGGTTCGAACCCATCCAGAAGCCGCGGAACGTTTCTTTGACTGGGACAGCCATCATCCCGGTGCCGCCAAGGCTTTCGTAGGTTGGGCCAGCCATCATCCGGGCGAGAATATTGATGCTTTCGCTCGGACCCACCGCGAATGGGACGAATTCAACTGGATCATGGAACACCGCCGCCCGGCCGCGAATGGCTTCATGCAATGGTGCCGTCGCTACCCGGAGGCTTCCGAGCGGCTCATGAACTATCCAGCGGGTCTCCACTGGGCGGGTCACCACACCTACCAGAACGATTGGGGGCCCGGCAGAATCACTAACTGATCGGTGCTTTGAAGTGACGGTTAGGCCCCAGATCCCTGGGGCCTAACTTTGTATGCAATGCGGCGTCACCCGGTGGAGAGGGCACTACTCCGTGGTCTTCTCCTTTGCCTCCTCAGGTGGGGGCACCACGGGACCGATGTTTGGCGGTGGAGGCAGGGGCGCCTTCCGGCAATCCCGGCCTGGGGAACATTCCCCACCTGATGGCACTCGGTGCAGACCTCCGCAGCCGGCTTCCCGTTGCGAGGGTGCCATCCAGACCTCAGGGAACCTTGGACCACTTCCTTGGACGCCAATTGAATTCTTGACGAATTTCAAGGGACAGATCAAAGCCTCCACTTCTGGCAGTGAATCGACAGCCGAAAGCGTCCTGTTGGGGGTGGTTAGAGCAGACCCAGTTCCCGAGCTTTCGCCTTTGGGAACACGCGCTCTAAATGAGCGTCGCTGAGTCCGTAGAATCGGCGGAAGAGCCCGCCGAGCAGAGAGCGGTACTCATTAATCACGGGGAAATCGCGATCCTGGAAGAGACTCTCTCTTCCTACAACAACCTGTTCCCCGGCGATACGCTTGCCTTTCACGGGGCCGCCCAGTACCCAAGTGACGCTCCCGTGACCGTGGTCTGTGCCCCGCGTGCCGTTCTCCCGGAACGTGCGTCCGAACTCGGACAGCACGACTACGATGGTGCGGCGCCAGACAGAGCTCATCTCCTTCGCAAAGGCAGCGAGACCCTTCCCCAAGTTGTCCAGGTTTCCGTTCAGCGTGGGGGCCTTGTTCACATGAGTGTCCCAGCCTCCCACGTCGATGAAGCCGAGGCCGAAACGTTCGCGCATCATACGGCCCATGCGCTGGGCCTCGAGCTCGAAGCCCTGGGGTGAAATGGCATTGCGGTTGGCCTCGTATTGCTCTCGCTCGAATTCCTTTGCCACATCCTTGCGAAGTTCCAGCCCTTCCACCACCCGGCCCGCCAAGGGATGGCCTTGGTAAGTGGATAGCTGGCCACATGTCCATGCCCACCGCCTGGATCTTCCGGCAGCGCCGTTTCCCGAACCATTCGAAGAATGGGCGGACCTCCTCCCGACTTCTCCCTTTCCCCACCCAGAGCACACGTCTTGTTTCGGCATCCATGACCACTGTGGCGTAGCGGTGCCCCTTGTGCAGAGCGAACTCATCCATCAGGAGTAGCCTCACCTTGCCCCGCTTGACGGGCTCCAATTCGCGCTTCAGGTAGGCCTTATCGATCGCTTTCACGGTGCCCCAGTGCAGGTTGTAATGCTCCGCTACCTGCTTGATGGGCATGACTTTGCACATCCTGGCCACGTTTTCGGCCAGCCGGGTTGTCACCCGTGCGTGAGGCTCCAGCCAATTGAGCTTCTCCAGGCTCGGCCCGCACCTGGGACACGCCACCCGTGCGCGTGCCGCCAGCAGGACCGTATCCATGTCGAACACAGGCAGGTCGCGGATTTCCCGTTCCGACCAATCGTGAACCCGGCTTACGAAATGACCGCATCCGCTGCACGTCCGTGGCTGGTCACCCTGTCCCAGCAGGTCGATCCATGCTTCCGCCCGGGAGCCCTTCACTCCAGCTTCGAAACGCTCCACCACCCCAACCCGATACCCTTCCCATCCGCCGAGGCGGGACATAAGCTCTTTGCTAGGCAGTGGCGGCCTCCGATCTCGAGTTCTCGACAAACCCAAGATGTCAGAAGACCGCTGCTGCTCACTCTTCACTTAGATCCGTGAAGAACCGTAAAAATAGGGGGTGGATAGCAGATGGAGGCATCCACGGCCAATCTCGCCTTTCACCCCGTACCCAAGAGCGTGCCTGCATCGAGGGTTCAAGAAGAGGATCGAGACGAAAGGTGCGAACCGGCGAAAGCGTTGGCTTCCCCCAACCGTGAGAAAAGCCTTCTTTTGATGCGGAATCACAAGGCATAAACACAAAATCCGAGCCCAACCATGTAAAATCGCGTTATTGATCACAGAAAGGGAATCCGCGAATGTTGACGGTCGGCATCACAGGAGCTGGCGGTGGCGTAGGTAGTGCCGTGCTCCGCTCCCTGGCTCTCGCATCCCTTCGCACACGCATTGTATGTCTTGATAGCGCGCCTGATACGCCCAACTTGTATCGAGGAAAACGCGCCTGTATGATCCCGAAAGTATCGTCACCCGACTATCGGGAATTCATGCTTGAAACCTGCCTCCGCGAAGGCATGGATGTGCTGATCCCGGGACTCGATCCTGAGCTGGAACCCTTGTCGCAGATGGCGGAAGAGCTCCGTGCCATCGGCTGTACGCTGATCGGTTCCTCTGCCGCGGTGAACAGATTGCTGTTCGACAAGCAGCGCAGTTCAACCTTTTTTGAGGAATGCGGGCTGCCCTTCGTCAAGACCGTTCCTCTGGATCGCGTGGAGGAGTTGCTGGACTTGCATGGCTTTCCCTTGCTGGTCAAGCCGGTCTCCGGGTCCGCCTCCCGCGGCGTTCGCGTGGTGTTCAACAAGATGGATTTGAAGGAATTGGGTGCCGATGGCTCCGCGTACGTCACGCAGAACTACCTCTTGCCCATCCAGTGGGGGAAAACCCGGCGCAACCTCCGTCCGGAAGACGTCTATGCAAACCACTCGCTGATCCAGAGGGACGAGCACATGGTGCAGGTCCTCAGTGATCTCCAGGGGGAATCATTTGGGGCCTTTCTGAGCAAAAACGTTCTCAAGGATGGCGCCGTGGTTCGCATGACCCCTTTGGAGACCGACGAATTCGGAGCTCTCAGCGCGGCGTTGAAGATGGCTGAGCGCTTGTGCGCGATCGGCCTGTTCGGACCCTGCAACTTCCAGAGCCGGATCACCGAGGAGGGTCCATTCTTCTACGAGATCAATCCGCGCTTCTCCGGCGGCACCGGAATGCGGGCTGCCCTCGGATTCAATGAGGTGGAGGCCTGCCTGAGGCGGCTGATCCTGAACGAACCCCCAGCCAGCTACGAGGCATGCTTGGCTACTCGCTACGACCTCACCTGCGGAACGCACCCGGCAGAACAGGTGATGGAGAACCTGCTCATCGAGCGATTGCAGCGCGAGGGGGCCGTGGATGTCTTCGAAGGCGGGCGGTCGCATTGAGAGTGCTGGTGACGGGTGCGACCGGTTCCGCGGGGAGGGCGATCCTGAACCATCTGCTGGAGAGGGGCATCGGCCCGCTGTTTGGCACGTACCGAAGCGGCCCCGCTCCCGAATTCCTCTCCGGTTTCGCCGCGCCATTGGGTGATGGTCGATTGCAGCTGCTTCACATGGACCTGGCCGATCTCGGACCCGATGAAGGCCCGATGGTGGATGCCATCGTGCACTGCGCAGCGCGCCGGCCTGCCAGCCGCTGTGCCTCGGATCCCGCCGCCGCAAGGCGGGACAACGTGGAGGCCGTCGAGCGCCTCGTGGGCTGGTCGCGCCGGCGCGGCATCAGCCTTTTCATCCATTGTTCGATCCATTCCGTCTATTCCGATGGCCAAGCTCCCTACCGCGAAACGGCACCTGTGCGGCCCACCGATCTCCAAGTGGCGGCCAAGCTGGAGAGCGAGACGATCATCGCGAATGGATTCGGCTCGGATGTGCGCTACGTGATCCTGCGTCTACCCCATTTTTTCGGAGAGGACCTGCCTTGCGATGGCGTGCTTGCCGCCTTCGCCAAGGCCGCTGATATGGGCGAACTCCGTGTCACGGGCAACGGTGAGCAAACGGTCTGCTTCATCGAACTTCGCGACTTGGCGAGCCTGATCGCGACTCTGCTCGCAGTTCCCCTACCCTCGGGTGTCTACAATGCGGCCAGTGAGACGGTTGGGGTGAGGGCGCTCGCGGAGCGCTTCCAAAAAGTGTGGCAAGAAAGCGGAAAGGCCGTGCCC
>JANYIU010000258.1 GCA_025361955.1 Holophagaceae bacterium
TGCTCCACGATCCAGTCATCCGCAGCGTCGAAGCGCCCACTCACCACCACCAACTCGAGGAGCGGATCCCGAGGAATCCCCAGGCGTCCATTGGCAACCACGTAGACCTTCAGACCATGGCGCTTGGCCACACGGAAGACCTCGTCCTTGACCGGACAGGCATCCGCATCGATGTAGATCTGGATCAAATGCACATCCTTCCTGAACCTAGCTCTTCGATCATCTCATTCCTGGAAAGATTGCAGTGATTCTCTTCGCAGCATGAGGCCGCCCAGCAGGTCGGTCAGGTGTGCTGCCGAGCCGCGCTGGAGCCGCGCTCGATCAGTTCGCCACGCATCACCAACTGGCGCATGGCCTTGTCTGGCGTGGCAATCCGCTGAAGCAATAGTTCAATAGCCTCCCGGCCCATGTCGTAGGTCGGTTGCGCGATCACCGTCAAACCAGGTTCCACTAGTTGTGTCCAAGGCAAGTTGTCGAAGCCCGCGACGGCGATATCGCGGGGAATCACCGTGCGGGTTGCTCGCAGGGCTTCGGCGACGCCAAGGAGGATCAACCCGCTGCTGGCGATGACGGCTTGCGGGAGCGGCGAGCGCTTCAGCACGGCCAGAGCAGCCTCACGCGCCTGGTCCTCCATCGGCTTCACGCCTTCCGCCTGGACTGGCAGTTGATGTTTAACCATGGCGGCCCGGTGACCTTCCAACCGCTGACGGCCCGTCGCACTTTCAGCCCCGTACACGAAGACGATCTGGCGATGCCCGTTCGCGAGCAGATGCTCGGTAAGGCGGTAGGCCGCGTCGAAATTGTCCAGCAGAACCGCATCGGCCTCGATGCCCCGTTCGTACCGATCCACGAGCACGATCGGGAAACCATAATCCGCGCGCGTGAAATGCGAGAGCAGTTTGAGGGAGGGAGAAAGGATCACCCCGCTCACTTTCTCATCACGCATCAACTCGAGACACGAGGCCTCCTTGTTGGGATCCTCATCCGTGTTGCAGAGGATCACCCGCATCTGGCGGCTGAACGCGACATCCTCCACGGCTCGGCTCACTTCCGTGAAAAAGGGGTTCCGAATATCGGACACGACCAGCCCGATGGTGTCGGAGCGACGGGAACGAAGCCTACGGGCCGCCAAGTCTGGACGATAGTCCAATTCTTTGACGGCTGCCAGGACACGCAAACGCGTGGGCTCACTCACGACGGGCAAGCCGGTAAGCACTCGCGAAACGGAAGCCACCGAAACGCCCGCACGCTTTGCGACATCCTTGATCTGTACCAATGCAGTTCTCCAGGGATGTGCTCGATTACACTCCCGTCACGTCGGTGACTGTATCACAATAAAGTGTTTCTTACCTTGCTTTAGTAAGCAATATCCTTTGTAGAATTTAGGTTGTAATCGACTACATGTTTTTTCAAATATAACTGGATACCAAGCGGAGAGGGGGGCTAAAACGGTCCAGCCCAATACCCCAAGATCTACCCATACCAGGCCTTTCATTCATGCTGACAGCGATCTTCGGCCATGCATGAATCACTCCAACCGCAAGGTTGTGGACCCCAGGTTGACCCAGTCGAAGCAGATGACCTTTCCGACTTGGGAGATCGAAGCCGAAGCTTCATGTAGTCGTTTACATTAAATTTCCTAGCAAATCATCCATATTACAAGGCTTTATTGAGCTAAACAAAATACAAAAAAGGACTATTGACACTATTAAATGTAATCGTTTACTGTATAGCACCATCTTTGAAACAGCTTCCACATCACAGCCACATCAACTTCCACATCCTCAAAGGAGAAATGAGCGATGAGAGAAAAAATACAGCAACTAGGCGGGTTCCTGGCCGGGATGGTCATCCCCAATATCGGGGCGTTCATAGCCTGGGGCTTGATCACGGCCCTATTCATCCCCACCGGCTGGATTCCCAACGAGACGTTCGCCAAGCTGGTCGGCCCCATGATCCTCTATCTGCTCCCGCTGCTCATCGGCTACACGGGCGGCAAGATGGTGCATGGCGTGCGCGGCGGTGTGGTCGGTGCGGCTGCGACCATGGGCGTCATCGTGGGAGCCAGCATCCCCATGTTCCTGGGCGGCATGATCATGGGCCCCATAGGTGGCTGGGCGATGAAGAAAGTGGACCAGTTCTTTGAAGACAAGATTCCAATCGGCTTCGAGATGCTCGTCAACAACTTCTCCGCCGGCATTTTGATCACGGGTCTCGTTCTGGTCGCCAATGTGGCCATCGGCCCGGTGGTGAATAGCATCAGCAATGGTGCTGGCACGATCGTGGACATGCTGGTCAAGAATCGCCTGCTGCCCTTGGCCGCGATCATCATAGAGCCTGCCAAGATTCTGTTCCTGAACAATGCGTTGAATCACGGTGTGCTGGCGCCTCTGGGTGTGGCCGCGGCCAAGGAATCCGGACACGCCATCCACTTCCTGCTCGAAACCAATCCCGGCCCTGGGCTCGGCCTGCTCGTCGCCTTCTTCGTGGCCGGCAAGGGCATGCTCAAGGAATCCGCTCCCGGCTCAATGATCATTCACTTCCTGGGCGGCATTCACGAGATCTATTTCCCATATGTATTGGCTCACCCGATCATGATCCTCTCGATGATCTCCGGCGGCTTGGCTGCGGATCTCTGGTTTGTCATCAGTGGCGCTGGCCTAGTGGCGACCCCTTCCCCCGGTTCCATCTTCGCCTACCTCGCCGTCATCCCTCCCGGACAGCACTTCCAGGTCCTGACGGGTGTCGCCATCGGCGCAGTGGTTTCCTTCCTGGTGGGCTCCTTCATCTTGAAGCTCAACCCCGTGCGCGAGGAAACGGATGAAGAACAAATTGACCGTCATTGAGGACACAATGGCGGAGGTGATGGTTGAACAAACCTGAAACTCGGCGGATGCGGCGACCTCTCCTGCAGCAATCAACACCCAGTCGCATCTGCCGACCACTCTCTCTTGGGGGTCCACATGCCACAGTCCATTTCCGCGACTGAAGTCAAGACCATCATCTTCGCCTGCGAAGCCGGGATGGGTTCCAGCTTGATGAGTGTGAACATGCTGAAGAAAAAGCTCAAGGCGGCCCAAGTCGTGGATATCAGCGTCATCCACTTGCCTGCCCGCGAAATCCCACCCACGGCCCAAATCGTAGTGGTCCATAAGGGCCTGGCTGAAGTGGTTCGCTCGAAAGCGCCCAACGCGGTGGTGCTGACCTTCAAGCTCTTCATGAACGATCCCGTTTTCGACAAACTGGTCCAGGCCTTGGTCGAAAAAACGGACATCGTTTCCATGTGCTGATCACGGAGAATCCTGCCCATGTCCATTATTTCCATAGACCGCATTGCCTTGCAGGTAAAAGCCACGGATAAGCTTGATGCCATTCGCAAGGCAGGCGCACTGCTGGTCAATTCCGGTTGTGTCCTGCCTGAATATGTCGAAGGGATGCTGACCCGCGAGCGATCCATGTCCACCAACATGGGGAACGGGGTCGCCATTCCCCACGGAGTCTACGAGAATCGCGACCACATCCTGAAGACTGGGATTTCCGTCCTGCAACTTGCAGAGGGTGTGCAATGGGATGAAGAGGGCATGGTGTACCTGGTGATCGGCATCGCCGCGACCGCCGATGAACATGTGGGTGTGCTGGCTAACCTGGCGGATGTCATTGATGACGAAACCAAACTGTCTGAACTGCTCAAGACCACTCATCCAGAAATGATCGTGAACTACCTGGATGCTCCCCAGGCGCCCTGACCCGGCACTCCTTTATCCGCGTGAGGACTTGGTCGTCACGCAGAATCGACAGAGTCTGCCATGAAACAACTCGAAATCGTCATCCGGAATCAGACCGGCTTGCATGCGCGCCCAGCAAAGCTGCTGGTCACCTTGGCGAAGCAGTTTAAAGCCGATATCCGCATCCACTTCAAACAGAAGCATGCCAATGCGAAGAGCATGGTCTCGGTGCTTACGCTGGGCGCCACCTGCGGCAGCTGCATCGCCGTGGAAGCCAATGGTGAAGACGAAGAACTGGCCCTCGAAAGGATCGAAGAGGCCATCCGAATGGGCCTTGGCGATGTGGACCATCCCCAGCAGGCGGTGCCGCCCCCGATTGCGGTTGCGGCCTCACCAAGAGAGGCGGAAGCCGTTCAGGCCGATATCCCTGGGGTCATTAGGGGCATCGGCGCCGCCCCTGGCATCGCGATGGGTCCCGTGTTTCAGTACCAGCCCCAGGAACTGGGCAGCGCTGATCTGGATGCGTCACCTGGTAGTAACCAGATGAGCCTAAACGAGGCCCTGGCGCTGGCCAAACAACAACTTGCCGACCTTCACCAGCAGCTGTCCGAGAAAAACCTGAATGCGGAAGCGGCCATTTTCGAGGCCCACGCCGAATTCCTGGAGGATGGAGAACTCTTGGAGGGCGTGCAGGCGTGCATTGCCTCCGGTCAAAGCGTCGCCAGGGCATGGAAGACCACCCTCGATGAACGTGCCGCGGCGATCGCAGCGCTTGGCGATGCGCTTCTCTCCGCCCGCGCGGACGATCTGCGCGATGCGGGGAGACGGGTTCTGCGCTTGCTGTTGGGCCTCACCGAAAAAGGCCTTGCCCTACCGGAAACACCGGTCGTGGTGCTGGCTCGTGAATTGTCCCCTTCGGAGACGGCCTCCTTCGATCCCGCGCGCGTGCTCGGCTTTGGCATCGTCAATGGTGGCCCGACTTCACACATCGCCATCCTGGCCCGAGCGCTGGGTCTCCCGGCCATCGTCGGCGTACCTGAAGCGGTGCTGGCGGTGGCGGACAATACCCCCGTCATCCTGAACGGGGACGATGGAACCCTGATCTTCAATCCCGAACCCGAGGTGCTCTCGCGTTCCGTCCAGGCTAAGAATCTCTGGCTCGAGCGGCGTCAGTGCGCCCAGGAACAGGCCGGATTGCCGGCCATCACGCTTGATGGCCGGCGGGTCGACGTGACCGCCAACGCGGGTTCGATCGCGAACGCCGTTGAGGCCATGAAAATGAGTGCCGATGGCATCGGTCTCTTGCGCACCGAATTCCTGTTCCTCGATCGCGAGGTGGCCCCTGATGAGGACGAGCAGTTCCGCGTCTATCGCGCCATCGCCGAGACGATGCAATCGCTACCGGTCATCGTCCGCACCTTGGATATTGGCGGCGACAAGCCTGTGCCATACATCCACCTGAAACCGGAGGCGAATCCGTTCCTGGGTGAGCGCGGCATCCGTCTTTGCCTCAACCATCTGGAACTGTTCCGCGAACAGCTCCGCGCCATTCTTCGCGCGGC
The DNA here is from genome assembly GCA_025361955.1 of Holophagaceae bacterium. Classification (GTDB taxonomy): domain Bacteria; phylum Acidobacteriota; class Holophagae; order Holophagales; family Holophagaceae; genus UBA1801. Next base: position 5,288 of record JANYIU010000258.1, read on the forward strand.
GCCTTACGGCAATCTGCAAATCATGTTTCCGATGGTCAGTGATGTGAGCGAACTGCGCCAGGCCAAGGCCGTGATCGACGAACTGCGCCAGGGCTTGGCGGCCCCGCCGATCCCGATCGGGATCATGATCGAGGTGCCTGCAGCCGCGCTGCTGGCTGATAAGTTGGCCCCCGAAGTCGACTTCTTCTCCATCGGCAGCAACGATCTGACCCAGTACACGCTGGCGATGGACCGCGGCAACGCCAGCCTGGCTGCTAAACACGACGGTCTGCACCCGGCCGTCCTGCGCTTGATCGCCCAGACCATCGACGCCGCCCACAAACACGGTAAGCGAGTCGATATTTGCGGCGAATTGGGTTCCGATGTCGCGGCCATACCGATCCTGGTCGGCCTGGGTGTGGACGAATTGAGCGTCAGCGTCCCCGCGATTCCCACGGTCAAGGCCCAGGTGCGCACCCTCACCGGGGCCAGCCTCCAGTCTCTTGCCCGCCAGGCCCTGGACTGTTCCACGGCGTCAGAAGTGCGGGAACTCGTCAGAAGCTTCAGTGCATAAAGTGGTGCGTTGGCCTGAAGGCAGATTCATCCACATTCTGAAAGGATTTCATCATGGGGAAGAAATACGAAGCCTACCGGTCACTGGAATACACCCTGCCCTCCCAGAGTCTGGGGTGGAATCTCTATGGAGTTGGCCTGGAAAACATGGGCAGCCACGGCCAGCCCGAGTCCTTCGCTGTGCCCGAGCCCAACGATGATCAGTTGCTGGTACGGATTGACAGCGTCGGCGTATGCTTCTCGGACATCAAAGTGCTCAAGCAGGGCAGCGCCCATCCCAAACTGTACAACCGGGACATGCGATTGGAGCCCACCCGTCTGGGCCATGAGGTCTCGCTTACCGTCGTCAAGGCCGGGAAAAATTTGGCGGCAACGTATCATCCCGGACAGCGCCTAGCTGTCCAGCCTGACATCTATCAGAAGGGCCGGAGCACCGCCTACGGTTACACCATTCCGGGTGGATTGATTCAGTACCACCTCATCGGCAAGGAGGTCCTGGAAACCGATGCGGGCCCCTGTCTGCTGGCCGTGGATGAGGATATGGGCTATGCCGAATCGTCCTTGCTCGAACCCTGGGGCTGCGTCATGGGCGCCTATACCCAGCGCCGCCGCCTTTCCCCCAAGGCCGGCGGAATCGCCTGGATGGTTGGCCGACCCGGAGATGAGACGGCCTTCACCTGTTCACTGAAACTCTCTCCTGCCATCCTCGTCCTCACCGATGTACCCCCTTCCGTGCAGCGGATCGCCGCAGCCACGGGCGCCAAACTCATCGAACGCAATGGCCTGGTTCCGGATGAGTACCGTGCCCTCAGCCAGGAATTGACCAGCGGCGTGGGGTTCGATGACATGCTGTTGCTCAATCCAGTGTCGGCCAGCGCCGTCAGTGAAGCGGCGCGTTGCATCGCCAGGCGCGGGACCTGCAACCTGGTCGGAGCGAAGCCGTTAGACGGCCTGGTACAGGTAGATCTGGGGCGCCTCCACTATGACTACGTCGCCTTTGTCGGCAGCAACGGCACCGACTTGGCCGCTTCTTACGGAGAGCGGCGCAACCGCTGCGAACTGCGCGCCGGAGGAGCCGCGGTTTTCATCGGCGCCGGCGGTCCCATGGGCCAGATGCATGTCCAGCGCGCCCTCGAACTGCCAGACGGCCCCAAGCTCGTGATCGTCACAGAGGTCAGCGATGACCGTCTGCAAACCTTGAAGGAGATGTTTACCCCGCTGGCGACTAAGCAGGGGCGGGTTATCACGTTCTACAACCCGACCACCTCACAGCAGTCCTTCCATGCTTTCGTCATGCAGGTCACCGAGGGCCAGGGCGCGGACGATGTCGTGGTCAGTGTACCGGTCACAGGGTTGATGGCGGAAGGCGATACGGTGATGAAGCCCGATGGGATGCTCGTGCTGTTCGCAGGGGTGCCCAATGGCAACTATGGGGCAGTCAATCTCAGCAACGTCTATATGTCGAACGCCCAATACACCGGGACCTCGGGCCTGACGATCGATGATCAATCCCTGGTGATGGAGCGACGCGTCGCGGGAACCCTTTCTCCCGGACGTTCGGTGGCGGCCATCGGTGGCCTGGATACCGCCGCGGAAGCCATCCAATCGGTGCAGGACGGTCGCTTCCCTGGCAAGGTCGTCGTCTTCCCCCAAATCCGGAACCTGCCCCTGATGGGCCTCAAGGAACTGGCGGAACGCCTGCCTGAAGTCGCCGCTAAATTGGGCGAGGACCTGCTGTGGACCAATGCGGCGGAAGAAGTGCTCATCGAGAAGTTCTGGGAAAAGCCCTAGGAAATCTTGGGACGATGAAGCTGCTACCGGTGGCATTCCCCTGCCTGGGGCTAAGAACGCGCTCGTGTCTTCACCTTAGGCTGATTTGGAGAACACATGATCTATACGCTCACCCTCAACCCGGCTGTTGATCGTGAATTGACCGTCACCGCCGTGGAATACGACGCTGTATTGCGGGCCAGTGAGTCGCGGGTGGATTGCGGGGGGAAGGGATTCAACGTCTCACGCCTGCTTAAAAGTCTGGGTGCGGCCAGCATCGCTGTCGGATTTCTGGGAGGGCGCGCTGGAGAACTGCTGCAGGACGGCCTGCAGGCATTGGGCATCGGCACGGATTTCGTCTGGGTCGCCGGTGAGACGCGCACGAACATCAGCATCGTCACTGAATCCCACAACCATTACATCAAGGTCAACGAGAAGGGACCACTGGTCGAGCAGGCGAAACAGGAAGAGTTGTTGACCAAGATCGACGTGATCACCCGACCGGGCGATTGGTGGGTGCTCGCGGGCAGCCTGCCCCCGGGTGTCGCCGATGATTTCTACGCCCGGATCATCCGAGTGCTGAACCAGCATCAGGCGAAGGCTGTGCTGGACACCACCGGCGAATCCCTGCGCCAGGGATGCGCTGAGAACCCCTTCCTGGTCAAACCCAATGTGGAGGAAGCCCAAACCCTAACTGGCCTGGCCATGGACAAGCCGGCCGAAATCGCCCTCGCAGCGGCTGCATTTCGGCAGATGGGCGCACAAAACATCGTCATCTCCATGGGCAAGTCGGGGGCACTCTTGCAAACCGGCGCAGGCACCTGGCAGATCAACAGCCCGAAAGTGCAGGAAAAGAATCCCATCGGAGCTGGTGACTCCATGGTGGGCGGACTGGTCTGGGCATTGACGGAAGGCCTCACGCTCAGAGAGTCCCTTGGCTGGGGCGTCGCCAGTGGCGCCGCCACTGCCAGCCAGAGCGGCACCGAAGTTGGCTCGCGCGCCCTCATCGAAACCCTGTTTGCGCAAGTGTCTTTTGAAAACCTCTGGGTGCAGCCCTAGTGGTGGATCTTCCAATCCCTCCGTGTTGAAAACACCACCTACCCACCTCGTGGAGATTTCATATGCCTTACGAACAGCATCAGGAAAAGCAGTATGCCAAAGACCCAGGAACCGTCTTCCGGGCGGTCCTCACCGCCAGCGAGAAACTGGATGGAAGTCCTATTTCTTCTTCCCCTGAGAAATTCCGGTTGGAAGTGAAGTTCCCGAAGACCATCTTCGGGAAGACCGTGGGCGAACGGACCTACCTGACCTGCGAAGTGCGCGCCCAAGGCGAGGTCAGCCTAGTCGTCGTGGATGCCTACCCCCTGGATGCGGTCGAACGAAAATTGATGTTCGGCGCGCGTAAGGGCGTCACCCAGACGGTGGTCACCTGGTTCATGGAGCAACTGGATTTGCAGCTCGCCTAGTCGGCCATAACACCACCCTCAGAAAAAACCGTCCCGTGCAGATGGGAGCCCAGAGGTTCAATCTGCGCTCGCTTCGCGCATCTATTGCCAGCAGACACGTATAGACTCCACCCCAGCGATTGAAGGCGCTATCATGACGCCGGTGACAAGCAGAGTGGAGATCTTTCCAAGCCAAAAAACGCGGAGATCGAATCTTTTCTTTATTTAGCTCATTTTAGGGAAGGCCGGAAGCGTTCCGTGGGCACCCCCGTCCTTATACATATAACAGACACATAGGCCTCGCTCGATGGATGCAAACGATTACCAGATGATCCGCCAGCTTTTTGACGACTACGTGCGGATGTATGCCTCCCGCGATGATCGGCTCACCGCGCATTTCAGCGAGGACTTCTCTGGCTTCACCGGGGGCGGGGATTTCCTGGTCAAGAACAGGGCAGAATGGGTCGCAATCACTCGCCAGGACTTCGCCCAGGTCAAGGAACTGATCCGCATCGAACTCAAGGATCTGGCCATCCAGTCATTGGCTGACACCATCGCTGTTGCGACCAGCTTCTTCACCATCCACCTGCCCATCAAGGACCATATCCTGTCGCGTGAGACCGCGCGCTTGGTGCTGATTTTCCGCAAGGAAGCCGCTGACTGGAAGATATCGCACAGCAGCATTTCCATTCCCTACCCCTTGGTTCGAGAGGGCGAAGTTTATCCGTTGAAGGAACTGGTGGAACGGAATCGGGTGCTGGAGGCCATGGTGGCAGAGAGAACCGCGGACCTGAATGCGCAGAACCTCAAACTCTCTGAAGCCATGGCCAACGTGCGGACATTGAAAGGCCTCGTGCCCATCTGTGCCGCCTGCAAGAAAATCCGGGATGATGCAGGCTACTGGCACCAGGTGGAAAGCTACGTTCGTGACCACACCGAAGCAGAATTCTCCCATGGCCTGTGCCCCGAGTGTGTCCCGAATTATTTCCCCGAGTTACCCAAATCCAGCACTGAAACCTGAGCAGACTGCAGACAGGGATGGGTTCGATGAGCAGACAGACGCAGCGGATTTAAAATTCGCCGCCTCAGGTTCGGTTTCCAACATGGGCTTGGCGGCGGGTTGCACGCTGCCGGGACACTGCTATTCGGAACGCAGCCAGCGGATCAAACCGCGCTTCTCTTCTTCCTTGGTTTGAGCCAAGCCATACGCCGCGATCACTGCCGCATCCAGCTCATTGCGTGTTCTCCTCTGCCCTTCTCCGCCATGCGTTCTGATTGTGCAGGGTCTGGGAAAGCGTAGTACCATCAGCCGCCCGATGGGTGCTGAGGGGTCGTTGCCTGATCCTCGGGGTCCTCCGCTTCGCCACGTCGGCCATATCACTGCGAGGAGTGCCATGCAGACCGAAAACAACCTCATCCTCATCACAGGCGGCGGCTCCGGTATCGGGCGCGGGTTGGCCGAAGCCTTCCAGGCTTTGGGCAATCAGGTCATCATCGCCGGTCGGCGCAAGCAGGTCCTGGACGACACTACCCGAGCCAACCCGGGCATGGTCTCTTATGTCGCGGATCTCCAGGATTCCGCTGGGATCCGTGCCTTCGCGACCAGGATCGCCAAGGACTTTCCCGCCCTGAACGTCCTGATCAACAATGCGGGGATCATGCGCGTCGAGAATCTGCTGGCTCAGCAGGACGATCTCGCCGATATGGAAGCCATGGTCGCTACGAACCTGCTGGGTCCCATCCGACTCACGGCGGCCCTGCTGCCTCTGCTCCAGAAGCAGCCGCGATCCGTCATCATGAACGTGACTTCCGGGCTGGCCTTCGTCCCCTTGGCCATGACCCCTGCCTATTGCGCCACCAAGGCCGCGTTGCACGCCTACACGCAATCCCTTCGGTATCAGCTCAAGGGGACTGCCACGGAGGTCCTGGAGCTGGTGCCCCCCTATGTGGCCACCGAGCTCATGAACGGCGGTGCCGATCCCCGCGCCATGCCGCTTGGGGCATTCATCGCTGAGGTCATGGCGCTCCTCAAGACCGGTCCCAACACCGTCGAAATTTGCGTGGAAAACGTGAAACGTCTTCGGTTCGCAGCCGAGACGGGGAAATACGAAAATATCTTCCAAGGCCTCAACCAGGCCATGGCGCAACCTCCCCAGTGAGAGCAACAAAGGCAAACGCAACCCATTGGGTTTTTCATCCTGTGCAAGTTCTTTCCTGATTGTCAGCGGACTTCAACCGAAAAGAGACAAGACTCCTTATCGACCAATCTCATAGCTATTCGCATTCCGCATGGGCCCGGGAAAAAGCAAAGCGAAGGAGCGGAGAAAAGCACGAGGATCGCCGAGAAAGATTTTGTTCTCCGCGATCCTCTTTTTCCTCCGTGTCTCCGCGTCGAGCATTTTCCCTCAAGACCAAACGCCCAACATTTCAGCAGATAAATGAGATTTCAGCGAAACTTTTGCGCAGGAAAAGACAAAGTTGAAGAGGATTGGCAGTAGACACAAATTGCGTTCATTGCCTGTGACAGAAACTCAAGGGCAGGTTGTTTGATTGTGGAAGGGAAAAGCTCAACGCGGAGGCACGGAGAAAAGAGCGGGATCCCGGAGAATACAATTTTCCTCCGCGAGCCTCCGCCGCCCTCCGACCCTCCGCGTCCAGCTTTTTCCCTCAAAACCAAACGCCCAACGCTTCAGCAGATAAGCAAGATTTCAGCGTAATTTCTGCGCAGGAAAATTCAAAGTTGAAGATGAGTAGTCGGCGCCCACAGCGTTCACTGCTCGTGACAGAACCTCAAGAGCAGGCGGTTTGATTGCGGAAGGAAAAAGCTCGACGCGGTTGCGCCATGACGGCGCGAAAAGGAGGTCATCAAGGACAACCTGAGTAGCAGCCTTGCTGCATGGGAGATGGGGGAAGGCCCCCCGGGGGCGGGTTACAGGACCAGTCCTCAAACCACCTGGGCGCTGCGGGGG
>JANYIU010000283.1 GCA_025361955.1 Holophagaceae bacterium
CGAACAGACCAAGCAGGAAATGCGCGAGATCCTGAAGGAGATCCAGGACGGCCGCTACGCTGCAGCCTGGATCAAGGAAAACCAGACCGGCCGCGACTGGTTCGAGAGCACCCGCGCCAAGGAGCAGCAGCACCCCGTCGAAATCGTCGGCAAGCAGCTCCGCCAGATGATGCCCTTCCTGAACCCCAAAGAAGCCCCCGTCACCGAGTTCGCCGGAAAGAAGTGAGCTTCAGTTGGGTCTGGAGGCAACCGCGAATGACGCGAATATGCGCTGCGCGCTTGCGCGAATGGAAACTCATCACGGGCGCATCTTGTCCGGTTTGCATTCGCGTTCATTCGCGAAATTCGCGGTTTCTTCTTCTACACAGAATCAAGGGCTCAGGTGACCCGCGACAGTAGCCGCTTGGAACGGATGAGGCGACTGTAGGCCATCCCGGTCCGATACCAGTGGAGCAGGAAGGCTTCGCGGAGGGAGCGGGTCCACCAACCGAAGCTACCTGGGCGCGGAGGGCACGCGGTGGCGGGCGACCCAATCACCTCGAGGCCCAATCCCCTCGAGAAGGCCAGTGCCCTCGCCAGATGCAGCGGATCCGAAACCAGGATCAGGGTGGACCACCCTTTCAGGCGCAGATCCTCCCGGATATTGAATAGATTCTCCAGGGTGTGCTGGCTTCGGTCCTCCGCGAGCACCAGCTCATCGGGCAATCCCTGTTCCAGCAGCCACGCTCGGCCGGCTTCAGCCTCGCTCCAGGTCGCATTCCCGGTGATGCCTCCACTCACGATCACCCGGGATGCGAAGCCCATGAGCCACAGATCGGCCGCGTGTTCGAGGCGCTGCTTGAAGACCCCCGAGAGTTGGTCCCCTTCCAGACGCCGCCCCAGCACCAGGATGGCATCCGCCAGCCGCAGGGGTCCTCCTTTAGAGTCAGCCTGAATCTTCCGGTAACAAAACCATAGGGGAATGCCGAGGGTCACCACGCCACTGACGAGAGCGACGGCCAAGCTCGCGAAGCCGCCCGGCCCGAGCTTCTGCCTGAAGGTCGCGCGAGGCGGAGCGACGTGCGGCATCGCTTACTTCTGCTCCTTCTGGACCAGGTCCAGGAAGGCCTTCGCGGCATGGCCAAGGGGTCGTTTGGAAACCCGCACCAGGTAGATGGTGCGCTCCAAGGAAAGCTCCTTCACCTTGATTTCGTTCAGCAGGCCCTGCCGAAGGTCCTGCTCGACGCAAAGACGAGGGAGGAAGGCCAGTCCCTGTCCCGCTTGGACCATGAGCCGGATGCTCTCCACCGTGGGCATCTCCAGATCGACATTCAGCGTGACCTTGTGCCGTAGAAATTCCCGGATGACATTGTCCCGATAAGGGCTCGGCACATTGTGGCCGACGAAACTCTCCATGCCCAGGTCCTTGATGGAGACGGTCTTCCGGCCCGCCAGCCGATGATTGGGGGGCACGACGAAGCTGAGGTGGTCCGTATAGATCGGGATGGAGTCGAACCGCTCGTCGTCAGGGCGGTAGCTGACAATGCCGAAGTCCACATCCCCCGCAGCCAAGTGATCCGGGAGTTCGGTGGAGCGGCTGCGCTGCACCACCAGCTTGATTTTGGGATACTCGTGGCGGAACTGACAGAGGTGCGGCAACAAATAGAAAGTCATGCTTTCGTTGGCGCCGATCACTAGGCGGCCAATGGCCTTGTTGCGCAGTTCGGATAGCTGATTTGACAGCTCCCGCTGGAGATTCTCCTGGCGACGCGCGCAGTCGTAGACCAGTTTCCCGGCTTCCGTCAGAGCGAGATCGCGCCCCGAGCGATCCAGCAGGCGCTCGCCCAGTTCGTTTTCCAACCGCTGGATCGCCAGCGAGATGGCGGGCTGAGTGCGATAGAGCTTCTCCGCGGCGCGCGTGAAGCTGTGCTCCTTGACGACAGTGAGGAAGATGTTCAAAGGGGTATAGGGGTCCACGGCATGATCCTGGAGAGAGGATTATGAAGCCATCTGAACCTCAGCATAGGCGCTCGACAGCCTCCCCGTCCGCAGGGATATCCGCTGCCAGACCGGAAATCAACGTAGACCTGCTCATGGCAGCGGATAAATGCAATTAATAATCGCATTGCAATTGTTCGGTGGTGTGATCCCTGCATCAGAAACCGCCACAATGAATTCACGGGTTTCAGCATCAGCTGGGTTTGTCGTTGTTGGGTGGAGGTGTCATGAGGAAGACGGGTGCGGAAATCGTGGTCGAATTGTTGCAACACTATGGCGTGGACCTGGTCTTCGGCTATCCCGGTGGGACCATCATGCCGGTCTACGACGCGCTTTATCATTCCGGCCTCCGGCACATCCTGGCCCGCCATGAACAGGGCGCGTGCCATGCCGCGGATGGTTACGCGCGGGCGACCGGCAAAACCGGCGTGGTCATCGCCACCTCCGGGCCCGGTGCGACGAACCTCGTCACGGGGCTCGCAACCGCCTATATGGATTCGGTGCCCTTGATCGCCATCACCGGTCAGGTCCCCACCTTCGCCATCGGCACGGACTCCTTCCAGGAAGCGGATATCTACGGCATCACCATTCCGATCACCAAATACAACTATCTAGTCAAGGATGTCGCCAAGCTGGCTGAGACCTTTGCCGAGGCCTTCTATATTGCGCGGACTGGCCGCCCGGGCCCCGTCCTGATCGATATCCCGAAGGATGTCCAGCTGGCGTCCACCGAATATGCACCTGTGGCCCAGGCGGATATTCCTCTGCTCAAGTACACGCCGGAGCCCCAGTACGAGTTCGACGCGCAGCTCGATGAACTTGTCCTGCTGCTGCGTGCCGCCAAGCGCCCGGTGCTGTTCGTGGGCGGCGGCGCGGTCATCTCCAACGCCAGCGTCGGCATCCATCGGCTGGCTCGAAAGTTGTCCCTGCCGGTCACCAATACCTTGATCGCCAACGGCGTCTTCCCGAGCCAGGATCCCCTTTCCCTGGGCATGGCGGGCATGCATGGAACCCGCTATGCCAATGAAGCCATCTTCGCCTCGGATCTGCTCATAGCTGCCGGCGCGCGATTTGATGACCGGGTGACCGGCAAGATCGCCGAATTCGCGCAACGCGCCAAGATCGTGCACATTGATATCGACCCAGCCGAAGTCGGCAAGGTAGTACCTGTGGATCTCTCCATCATCGGAAATCTGAAAGATGTGCTGGATGGCTTGCTGGCGAAACTGGAAGCCGTCGACTTTGAGCCCCAGACTAAGTGGTTGGGCCAGATCAAGGAATGGAAGGAAAAATATCCCCTCACCTACACCCAATCCGCTTCGATCATCAAACCCCAATGCGTCATCCAGACGATCTCCGAACTCACCCAGGGCGAGGCCATCATCACTACCGGCGTGGGTCAGCATCAGATGTGGGCCTCGCTCTACTGCGATCATCGCCATCCCAAGCACTTCATCACCTCGGGCGGCCTCGGCACCATGGGGTTCTGCGTGCCTTCGGGAATCGGCGCCCAGCTGGGCTGCCCGGACAAGCTGGTCGTGACTATTACGGGCGACGGCAGTTTCCAGATGAATCTCCAGGAGTTGGCCACCGCCGCCTACTACAACATCCCGGTCAAGATCGTGATCCTCAACAACGGCTACCTGGGCATGGTGCGCCAGTGGCAGGAGATGTTCTTCGAACGCAGGTACTCAGAGACTCACCTCGAGGATGGCAATCCCGACTTTGTCATGGTGGCCAAGGGCTTCGGCCTGGAGGCCTTCCGGGTCACCCGGCCCGAGGAGGTTCGCCCCACGTTGGCGATGGCCTTTGCCCTCCCGGGCCCGGTGGTCATCGATTGCCGGGTAGAGAAGGAAGAGAACGTGTGGCCCATGATTCCCACCGGCGGCACGGTGAAGGACACCATCGAGCATTGAACAGGAGGCACCGAACATGGCCATCACGGCGCTGAATCAGGAACCCGAACTCAAGCAGTACACCCTGTCGATCCTCGTCAGGAATCACGCGGGCGTGCTTTCCCACGTCGCCGGATTGTTCACCCGCCGCGGCTACAACATCGAGAGCATTTCCGCGGGCATCACGGAACGATCAGACATCACGCGCATCACGATCGTCGTCACCGGCGACCACAAGATCCTGGAACAGGTGCTGAAGCAGTGCCAGAAACTGGTGGATGTCATCAAGATCGCCAGCCTGAAATACAACGAATCCGTGACCCGGGAACTCGCCATCATTTCCGTGAACGCCAGGCATGAGAACCGTTCCAAGATCATTGAGATCGCTGATGTCTTCAGCGCCAACATCGTGGACATGGCGGAAGACGCCATCATCCTCGAGGTGGTCGGGAACGCCCGCCGCATCAACTCGATCATCCAGCTGCTCTCTCCCTTCGGCATCGAAGATATTGCCCGCACCGGGGTCGTGGCCCTGGCCTACCGCAGCCAGATTCCCCCGATCAACTGAGGGATCTGAACCTGGAAGCTGCACTGCGTTCTATCTGAAACAGATGGCAATGAGAGATAGAAGAGGTTTCCTATCCGTTTTTTATTTGTCGTCGGCTTCGTCTCCGACAGCCTCTTCGGCGGGCTTCAAGCGCTTGTCCGGCTGGTTGCCTTCGTCCAGTGTGGCCAGCACTAGATCCGGATGCATTGGCTGCAGCAGTGACTCAGCACTGGGATCATGGCGGTTTTTGACGTTTGGCAAATCGCGCCTTAACTCTTCCACCAGGTCGATAAGCTTGGCAGCCTTCTGCTCGGTCAACAGGGTCACTTTCAGGACCAGATGCGCCCGCTGTTCCGCGAGTTTATCAATCCGGTTCTGCCTAGTCAGAACCACAGTCATCGTCAACAAAGCCCCCAGACCCACAATCCCCTGCAACCAGAAATACGGCGCCCGGTCGAATTCGGACATACCGGACCGGCGCAACAGGATGTTCGTGAGGATCCAGACTGCGACAAAACATAGAATATAGCCAAGAAATGCGGGCTTCCCGACAAAATGACTGATGCGTTCGAGGCTGCGTTGTGAGCGGCTGATCTTTTGATCTTCACGAACGTAGAACTCCTGAACGGCCTCAATATTCTGATTGATCTGATCGCGTTCGGATTCAAGTGACTCCTCCTGGGGATTCGGAGGCGACGCCGGAGGAACCGCAGGTTTGGATCGCATCATTCAATAGTACTTGATACAACAAACCCCCGATATCGCCGATGCCATCGCGATGAGTCCACTGGGTCGATTTGATGTCTGGCCAGGCAAAATCCATGGGGGCGCCTTCACTTCCGGTCCATCCCCAGCAGCTGCATCAGCTGCCTAGCGGCGAGGCTCAGATTTTTTGCCTTGAGATGACACGAAGCAAGAGTGTGGGTCCTGGCGCCCTGGATAGGCAGACTGGCTAGCCCGTCCCGCTTTTCCAGGGTGTAGTCGGGCAGGATGCCTGCCCCCACACCCGCGCGGACCATCGCTTTTTGCACCGCGATGCTGCCCACCTCCAGGAGGTGGCGTGGCTGGAAGCCCTTCGCCTGCACCATCTCGTCGAAGGCTCTGCGCGTGGCGGTCTCCTTGGTCAGCAGCACCAAGGGCCGCTCGCATAGATTCTTCACAGCCACTTCCAGAATCCCCTTGGGCGCCCTCCGGGAGGGGAAGACCGCCACATCGCGATAGTGCAGGACTGGCCTCAATTCCAGTTGCGGGTTGCGCAAAGGCAGGAGCACGAAGCCCAGTTCACAGACTCCTCGCTCCACGAGATTGGCGATGACCGGGGTGACACCGCTGACTAAGCGGATCTGGACTCGAGGGCAGGCCAGCGTATACCGGCCCAGAATCGGGGCCAGGAAATGACAGGCCACGTTATCGGAACAAGCGATCGGCAACTCGCCACTGGGTCCCTCCCCTTCCGCGCCAATGTCCTTGAGGCCCCGCAGTTCACTCAGGATGCGTGCGCCCCGGGTGCGCAGTTGTTCCCCTTGGGGTGTGGGGTGGACCCCCCGCGGCGTCCGCTCGAGCAAACGAAAGCCCAGCGCGGCCTCCAGGGCCTGGATCTGGCGGGTGATCGCGGGCTGGGTGCGGAAGAGCCGGACCGCTGCCCTGCTGAGATTATGCTCCTCGCAGACCACCAGGAAGGTTTCGAGCAGCTGGATGTCCATTATGCGTACCTCGCATGTCTAGGATATCCATTATGAATACGCATCGAGTAAACAGAGCGTCTAGTATCGGGTCAGGCTTGACTGTGAGGTTTCCATGCGACTGAACATCCTCGTCCTTCCCGGAGACGGCATCGGCGCCGAGATTACCCGAGAGGCCGTGAAGGTCCTGCGGACCGTCTGTGAGCTCCACGGGCACGAACTTGCTATGAAGGAGGGTCTCATCGGCGGCGCCTCCCTGGACGCCACCGGCAGCCCCATCTCGGCAGCGACCCTGAAAGCTGCAGGGGCGGCCGACGCAGTGCTGCTGGGGGCCGTGGGGCTGCCCAAATACGATCACCTTCCTCCCGCCCAGCGGGCGGAGCGGGGGCTGCTGGATCTCCGCCAGGCCATGGGGGTCTTCGCCAACCTGCGCCCGGTCAAGGCCCACCCTGCCCTGTATGGCGCTTCGCCCCTGAAGGAAGCGCTCATCGCAGGCACGGACCTGCTCATCGTGCGCGAACTGATGGGTGGCCTCTACTTCGGCCAGCCGCGGGCGTTCGAGGGTACCGGCAAGGACCGCCGGGCCTTCAACACCCTGCCCTATTCCTATGTGGAAGTGGAACGCATCGCGCGCATGGCTTTCGAACTGGCGCGCACGCGCCGGAATAAAGTGACCAGTGTGGACAAGGCGAACGTGCTGGAGACTAGCCAGCTCTGGCGCCAAGTGGTCACAGAAATCGCCGCCGAGTACCCAGACGTGACCCTGGATCATCTCTATGTGGACAACGCCGCGATGCAACTAGTGCTTAACCCCAAGGGCTTCGACGTCCTCCTCACGGAGAACCTCTTTGGCGACATTCTCAGTGACGAGGCCGCTGTGCTGGCCGGGTCCATCGGCCTGCTGCCCTCGGGGAGCCTCGGGTCGCGCCGCGCTGACGGCAAGCTCCCGGGCCTCTACGAACCCATCCACGGCTCCGCCCCAGATCTCGCCGGCAAGGGCATCGCCAATCCCCTGGGCAGCATCGGCAGCGCCGCCGCCATGCTGGAATGGAGCTTCGGGCTGAAGGCCGAAGCCCAGGCCATCGAAGCCGCCATCGACCACGTCATCCAGCATGGCCCCACCACCCCGGACCTCCTCGGCGGCACCGGCACCACCGCCTCCGTCGGAGGGGCGGTCTGCTCCAGGATCAAGGCGATGGCCAAGGTGACGAAATGAAACCACGCACGCTCTACGACAAGATCTGGGATTCACATTTCGTCGCCCAGCGCGAGGGGGAACCCACGCTGCTCTACATCGATCTGCAGCTCGTCCACGAGGTGACCAGCCCCCAGGCCTTCGCTGGCCTGCGCGAGCGTGGCCTGAAGGTGCGCAACCCGCACCGGATCGTGGCCACCATCGATCACAGCATCCCCACCCACGATCGCAGCCTGCCCATCGCCGATCCCGTTGCGGCGAAGCAGGTGGAGCAGTTGCAGTGCAATTGCGTGGAATTCGGCGTCCCACTCTATGGCCCGGGCAGCGGACACCAGGGCGTGGTGCATGTCTTCAGCCCCGAGTTGGGGCTCACCCAGCCGGGTCTGACCCTGGTCTGCGGGGACAGCCACACGGCCACTCACGGGGCCTTCGGGGCGCTGGCCTTCGGCATCGGCACCAGCGAGGTGGAAATGGTGCTGGCCGCCCAGTTCCTGCTGCAGAAACGCTCAAGGAACTGCCGTGTGCACGTGAGCGGACGCTTGAACCCCAGCGTCACGCCCAAGGATGTGATCCTGGCCCTCATCGCCAAGATCGGCGTGGGGGGCGGCACGGGGAGCGTCTTCGAATACACCGGCGAGGCCATCCGGGCCATGTCCATGGAAGGCCGCATGACGGTCTGCAATATGAGCATCGAAGCCGGA
>JANYIU010000308.1 GCA_025361955.1 Holophagaceae bacterium
ATGCAGGCCATCGGCATCCCCCTGGAGATGTTCACCGTCATTTTTGCCATCGGCCGTATGCCGGGGTGGATCGCCAATTACCGCGAGGTGATCGAGGATCCCACCAGCCGCATCTACCGTCCCCGGCAGATCTACCAGGGACCGACTCTGAACCATTACGTGCCCATTGAGAAGCGGTGATCAACCGATCAGATCGGCCAGGGCCCGGCGCCTTCTCTCAGCAGCACGGGTTCTTCACCGGTGAGATCCACGATGGTGCTACCTTGGCCAGAGGGCTGGCCGCAGTCGATCACCATATCCAAGGCATGACCGAGTTCTTCCTCGATCTCCCAGGCCGTTTGCAGGGGCGGCTCGCCGGTCCTGTTGCAACTGGTGGTGATGAGGGGCTCCCCGACCAGGAGGGAGATCGCTTTGCAAAACGCATTGTCCGGGATGCGCAAGCCCACGGTTTGCTTGTTCTGCAGATGGCGCGGCACTTCGCGGCTGGCAGGCAGGAT
The DNA here is from genome assembly GCA_025361955.1 of Holophagaceae bacterium. Classification (GTDB taxonomy): domain Bacteria; phylum Acidobacteriota; class Holophagae; order Holophagales; family Holophagaceae; genus UBA1801. The sequence goes on from JANYIU010000308.1 coordinate 498, forward strand.
CGCCGTGTACGGGCCCGGAAACAGGTGCTTCAGGATCTTGAAGGTGCGGGTATCCAGGTGCCGCGTGTAGCGACAAAGCATTTCCAGGTTGGCGCAGAGGATGCTCATCGGCTTCTTGGGATCCCGGCCTTTTAGGCCTTGGATCTTGTCCACCGCCTTCTTCCTGGAGACGAGGCAGCCCAGACCGAAGAGCGTATCCGTGGGATAGGCGATGATCCCGTCTTTCAGCAACACCTCGGCGATGCGCTCCAAGTGGCGCTGCTGCGGGGTTTCTGGGTGAAGTGTGAGGATCATACGCTGTCCAGGTTACCCCATCGCGCGCGTCCTGGGCTGGGATGCTCCGAGGGACACTGGAAAAACCGTTCCGCCACCGCGCCTGCAAGGGCTGTGTTCATGCCTGTGCGTTTGGCCTGAAGGGCCAGGATGGCGACCACGCTTAGGCCATCCGTGATCTCGCCGGACAGGACTCGGGCCAGGCAGTGCTCAAAGGGTTCTCGGTGGATCAGCAACTCCTCGACGTCCTCGGGATCATGCCCATGGGGCAGAGCATGCAGATCCGTGGCCAGGAACAGGAAGGTCTCTTCGTCGGTGCTCGAGTTGCTTGTGTGGCAAAAGGCGAGGGGCTCCCAGATCCGCGCTTCCAGGCCAGCCTCTTCGCCGAGTTCACGGCGGATGCAGGCGAAGGGGCTCTCGGTATCCTCGCCTCCCCCTTCCGGGATCTCCCACGAGTAAGTCTCCAAGGGATAACGCCATTGGCCCACCAGGACCACTCGATCCTGTTCATCAAGAGCGAGCACTCCGCAAGCGGTGCGCCTGAAGCCGCACACGGCGTAGCGTCCTTGGCCACCACTGCGATGGGTGAAGCGGTCTTCCCGCACTCGAATCCAGGGACAGTCGTAAAGCAGCTGCCGACTCTGGACCGTGTAAGGATTTGGCTGGGTCGGCTGAGTCAAGGGGGCGCGAGCAGGCATGGGGGGATCCAAGAAAAACGCCCGCTTTGAGGCGGGCGTCCGGGAACTTTCGCGGGCTTAGCGACGCAGGCCGAGGCGCTCGATGACGGTCGCGTATCGGGTCTTGTCCTTGCGCTTCAGGTAGTCCAGCAGGCGGCGACGCTGTCCGACCATGATCATGAGGCCGCGGCGGCTGTGGTAGTCCTTGGTGTGCACCTTGAAGTGCTCGGTGAGATCGTTGATGCGTTTGGTGAGCAGGGCTACCTGGACCTCGGGGGAACCGGTGTCGGTCGCGTGCTGCTTGAAGTCTTCGATGATGATCAGTTTCTGATCGATGTTCAGGGCCATGTCAGGCTCCTTGTCGGGGGTTCTCCCGTCACCGTTCCTGCAGTCCCGTTGCCGCGTGGAAGGTCGAGTCCGGAAAAGGCCGGACGCCTTTTTCAAATGGTGCGGATAGAGGGACTCGAACCCCCACGACCGTGAAGCCACTAGCACCTGAAGCTAGCGCGTCTACCAATTCCGCCATATCCGCAAGATTCTGCCGGTTCCCTCGAGAGGCCGACGACGTGAAGGGAAAGCCTAGCGTGGCCCAGCGTGCGGATCAAGCATAAATTCCCTTCACCACTCGCGATACGGGATGCCGTTCATTCCTGTCCCTGGGGCCATGCTGTAGAGGTCGAAGACATTGCCACCACCCCAACTGGTGCTATCGGGTTCATCCGCGATGGAACGCAGGCCCCATTCGGCCTTGCCCAGGAAGGGATCCACCGGGATGCGGCGCAAGAAGCGCATCTTGAGGGTCTTGCCCATCATGGGAGCGCCTTCCACCAGGATTTCCAGGCTCTCGGGATAGCCATTGTTCTCCAGGGGAGGCGCCTTGATCTTCTGCTGATCCACCTGGGTCTTGTAGCTATCGATCGCTAGGCGCACCTCCCGGAGCGACCGTCGGAGTTCCAGTTCCTTCTGGCGGCGGACCCCGTTCTTGGCCATAGGCACCACGGCGCTGGCCAGGATCAGCAGCACCGTCACGGTGGTGAGCATCTCCAGGAGTGTGAAACCGCGGGTGCGCATGCTATTCCACCGTCACCAGGGCGTTGACCACCCGCGCGGAGACGGGGTTGCTGTTCACCAGATAGCGGCCTCCTTGGATCATCACCGGGGCGTTGCCAGGATTCATCGCCTCCAGGTCGAGCATGACCAGGGTGCCGCTGTCCGAGTTCGTGGTCGGTCGCTTGAAGTTGATCTTCACGGTCCCATCCGCATTCACCACCTGATCGAGGGAACCCTTCTCGAGGGTAAGGAAATCTCCTGCGGCGGCTGAAATCAATTTGAGCTTCGGGTCGATGCGAAGATCCACGGTTCCGGCTCCGAGGCCTTTGCCACCACTGACCATGAGGGTGAGCTGGACCCGCTCCGCCTTGGTGACGACACTCGTGAGAGGCGTCATGAAGAGAACGAGGTCATGGGTTTCCTGCCCCACGGGTGCGGCGTTGGGTAGCACCTCCCCTTTCGGTAGCTCGGGTTCCGCGAGGATCGCGGGGGGCGCGGCAGGAGCGGTGATCGGCTTCGCCTCGGGAGCCCCGGAGGGGCTAACGGTGGGTGCTGCCGGAGGCTCGGGGTTGACCTTGGTTCCAGGAGCCACAGCCTTTCCCCCGACGGTCTTGGGCACGAACGGGCCAGTCAGGGAAGTGGCGAGGTCAGGATCAAAGGCCTCGAAGTCCTCTTCGCCCAGGTCAGGCCGCCGCACCAGTACCGCTCGGATGGTGAGGATCACGTCGGTCTTGGCGCGCTTCTTGAAGTTGTTTCCGAAGAGACGCCCGATGATGGGGATGTCCGTGAGTCCCCAGATGCCCTGGAGGCTCTTCTGTTCCTCGTCCTTGAGCAGGCCGCCGAAGACTGCGGTCTCGCCATCCCGGAGACGCGCCAAGGTCTTGATCTCGCGCTTGCCGAGGTCGGGACGCCCTGGCGTCGAACCCGATTTCAAGGTCGTGACGGAGGATTCGATTTTCAGGGTGATGTCATCGTTGAAGTGGACCCTTGGTTCCACCTTGATCTTCACCCCCACATCCTCGTAGCTGTACTGGGTCTGGGAGGTGAGGGCAGTGACTGCCGCGCTGGCGGCGGTGCCGGTGGCCGTGCCCGGCAGGCTGATGGAGGACTGCGTGGTGGAGATCTTCTCCCCGATGTTGACCTCGCCGGTCTCGCCGGAGATCACCCGAACGTTGGGGCTGGCCACCAACTTGGCGTCGCCGGTGCTTTTCAGCGCGTCCAGCGCCAGGCTTGGGAAGAGGAACCGAAGGTCCGCCCTATGGATGTTGATGCCGCCCTTGTTGACATTGGGGCCACCGGTGTTATCCACGGTGGCGCCGATCCGGTAGATCCCGCTGCCGCCGCCCAGGCCATCGCCGATGCCCAGCACGGGGAGCAGGCCCACCTGTTCCATGCTGTTCTCGGTCACCTCCAGCAGTTCGAGGTAGATCATCACTTCGGCCTTCGCCTTGTCCAGCTGGCTCACGATGCGCTTGGCGATGGTGAGATCCGTGGGCTTGGCCTTGAGGGTGACGGCGTTGAGGCGCTTGTCCACGAAGACCCGCAACTGCGGCATCAGGGTCTGGAAGATGGAGCGGACGTCATCCACATTGGCGTTGGATAGATAGAACGTCTTGATGAGCTGGTTCTCGAATTGCTCGCGGTTTTGGGGTGTGCTCTTGAATACCATGATGGTGTTGGAGTCCACCACCTTGTAGAACAAGTCGCTCTGGATCATCAGCGTGTCCAGAATGCGCTGGAAACTGAGGCCCCGCAGATCGGCTGCGACAGTGGCATCCTGGTAGGAAGTGTGGAAGAGGATGCTCACGCCGGAATTCCGGCTGATGGCTCCCAGGATGTCTTTGAGGTTGGTCTTCCGGGTGAAGTTCAGGTCCATCCCTTCGAGCGAACGAGGATTGAGCAGGATCACCGATTTCGCTTCGCCTTTGAGCCGTTTTTCCTCCAGGGTGTCCTCGGTCTGGGCATCCGCTTGCCGCTGCAATCGCCTCAGCTCAAGACGGGCGATCCAGTCCTGGGCGAGGGCGTTGCTGGGGTCGAGGCGGAAGGCTTCCTTGACTTCCTTTTCCACGAGCTCTTCCTGGCCCCTGCGCTCAGCTTCCCTCGCATCCGCCAGATGTTTCTCCGCGGCGCGAGTGGCGGCTCGGCGAAAGCCGATGCGCGCCTCGACGTTGGTGGGATCCTTGCGCAGGATCTCCCGATAGGTCTGTACTGCGTCCTCGAAGCGGCCGGCATCGAAGGCTGATTTAGCTTTCTGCAGGGTGCATCCGAAGCTGAGGATCAGCAGGATCCCCGCGAGAATGGGGGCCATGCGCAAAGGGGAGGCAAGTGGCTTCAGCGTCATGTTCAGCTCGAATCAGAATTGATTGGGAATATTGGGAGAAGGGGTACCTTGGCTGTCCGTGGTTTCGGCCTTGTAGCGGATGTCCTGGAACTTAAGGTTCTGGAACTCGGCATAGGTGTCATCGATGGCCACCAGTTTCCAGTTGGGATTGGCGAGATCCCCCAGACGCATCGAGACGATTTCCTCGCCCTTGAGAAAGGAACCGATCCGACCCGTGGAGGGCCGACCCATGTAGCCGAGGTAGTGGAGGGTCTGGGGCCGGCTGTTGGTGGCTTCCTGCCGGGCCTGAGCCAGCTGGGCTGCCGCGATTTGGGCCGGGGTGGGAGGGGGAGGTGGGGGGCCGGGTGGAATGGGCTTGGGTGGAGGCGGCGGGGGCGGAGCAGGCATATCGAACAGGAACAGATCCCGGTACATGCGTCCCTCGTCCGGCAGTTCTCCGGCCTGATCCAGCTTGGTGAGATCCCGCAGTCTCTGCAGCGACTCGAGATACCGCTCATCAACGGGGGTCAAGATGGTCCGGCCGGTGGTCGCAGTCCGGGGCTTTGTGGTCGGAGTTCCTGGCCAGAGAAGATAGGCCAGCACCAACACCAAGGCTCCCAGTGCGATCTGAGTCTTGCGATTGGATTTCAACTCATGAATGAAGACCTTCAAATGGGTGCGACCCTGGCTAAGGAGAGAGCTGGTCATGAGCCCTCCTGTTTGGTTCCCGCCCCTGATCGGCGGAAAGCGCGCAAGGTTACACTCAGGCGCGCACCGTCCGGGCTCTCCTCGAGCTTCACGCCAGCGACGGCGAACGGCAGTGGGTTATCCTGAGTATCTTCGAGTCCCAGCATGAAAGGCTTCAGGTTCTGATAGATCCCGGAAGCCGTGAATTCCACGTCCAGGATTTCCAGATCCGTACCTTTGACACCCTCCCGCGTCGGGGTACCGTACTTCAAGGATTGCAGCCGGATCCCGTTTTTCTGGGCCAGATCATAAAGACGTCGACTCAACTCCCACTGGAGTCTGCCTGCACTTTGATTGGGCATGGAGCCGAGTAGGGTTTCGAGACGCTTCCTGCTGCGGGTGAATTTTTGCTCCTCCGCTGCCAAGGCCACCAACTTCCCCTGCTGGGAGGCCAAAGCCTTCTTTGCCTCCGCGAAAGCTTTGTGCTCCTGAGATTGCTGCTGGGAAGCGTTGGGCAGTATGAACAACACGGTCAACGTGGCAAACAGTAAGAGTATGCACCCCGCAAGGAAGCGGATCTTGCTGGCTCGGATAGGGCCATTCATGGGCGCTCCTCCGGGCCAAGTCCGGAGGGCAGACCGATGCCGCCAGGAAGGTTTGGTTTTAAGCGGGCTGGACGGCCCAGGGTGGACTGGGCACCGGGCGCACTGGGTGGCGGGTCCGTAACGGGAGGTATGAGGAGTGGTCCGGGGTTCCGGATTGGAGGCGCAGGAACCTCTCCAGGGTTTGCGATTGGAGGCGCGGGAACAGGGGCAGGGTTCGGGTTTGGAGGTGCGGGGACCTGTGCCGGGTTTGCGATTGGAGGTGCGGGAGCAGGGGTAGGAATGGCAATTGAAGGTGCGGGAACCGACGCAGGTCTTGGCGCCTGACGGGTCGGCTTGGGGTTGCTCGGTGGCCCGGGCAGGGTCTGCACCGTCCGAACGGGACCGAATTTGGGCAGAGGTTCATAGGAGGGCGGGGTCGCAGAAATCGACAGGGTGTATTCGAACTCCACACCACCTCCTTGGCGATCGGATTCCCGCTCCAGGATCACTTGAGTGAAGAACAGATTCTTCTGCAATTCGGTGACGAAGGCTTCCTCCGCAGCTCGGCTTTTCGCTTCTCCGCGGATTTTAAGATCCACCGACTGAGCGGCGTTCCGGATCCGTTGGAGGCTCTTGAGTCGCACATCCTGGACCATGCTGCGTTCCAATTCCGCTGCCAACCGGGACCACGGCAGGCTGCGCTCACTGAGAATCCTTTCCGCCAAGCGCCAAACCGGCAGCTCCTTTTCCACATCCACACTCCGGAGCCGATCCTGGATGGCCAATTGTTTGCGAATCACGTCCTTGGCCTCGGCCGTGCTAAGCACGACATCTTTTCCGGCTCGGCTGGCTTCCCGGTATGCCAGAAATGAGAGGGTAGCCACCGCGATCAGGGCCACCGAACCCACGATCAGGCAAGCCCACCCCAGGATCTGATGTTGCTGGCGCCATAGCGTCGGTGGCGGTGCGAGATTCAGTTTCAGGACTGGGACGGCCATACTACAACGCCTCCTGGGCCGGGATCTCGAAGGGTAGCAAGCGGGACGAAAGGATTCCCTTCGGCCACGTGGACGCTCCCCAGATCAGAAGTTCCTGGGGCGAGCGGTTCTCCCGTTGCAGGAACGCGGCCGTTGGCAGGACACGCTCCTCCATCCAGGCTTCTGCTGAGGCCGGTTCGTGCCACTGGCGGAGCAAGGTCAGGGTTCGTCCCCAGGCT
>JANYIU010000290.1 GCA_025361955.1 Holophagaceae bacterium
GGACGCCAAGGTGATCCGCACCCTCGCCGCCCCCTACACTCCAGACGGAGGCCTGGCGGTGCTCTTCGGCAACTTGGCCCCTAACGGCAGCATTGTGAAGAGTGCGGGGGTTGACCCAAGCTGTTGCGTCTTTGAGGGCGAAGCGGTCGTCTTCGAGGGCCAGGACGAGTGCCTGGCGGCCTTGGCCATGCGCAAGGTGAAGCCCGGCCAGGTGGTGATCATCCGCTATGAAGGACCGAAGGGCGGTCCCGGCATGCCTGAGATGCTCTCGCCCACCGCCATGATCAAGGGTCAGGGCCTGGGCAAGCAGGTGGCCCTTGTCACCGATGGCCGCTTCAGCGGCGGCACTGCGGGCCTGTGCATCGGCCATGTGAGCCCCGAGGCCATGGAGGGCGGTCCCATCGCCTGGGTGCAAAATGGTGACCGCATTCACATCGACATCCCCGCCCGCAGCATGAATGTGCTGGTGGATAAGGCCGAACTGGCTCGCCGTCAGGCCGCCTGGGTGAAGCCCAAACCCAAGATCACCAACGGCTGGCTGGGCCGTTACGCGCATCTCGTCACCAGCGCCAACAGGGGTGCGGTACTGGCGTTACCGGAGGAGCCGAGCTAAGCGTTCGTGATGGATCGCGAAAGGAGCTCTACTCGCAGCTTGGCAACGCATTCTTCGTCCCCGATCCAGGCCCTTGGGATAGGGATCCCCTGTTTGGCCGCGACCATGACGAAGAGGTATTCAGGGGTGGTGACGACTTCCCGCACGTCTTCGAGCCTGAAGGTGTGTCCGCCTGCCTCGGAGGTGTTTTGCACGTCCCCTGCATGGATGGTGATGCGCCTTGGGTCGAAGACCCCAGGCAGCTTGATGGCCGCCTTGTAGAGTTTGCTGGGCAGGAGCACAAAGCGCAGCAGCACGATGAAGCCGATCAGCGCAGCGGCGATGGGGGCCATTCGCGGCCAGGTAGTGCGGATATTCCCGGACCAGAGCAGGGGCAGGAGCACGAACAAACCCAGGGCCCAGAGCTTGGAGCCGGCCACCCGTCCCGCCAAGAAGGCGGCAAAGGCCCGCAGATCCTGCTCGGTGTAGGTGCCCTGCAAGCACCAAGCCTGCGGATGGGGGGAAAGTCCGGTCGGTTCCATAGCCTTCATCGTGCCTCATTCGTGCCCGGAGGGACAATGCGATAGGCTTGAGAGATGCTGCACCCGGCCCTGATCCATCGCCCGGATACCCACTTCAAGAAGAAGGATCCCCTGGACCTTCGCCTTGGGGATCGGATCCGGGATCTCCATGATGCTGATTCCCTCCAAGCGGGGGACATCGTGATCCTGGGGGTCTGCAACGAAGTGGGGGTCCTGGCCAACGGCGGCCGGGCGGGTGCCATGGAAGGCCCGATCTACTTCCGCAAGGCGTTCACGCGCTTGACGGACGGTTGCCTGGCAGAGCGGGGGCTATGGGATGCAGGGGACGTGCCCGCCTCGGTGGACTATCCCGTCTTCTTCGAGGCCACGGCAGCCGCTGTGTCCGCCTGTCTCCGGCAAGGGGCCCTGCCGATCGTCATCGGCGGCGGGCATGACTGCGCCTTTGGCAACTACCTCGGGATCTGCGCCCTCAAGGACCAACTGCCTCCCGCCGTGATCAACATCGACGCCCATCTGGACATGCGCCCGGTGGAGGGCCCCAGCAGCGGTAATCCCTTCTACCGGATGCTGGAGCACGGCCTGTCCGGAGAAGATCTCGCCGCCATCGGCCTGCTGCATGAGCGCAATGCAACCGCCCATGTGGCCTATGCCAGGGGCCGAGGGGCGTACCTGTATTTCATGGAACCGGGGAAGGAATCTCAGGTGTTGGTGGAGGCTCAGGCTGCGCTCCGGCGCTTCCAGGCCAAGGGACGCCGCATCCTAGCCAGTTTCGACGTGGACAGCATCGGCGCGGCCTGGGCCTCGGGCGTCAGTGCCCTGAACCCCTGGGGCATCTCCGCCGATACCGCCATCCAGTTGGCCCGCGCCTTCGGCCGCTGCCCTTCCGTGGCGTTATTCGACCTGATGGAATACTCACCGGCCTTCGATCGGGATGGCCGCACAGGCTGGCTGCTGGCCTTCCTGGTCGCCGAGTTCATCCAAGGCTTGAACGAGCGGAACCCTCGCTCTTGATCGGAGCAACCGTACCCAGCCGGTTATCTCCGTGGCCAGTGCTGAGAACTTAAAATTCTTCGATGTGGATCTGCCCGGGAGTCTGCTTGCTATGTACGGTGAAGCCCTCCTGAACCAGGACTTCCGTCATGGCATTGATCATGAGGGGATTGCCACAGAGGAAGACATGGGTATTGGAGGGCGTGGGCTTGAAGCCCCAGGCCTGCTCGATCGCGCCCTGCTTCCAGTGATCCTGGGCGAAGCCCACAGGTCCCTTCCAGGGCACCGCCTCAGCCTCGGGGCCGTCGATGGTGGGCAAGTAGGTGAAGTTCTGGGCAAAACGTTGCAGGTAGAATAGTTCGGTGCGGTAGCCGAGATCCCAGGAGTTTCGCGCACCATGCAGTACGAAGAACTTGCGGGGCTCATTGGCCTCAACATGGGTGCGGATCATGGACATGTAGGGAGCCAGGCCAGTGCCTGTCCCAATGAAGATGAGGTTCTGGTCGCCGCCGATCTGGTCCAGGGTGAACATGCCGGTGGCCTTGGGGGACAGGAACACGCGGTCCCCGACCTTGAGGGCGAAGAGACGGGGCGTGAGCGCGCCGCTCTGCACCTCGGCGATGTAGAACTCCAGGTACTCCCGCTCGGCAGAGGACGAGGCGATGGAGTAAGCGCGGCGAATGAAGGCGTCTGGCGCGGGGACGGGATTCTCGGGGCCGGCATTCTCAGCGCGCGGAGCCGAACCCGGCAGACCGAGCACCGAGAACTGGCCAGGTTTGAAGGCCGGAAGCTCCCAACCATCAGGAGCCACCCTCAGGATCATCAACCCTGGGGCGAAATCGATTCGCTGCGTGACGATGGCATTCAGCTCAGGCACAGAAAAATCCTCCTATCGTCCCTCGTGGCTGATGAGCAGGCACGAGGGTAAAGCCATTCTATCCAATCACGGGTCTTGAACCGACCCAAGGATTTCCGCGGCGGCCGCACGGATATCCTCCAGGCCCACCAGCATCCGGTCCCGGTGGGTGCGGAAGGAGAGCAGGGCGATGCGGAGTACGAAACACTCATCGAGCATGGTTGGGGTGAGATAAATCCGCTGAGGGGCATTGATGCGTTCCAGGAAGCGATGATTCAGTTCATTCAGACCTGCCTGGTCCATGCCTTGCGGCTTCAGCCGGAAGGCCAGGATGGAGAGTTGTGGCTTGGCCACAATTTCGATCCCAGGGATTGTCTTGAGCTCATCCAGGGCGAGGCGGGCTAGTTCCAGCTTCTCCTCCAGGTGGTCCCCGAAGGCCCCTACACCATGAAGCTTCATGGGTAGCCACACCCGCAGCCCCCGGAAGGGTCGGGTGAGCTCGGGCGACAGGTCGGAGAAATCGATCTTCTCCTCGTCCACCTGCATATCCTGCAGGTAGTCGGCGCTGGCGTGATGAGTCTGCCGGAGCTTGCGTGGTTCCCTCACCAAGAGACTGCCAGTGCCATAGGGGAGGGCCAGCCCCTTGTGGGGATCCAGGGTGATGGAATCGGCGCGTTGGATGCCGTGCAGCATCCTGCGACCCTTCTCCGTCAAAACGAAGAAGCCGCCGTAAGCCCCGTCCACGTGCAGCCAGAGGCCCTCCCGAGCGGCCAAGTCGGCAGCGGCGTCCAGGTCGTCCACGGCGCCTGTGTTGGTGGTCCCGGCGTTCACCACGAGCAGGAAGGGCATGAAGCCTGCAGCCCGGTCCTCCGCGATGCGCTCAGCAAGCCGGTTCATGCGGATGCGCTGGTGTTCGTCCGTCTCGATGAAGCGGATGTTCCGCGCCGGGAAGCCCGCCAGGACTGCGGCCTTTTCCACGGAATGATGGGCCTGGGACGAGGTGTAGAGGGTGCCCTTCAGAAAGTCCTCAGGCAGGCGGTCCACGCGGGCCGCGATGATTGCGGTCAGGTTGGCGATGGAACCCCCGGAGGTGAGAATTCCACCCGCAGTCTTGGGGTAGCCCACCATCTCGCAAAACCACCGGATGACGTTGGCCTCGATCTGCACCAGCGCCGGGGCTGCCGCCCAGATGCCGACGTAGCGGTTCACTGAATCCGAAATAAGATCCGCCACGGCGGAGTGGAACAGCCCGCCGCTGGGAATGTAGGCGAGATAGCCAGGACTAGCCGTGTTAAGGGTCTTAGGCACGGCCTGATCGAATAAAAGATCCAGCAGCGACTCCAGGTTCGTCCCGACTTGTGGCAAGGGTTCCAACAGCGAGAGGGCCAGTTCGTCGGCTCCCAGCAAATCCTGGGCGGGCTGCTCCGGTAACGAGACGATATGGGGCACGATGCGGGCCATGGCCTGCTCCACCATGGCCCGCATGGCCGATTCCGAGAGTTCCAATTCACTGCGGTCGAATGGCATGGACGACTCCAAGTCTCTTTCCGGGCTGCCCCCAGGATGACTGCAAGTTCCTGATTATCGGCAACCCTCAGCCAAAAAGAGTCATGACCCTTTTTCAACTGACCTCATGGTTGCCCGCCTTCCGCATGGGCCTGGGAAAAACCCAACGCGGAGGAGCGGAGAAAAACGGAGGCTCGCAGAGGAAGATTTTTTTTCTTCGCGAGCCTCGTTTTATTCTCCGCGCCTTGCGTTGGTCTTTGCGTCTCAAGAGTCAAAAGTGATGGTGCCCAGATAGAATCTCCACAGAAATACCGTGCCAAGGATCCTATTCAATTGCAAGTATCTGCCTGCATCTGGTCCATTCTGGTTGCTGTTTTTCGCCGTGCGGCTCAACCCATCATTGGCACATGCAGTCCAATCTTCTTCGCGTGTTCCTGGGCGGTCTCGTACCCTGCATCTGCGTGCCTGAAGACGCCCATAGCGGGGTCGTTCCAAAGGACCCGGGCCAGGCAGCGGTCGGCACGCTCGGTGCCATCGGCCACGATGACGACGCCAGCGTGCTGGCTGTAGCCCATGCCCACGCCGCCCCCATGGTGAATGGAGACCCATGAGGCACCGCCAGCCACCCCGGTCATGGCGTTGAGGAAGGGCCAGTCGGACACGGCATCGGAGCCATCCTTCATGGCTTCCGTCTCGCGGTTGGGGCTCGCCACGGAGCCGCTGTCCAGGTGGTCGCGGCCGATGACGATGGGGGCCTTCACCTTGCCGGTGCGCACCAATTCGTTGAACTTGAGTCCCGCTAAGTGGCGCTCGCCTGCGCCAATCCAGCAGATGCGGGCCGGGAGACCTTGGAAGGCGATACGTTCCCTGGCCTGTTCCAGCCAGCGGATCATGCCCGCGTTTTCCGGGAAGAGTTCCTTCATGGCCTGATCGGTGACGTAGATGTCCTCGGGATCGCCGGAGAGAGCCACCCAGCGGAAGGGGCCGATGCCCTTGCAGAACAGGGGCCGGATGAAGGCCGGCACGAAGCCCGGGAAGTCAAAGGCATGGGTGCAGCCCACCCGCTGGGCCTGGGCGCGGATGTTGTTGCCATAGTCGAAGGTGATGCTGCCCCGCTTCTGGAATGCGAGCATGGCCTCCACGTGGACTCGCATGGATTCCAGGGCCTGCTTGGCGTAGCCCTCTGGATCAGCCTTGCGGGCTGCCTCAGATTCCTCGAGGCTCATGCCCGCGGGCACATAGCCATTGAATTCATCGTGGGCCGAGGTCTGGTCCGTGACGAGATCGGGCTTGGCCCCTCGCTTCAGCAGCTCGGGCAGCACCTCCGCAGCGTTGCCCAGGAGGCCGATGGAGACAGCCTTCTTCTCGGCCACGTACTTCTGCACCCGGGCCAGGGCGTCGTCCAGGTTGTCCGTCCATTCGTCCAGATAGCGAGTCTGCATGCGCTTCTCGATGCGGCTCTGGTCCACTTCGACGCAAAGGCACGCCCCACCCGCCAGGGTCACCGCCAGGGGTTGGGCGCCGCCCATGCCACCGAGGCCCGCCGTGAGGGTCCAGGTCCCGGCCAGGGTTCCGCCGAAGTGCTGGCGCCCCGCTTCCGCGAAGGTCTCGTAGGTGCCCTGCACGATGCCCTGGGAGCCGATGTAGATCCAACTCCCGGCGGTCATCTGGCCGTACATCATCAGACCCTTCTTATCGAGCTCCCGGAAGACCT
>JANYIU010000018.1 GCA_025361955.1 Holophagaceae bacterium
CCCTCACCGACCAGGGTGTTGCGCAGTTTCTGGCGGACTGGAAAAAGTCGGGACGATGATTCACCTGCGCCGTTACGTTTCAGGTTGGCTTGGCTCCCCAAGGCGCGTATAACGGGCGCCAGAGGTGGCTATGACCCCCGATACTCGTGCCGAGTTGCTCCTTTCGTATGCTCGAGGCCCTTCGCTCCTGAAGGACGCAGTGGCAGTCTGTCCCGAAGAGGCCCTGGACTTCAAGCCAGGACCAGGGAAGTGGAGTGTCCGGGACATTGCCTGGCACTTGGCTGAGAGCGAGTTGCATGGCTACTGCCGGGCCCGATTCATCGTGGCCGAGCCGGGAGTCACTATTCTGCCGTTCGACCAGGACCGCTGGGCGGATACCCTGGACCCTGTGGCCCATCCCCTGGAGGAGGCCCTGGATCTCTTCCGGCTGCTCCGGGAACTCATGGCCCGGCAACTCAGGGGCCTGTCCGAGGAGAGCTGGCGGAAGTCCATCCAACACCCCCAACGGGGTGAGATCACGCTCGAACGATGGCTGGAAAGCTACGACGGGCATCTGAAAGTCCATTTGGCCCAGCTGCAGCGGACCCTGGACGCTTGGAGGAATGCAGCTGGTGTCTAAGCGGACTTGGAGATAGGCGTCATGGGATCTCGAAAAGCCAAATGCAGAGACCGAGGCTATAATCGAGGTCCCGTCTTCGACCATCGTTCCTTGGAGCCTTGATGTCCCTTCAGCAGAAAATCGATAGCCTTCATTCCAAATATGATGCAGCGCTCAAAGGGGGCGGTCCGCAGCGGATCGAGAAGCAGCATCAAGGGGGGAAGCTCACGGCTCGGGAGCGCATCGCGGCCTTTCTGGACGAGGCCTCCTTCGAGGAAGTGGACGCCTTGGCCACGAATCCCTCGGAGGGGGGCGAGAAGTTCTTCGGGGATGGCGTCGTGACCGGTTTCGGCCGGGTGGATGGCCGCCCCGTGGCCGTCTACGCCCAGGATTTCACGGTAGTGGGCGGTTCTCTGTCCCTGACCCATGCCCGGAAGATCACCAAAATCATGGACATCGCCATGAAGGTGGGTTGCCCGGTGATCGGCTTCAACGATTCGGGCGGTGCCCGCATCCAGGAGGGCGTGAACTCCCTTGCGGGCTACGCCGAGATCTTCCTGCGCAACACCATGGCCTCCGGGGTGATCCCCCAGATCAGCCTGATCATGGGCCCCTGCGCCGGCGGGGCCGTCTACAGCCCCGCCATCACCGATTTCATCACCATGGTCCGCAACACCAGCTACATGTTCGTGACCGGCCCCGAGGTCATCAAGGCCGTGACCCACGAAGACGTCACCAAGGAAGAACTGGGCGGCGCCTCTACCCACGGCATCAAGTCCGGCGTCTGCCACTTCACGGTGCCTTCGGATCTGGCTGCGCTGGCCCATACCCGGGAGTTGCTCTCCTTCCTGCCCTCCAACAATCTGGGGGATGCTCCCCGGAAGGCACCGCTCATGAACATGGCTCTTGAAAATCCGGCCCTGGACGAGATCGTGCCGGAAGAGGCCAGCAAACCCTACGATATCCGCCAGATCATCAAGGGGGTGGTGGATGACGCCCACTTCTTCGAGGTGATGGAAGCCTACGCTCAGAACATCGTCATCGGCTTCGCTCGCCTGGACGGCCGCAGTGTGGGCATCGTGGCCAACCAGCCTGCCCATCTCGCCGGGGTGCTGGATATCGACTCCAGCGAAAAGGCCGCTCGTTTCGTGCGCTGCTGCGACTGCTTCAATATTCCCCTCATCGTCTTCGAGGACGTGCCGGGCTTCCTGCCGGGCGTCAACCAGGAGCACGGCGGCCTCATCAAGAACGGTGCGAAACTGCTCTATGCCTTCTGCGAGGCCACGGTACCCAAGGTGACTGTCATCACCCGCAAGGCCTATGGTGGGGCTTACATCGTCATGGCCTCCAAGCACATCCGGGCGGACTTCAACTTCGCTTACCCCACGGCCGAGATTGCCGTCATGGGTGCCGACGGGGCGGCGAACGTGCTCTACGCCAAGGAAATCTCCAAGGCCTCGGATCCCGTGGCGAAGCGCGCCGAGATCGTGGTCGACTACAACGAGAAGTTCGCGAATCCCTATGTCGCCGCGGGCCTGGGCTATGTGGATGAGGTCATCCTGCCCCGGGAGACCCGCAAAAAGCTGGTCCGGGCCCTGAATCTCCTGGAAACCAAGCGGGAATCCATGCCCCCCAAGAAGCACGGCAATATTCCCCTGTAGTTCTCTACCAAGATTCCGATCTGGGGTCTTTGCCTTCTGGCAGACTATCGTGACGATATGATGATCATTGAGCGCCAGCATCGCCCGGCCTTTATCGTTCTCTTCGCTTCCTTCGTCCTGTTTGGGACATCGATGACGGTGATTGGAGCCGCGCTCCCCCGCGTGCTCGCGGATTTCGGCTGGGATTACCTCGCTGCGGGATTCGTGATCGCTTCGGGTTCCCTGGGTTATTTCCTTTCCGCTTACATCGCCGGGCGACTGGTCGACCGGATCGGCTTCCGTGCCTCCATGGCCATCGGGCTCGCGCTGGATGCGCTGGGTCTCCTGGCCTTCGCGGCAACCGCTTCGGCGCCCCTCAATGCGTTTCTCTATTTCCTGGTCGGAGTAGGGCAGGGATTCATCGAAGTGGCTGTGAACTGGTCGATCGTGAAAATGGCGCCGGAAGCCTCTGGCCGGCCCATGAGCCTCATGCACGGAGCCTTCTCCCTCGGAGCTGTAGCTGGTCCCGTGGCGACGGGGATCGTCATCGCGCGGGCCATCCCATGGGTGTTCACCTACCGGGCCATCGGGGTACTCTTCCTGGTCGTGCTGGCCGTCTCCTTCTTCATCCCCATCCGCGGACTTGAAGGCTCGACAGGAATCCAGGCCCACCACCGCGCGGAGTTGCATGGGGAACCCACCTTCTGGCTTGGATTCGTCGTGCTCATGCTCTATGTGGGTGTGGAGATGGGTCTATCGAACTGGCTGGGGGAGTATTTTGTTTCGGCCCTCGGCTCGACTGCGGCAGCCGGGGCTTTCGCGGTTTCCGCTTTCTGGGCGGGGCTCCTGGCAGGACGCTTCGGGGTGCCCCTGCTCTACCGTGGCTCCCGTCAGGATAGGGTACTGATCATTCTTGGCGCCATTCTGGTGGCCGCCACGATTGCTCTCGCCGTGGTGGGCTTCGTGGGCGGCGTAGCGATCGCCTTCATCGCCAGCGCCATCGCGGGCTTCGGCTGTTCCTGCGTCTACCCTGTGTCGATCAGCCTGGTGGGGGACGCCTTTCCGGACGCCCAGGGGGAAGCGATGGGGTTCGCAGCCGCAGGTGGAGGGCTCGGTGCCTTGCTCTTACCGCTGACGACGGCCTA
>JANYIU010000051.1 GCA_025361955.1 Holophagaceae bacterium
GAGGAAAGCGGCAACCCGGCAGGCAAACCAGTCGTGTTCCTCCATGGCGGGCCCGGCAGCGGCACCGCTCCCAAACAGCGGCGGTTCTTCCATCCTGGCCACTACCGGATCATTCTCTTCGACCAGCGAGGCTGCGGCCAGAGCACCCCCCACGCCAGTCTGGAGGAGAACACCACCTGGGCTCTGGTTGCCGATATGGAACAACTGCGGGCCCACCTGGGCATCAAGCAGTGGCAGGTGTTCGGCGGTTCCTGGGGTTCCACCTTGGCTTTGGCTTATGCACAAAAGCACCCCGAGCGCATCACGGAACTGGTGCTGCGAGGCATCTTCATGCTGCGCCCGAAGGAATTGGCCTGGTTCTACCAGGAAGGCGCGTCCATGCTCTACCCGGAGGCCTGGGAGCCCTATCTGACCCATATTCCGGAGCCCGAGCGCCACGACCTGCTCCGTGCCTACCACGCGCGCCTGATCAGCGAGGATCCGGTCGCCCGCCTGGCCGCCGCCAAGCGCTGGAGCGGCTGGGAAGGCGCCACCTCGAAACTGCTCCCAGATGACGCCCTGGTCGGTGCCTATGAAGAGGACGCATTCGCCCTGGCCTTCGCGCGGATCGAGGCCCACTACTTCGTGAACCGAGGCTTCCTGGAGTCAGAGGACCAACTGCTGCGGGGCATCCCCAGGTTCCGCCAAATTCCGGGAGTCATCATCCAGGGCCGCTACGACGTCGTCTGCCCCATGACCACCGCCTGGGCCCTGCACCAGGCCTGGCCCGAGGCGGACTTTGTCATCACTCCTGCGGCCGGCCACAGCGCCTTCGACCCACCCAACACCCGGGCCCTGGTGGCCGCCACCGACCGCTTCGCGGAGCGCAGATAGCGTAACGAAGTCGGAAGGGAGCAGCGGCGCTGCGCGAAGCGTTTATGAGATATTCACCAGAAGAGTCGGATTTGGACAGAGCGGATCCGACTCTTCTGGCTGGTGTTCAGCTCTTGGACTTTGCTGAGCCTTGGGTCAGTCTTCCAGCAGACTCCGCAGCATCCAGGCGTTCTTTTCGTGGAGCCGCATGCGCTGGGTGAGCAGGTCGGCGGTGGATTCGTCGCCCACCTTGTCCACCAACGGGAAGAGCGATCGAGCGGTGCGAACCACGGCTTCCTGGCCTTCCAGTAGCTCGCGGATCATGGCGCCGGCGGCGGGGACGCCTTTGGGTTCGGCAATGCTGGAGAGTTCCATGAACTCGGCAAAAGTGGCGGGGGCGGGATAACCTAGGGCGCGAATGCTCTCAGCCACCACATCCACCGCGAGGGCCAGTTCGGTGTACTGCGTTTCAAAGAGCAGGTGCAGGGTCTGGAACATGGGCCCCTTTACATTCCAGTGGAAGTTGTGGGTCTTGAGGTAGAGCGTGTAGGTGTCTGCCAGTAGGTGCGAAAGGCCGCCTGCGATGGCTTTCCGATCCTTTTCCGAGATTCCGATGCCGATGTCCATGGTGCGTTCCTCAAAGAAAGGTTGGATTTAGAGGGTCCAGGTGGACCAGACCGCTGGAGCCGCTCAGCAGCCCAGGGCCAAAAGCTTGGTTGTGGATGAGGGTAATTTATGGAGGCAAGCCCCAGGATGCCTTGGTCACGACGACAGTTTCTTCGCGATCTGCGCCACGTGGCGGCCCTGGAATCGCGCAGCTGCGAGTTCATTCTCGCTCGCCATGCGCTCGCCCTTGCCGCCGGCAATCGTCGAGGTCCCATACGGCGACCCGCCGGTAATCTCATCGATGCGAGTCTGGCCCTGGAAGGTATAGGGCAACCCCACGATGACCATGCCGTGGTGGAGCAGCGTGGTGTGGAAGCTCAGGATGGTGGACTCCTGGCCGCCATGCTGGGTCGCGGAACTGGTGAAGACGCTGCCGACTTTGCCGACCAGCGAACCCTTGGCCCAGAGGCCGCCCGTTGCGTCCATGAACTGGCGCATCTGGCCGGCCATGTTGCCGAACCGGGTCGGGGTGCCGAAGACAATGGCATCAGCTTCCGCCAAGTCGTCAACGCTGGCGATGGGCACATCGGCGAAGGCCTTCTGTGCCTCCGTCGCGCCCATCTCCTGGATCACGCTGGCTGGCAGGGTTTCGGGGACGCGTTTGATCACCGCGTTGACACCAGGAACTTCGCGAGCGCCCTCAGCGATCGCCTGTGCCAGGCGATAGACATGGCCATAGGTCGAGTAAAAGAGCACGAGTAGTTTCATGAATGGTTCCTTTCGTCTAGAGATTGTGTGAGCTGATCCGTTCAAGAAGCCTAGGAGGTCCAGAAAACAGGCAGGCTCGCTATTTTCAGGATCCACAATCGTTGGTTGAGTTTTGTTGCCTTTGGGATGAACCCGCCGAACTATTTTGGAGACAGACGGGAGCGAAGGGGCTGTGGCACGAAGACGTTCACATGAATATTTTAAGAACCGTAGGTACGATCCAAGGTAGTTTAAGGCGCTGGCTGGACTGGCGCAAATATTTATCCATCCCAGTGGGAATTTTCCTGCACACATCCTTGCCAACCCCGAAAATTGTCGGCTCCAACGCGGCCCTACCCGCCGATGAAAGGTGCTGGGTGAACGCGGCGAACCGTCCGTTCAGGGCACTAACCGCTGCCCTTCAACCCAACCCTCTCCCCCCTCGGTGAAGCGCTCCTTCTTCCAGATGGGGACGCGTTCCTTGATGCGGTCCATGATCCAGAGAGCCGCTTCAAAGGCTTCCTGTCGATGGGCGGAGGCGGTCACCACCACCACGGCAGCTTCGGTGAGGGGGACCTCCCCGATTCGATGATGGATGAGGCACTGCACCAGCCCAAAGCGCGCCACTGCGTCGGTCAGTAGCTTCTCCAGCTCGGCGACGGCCATGGGCACGAAGGCTTCGTAGGCCAGATTGGCAACCGCGCGGCCTTCGTGGTGGTCCCGGGCGCAGCCCTCAAATACGACCACAGCCCCGGCCCTGGGGTCCTTCGCCGCTGCCCGCAGGGCGCTCGCATCCAGGGGTCCCGCCATGACTGCTACCGTCCGAACCATGATTCCTCCCATGCCGCAAGCATCCGTCTTCACTATGGGCGAGGTGGGCGCCAAGGGCACCTGGGCTCTGCCCAGGCGGCAGGGAAATCCGGAGCCCTCAACAGTACCGCCGTCCCTGGCAAGGATCGCTGCACGCAGGCTGAGCGACCGGATAGCCGCCTTTTATAGCCGAGCGTGCACCGGTCTCACTGCACCTTCAACAACTTGCGGGTGCTGCGCACGCCATCGGAGAAGGTCACTTCCAGCTCGGTGGCGTCCGTCTCCAGGTCCAGGGAACCGCCCTCGGCGAAGGAGATGACTTCGCCCGTGCGGGGATCGCGCACCATCACCTTGGGATGGGCCATGGGATCCCAGCTCAGATGAGCCTGACCAGGTCGCATCCGCACCGAAACCGGCTCGCGGACGCCCACCATGTTGGCCGCCACGTTGGACGCCACCCGGGAAGCCAGCACGACACCGCTCTCCAGCACGCGCATGCCGGCGAGGGCTGCCTCCAGCTTTGCGTTTATGGGCACCGCGAACACGAAGTGCTGCTCGGAACCGCTGGGCAGATCCGCCACCTCCATAGGCTCAAAGGGGATCTCCATGAGGGCAGCCCCTTGGCCGTCGTGCAATTGCAACGTGTAGGCCCCTGGCTTGGGAACTTGCGGGATCGTCGTAACCTTGAAGGCGGGCTCCAACATTACCTGCCCATTTCGGATACGCCCGGAAACCAGCAGGCAGTCCTGCTGGACCGTGGCAGCGGCACCGACTATGTCGCCGAGGGGACTCAAGGCACGGAAGTCCATGATCCCCTTGTAGGTGTAGTCGCTGACCCAGTTGGGAAAGCAGTAACCCATAATATCCTTGTAACTCGCGGGGTCCCGGAGTGGGGTTAACGGATCTGGGCGGACCGAAGCGTCAAAGGCTGCGTCCCAGCCCCAGATACCGATACTTCCGTCAAGGTATGGATAGTTCGGATCAGGGTCCGCGGGGGTATTGCATGCGTTGGGTGCGGGGCTTGTGGGCGTGGGAGCATGTAGGCGACCGAAGTTGTGGCCCACTTCATGGGCGAATACCTCAGGGAACTGCCCCCCGTCGTTGTATCCGCTGCCTTTGTCCCAGCCGATGGCAATCGGATCTCCAATGTAACCAAGACCCGCTACACCCTTGGCATAACTGACATTAACAGCGCCGTAGTAGTACCGGTTAGGAGCCACTGGTGCTGCATCCGCAATCCGCTTATCTGCGAGATCACGCAAAAGGTCCGTCCAGCCAGTGCCATCGGCAGCTAGCACTCTTGTAGTCGTGTAGATGGCTCCTTTATGGACATCAACCCCGCCAGACATGCTCTGAACGGGGTACATCCGCTGGAGACGATCTACCCAGTCTGTGAGTAACCGGCTAGAGTCCACATTCGCGGGGAATCCACTTTGGGTTATGGGGATGATAGTAGTCGCGAACACCCTCACTGCGTTGATGGCTGGAGTGAGCGTTACTTTGTTGTTGTTCTTGTCCGCTTCAGGGATTCCACCCCCTGGATCGATCTCGATAGTGACCGTCCGGCCAACTGTAATGCTTGAACCGGGTATCGCCACGTTCCAGGATTGGGTGAGTTCCCCTTCTTTGATGGTCGTGGGCACCGCGGTCATCCCGGTGGGTGCCGTGATGTCTGAGAACAGAATCCCGTCCAGCTTGACCCTTACAACCGGAGGAGTTGCGAGTGGTTGGTTGGCCCGGACAAAGACCCGCAAAAACCCATCACGGTTGGCGACCAAAGGTACGGTACCCGCATAGTCCTGGGCGCTCTGAGTGATATACGCACTATCCATGAATAGATCAAGTGTCGGACCTCCACTATTGACCGTGAAGGACGCGGCAGAGGACGCAGGTGAACCCCCGTCAGAAACGGTGATCGGCCCCTTAGCCGCGCCCGGAGGTACCGGAGTGTCCAATTCAGTTGGGCTAACGTAGGTCGGCTTGATGAAGGAACTTCCGGTAAACTGAACCGTGGTGTTGGAGGAGAAGTTGGCTCCACGAATGATGACCATAGTCGATAGGGGTCCCTGAGTCGGATCGAATTTCGAGATCGTTGGGCTGATGGCGAAGGTACCCGAGGCAACAGCTGTTCCTCCGAGTGTCGTGACACTGAGGGTGCCTGCAGTT
>JANYIU010000065.1 GCA_025361955.1 Holophagaceae bacterium
ATCCCAAGATCCATTGCAGCGGTGTACCAATGTCCTCCGAGATGCCAGCTCTGACTCATGCGGAGAGACCTGTCGTTGGCATCAAGGCACCGGACTTTCAATGGAAAACATGGGGAGAGTCTATCAGAGCGTCCCTCGCTGAATGCAACCGCCGATTGGAACCAGGGCAGCTCGACTTTCAACTCGCAAAGTTCATTGACCGAGCAATGGTACAAATCAGACTGCTAGGACTGGTGAAAAAAAAGACTTGCGCGTTTGCTGCTCAGACAGCGTCGCAAATTGCACGTTCCCGCTGATTTGGGTGGACAATCGGATTTTCCCCGTCGAGGTTCCACATGCACCTTTTCGACCGTGTCTTTCGCCTCGTGCTGCCGATAGGAGCGATGGCGGTTCTGGGCACGGTTCTGACGGTGGGGTGGTTCACCCAGCCGGACCGCTATGTGAGGGGCTACGCGCCCCCGCAGCCCATTCCCTTCTCCCACCAGCTCCATGCCGGCTCGCTCAAGATCTCCTGCCAGTATTGCCATTCGGGGGTCACGAAGTCACGGGCCGCGGGCGTCCCAAGCCTGGAGCTGTGCATGGGCTGCCACAAAGTTACGCGCACGGACCGTCCCGCCATCCAGCGGATGACCCAGATCTATAATTCCGGAGACACCCTGGCCTGGAAGCGCGTGCATACCCTCCCTGACCATGTATTCTTCGACCACCGGCCCCATGTCAACGGTGGGATTGCCTGTCAGACCTGCCACGGAGAGGTCCAGACCATGACTGTCCTGACTCGCGTGATGTCCTTGCGAATGTCCAACTGCTTGGCCTGCCACCGGGATCCCCACGCGGCCCTGCCCAAAGATTCCAAGATCACCCGTGCGGCGGAGTACTGCGCCGCTTGCCATCGGTAGGAGCGACCCCATGGAACTGAAGGGACGGAGAACAATCCTGGGCAACCTCGCGGCCCTATTGGCAGCTCCCTTCTTCATGGGCCGCGCTACCTTGATCCGCGCGCTCGCGCCTGCCGCGAAGAAGAACAGCCCGCTTCCTCCCAGAATCAGCCTCCCCGCCCACTCGGTGAAACGCCGTGGATGACCCTACGATGCGCGAAGAACAGCCCCACTACTGGCGCTCCCTCGAGGAACGCGGCGCCTCCCCTGAGGCCCTGCAGGCGGCTCACGATGAGCTCAAGCCTGGCACCCTGGCTCCCGCTGATTCCCCAGTCACCGGTATTTCCCGCCGTAATTTCCTGGGGCTGGTGGGCGCCACTGCCGCCGTGGCTGCCACTGCCGCCTGCGACAAATCTGGCAAGGCTTTCGTGGTGCCCTACACCAAGCGCCCGAAGGAGGTGGTGCCCGGCGTCGCCAACTTCTACGCCAGCACCTTCCCTGAGGGCACCCGGTCCTACTCGGTGCTGGTGAAGACTCGGGAGGGGCGGCCCATCCACATCACGGGCAATGACGAGCATCCCGGCCTCAAGGGCAAGACCAGCCCCCGGGCCCTGGCCGATATCCTGCGCCTCTACGACCCCGAACGACTGCGGGGCCCGAAACTCCAGGGCCATTCGGCCACGTGGGCAGACGCCGAAAAGGTGCTGAACACTGCCATCGCGAACGCAAAACAGGCTGGAAAAGCCATTCTTCTTCTCACCGGGGCCTCCACCAGCCCCACCCGCAAGGCCCTCCTGGCAGAGCTCAAGGCGGCCCTGCCCACCCTCGAACACCTGGCCTGGGAACCCGCCCTGGGTGAGGGCGCCCAGGAGGCTGCCACTGCTGTCTTTGGCACCTCCCTGCAGCTCAAACCCCGGCTGGAGAATGCCAAGGTGATCCTGTCCCTGGGAGCGGACTTCCTGAATGGCGAAGACCCCGAGGCCATCGCCGCCTTTACCTCCCAGCGTCGGCCTGCGGAGCCGGTGAAGACGATGAACCGACTCTGGGTATTCGAAGGGCCGCTGAGCCTCACCGGCAGCAATGCCGACCAGCGCTTCCCGGTGCCCCCTTCCCGCTTGGCGGCGCTCGGTTTCGCCCTGGCCAAGGACCTCGGACTGCCCCTGCCCGCCGGGGCCCAGCTGGCCTCTCTCCCAGCCCCGGCAGACATTCCTGCCGAGGCCTGGCGGAAACTGCTGGAGGATCTTCGCTCCGCGGGTTCAGGGGCCGTGGTGCTTTGCGGCGCGGCCATGCCCGCCGAGGCCCATGTGGCCGCGCACCTGCTCAACACGATGCTGGAATCGAAGTGCCTTGAGGTCCGCCCAGCCGAGCCGCTCGCTGGACTGCGCGACCTGGAGGCGGCGCGGAAGGACATGGCCTCAGGGAAGTACGCGGCGGCCATTTTCTGGGGTGTCAACCCGGTCCACGCTTTCCCCGACGCGGAAGCCTGGAACGCCGCGCTTGCCAAGGTGACCACCCGCGTCTGGGTCGGCCTGCTGGAGGACGAAAGCGCCGCTGGCTGCGCGCTGGTCTTGCCCGAGCACCACTGGCTGGAAGCTTGGGGCGACCACGAGGATGGGGCCTTGCTCACCCTGCAGCAGCCCACCGTTGGGGCCCTCTATGACACGCGCCAGGGCGAGGAGGTAGTGCTTGCGATCCTGCGAGGGCTTGGAGCGGCCGCCGCCGAGGACTACCGTGCCTATCTCCACGACCGCTGGGCCAAGGATGTCCACAGGGGCCCCGTGCCCTTCGAGCGTTTCTGGCAGGCGGCCCTGCATGACGGTTTCGTGAAAACCGATGCCAAGACCTTAGCGCTTCCGGCTTTCAGGGGCGACGCCGTAAAGGCCATGGCGGAGCAGGCTCGCAAGACCTCGGGAGCCTTCGAACTCATGCTGCGCCCAGGCACGCAGGTGTTTGATGGCCGCTATGGCAACAATGGCTGGCTCCAGGAACTGCCGGATCCCATCACCAAGGCCACCTGGGGCAATCCTCTAGCGATCTCCGTGGCCGATGCGAAATTCCTTGGGCTCCAGGACGGCGATAGGGTGGAGCTGGCGGTAGCGGGCCGGCAGCTCTCGCTGCCCGTGCTCCTCCAGCCGGGTCAGGCCAAGGGCGTACTGGCGCTGGCGTTGGGCTATGGCCGCACGGTCGGAGGCGTAGCCAAAGGAATCGGCGTCAATGCTTTCCCCCTGATCGATATGCAGTCTCCATGCCCCAACCTGATTCACGATGTGAAACTCACCAAAGGCAAGGGCCGCACGCAAATTCCCTTCACCCAGAACCACCACCGCATGGATGGCCGGGACTTGGTGCACTCCTCCAGCCTGGTGGAGTTCGCCAAGGTCAAGAAAAAGCCTGCAGCTGACCTGGCGACCCTCTACCCCGATCTGCAGTTCCCCGAACACAAGTGGGGGATGGTCATAGATCTTTCCGCCTGCATTGGCTGCAGCACCTGTGTGCTGGCCTGCCAGTCCGAGAACAACGTGACCACGGTGGGTCCCGAACAGGTGGCCAAGGGCCGCGAAATGCACTGGATCCGAATAGATCGCTACTACGAAGGTAGCGAGGAGAACCCGCGCGTCGTGCACCAGCCCATGCTTTGCCAGCAATGCGACCACGCCCCCTGTGAGAACGTCTGCCCGGTGAACGCCACCAACCACAGCCCCGACGGTCTCAATCAGATGGCCTACAACCGCTGCGTGGGCACCCGCTACTGCGCCAACAATTGCCCCTACAAGGTCCGCCGCTTCAACTTCCTGGAATTCACCGCCTATAAGACGGAGCCCGAAAGCCTGGTCTACAACCCCGAGGTGACGGTACGCCCCCGCGGTGTCATGGAGAAATGCACCTTCTGCGTGCAACGCATCCAGGACGCTCGCATCCGCGCCAAGGCTGAAAACCGGCCGGTGCTGGACGGCGACATCGTCCCCGCTTGCGCCGCCGCCTGCCCCAGCCAAGCCATCGTCTTCGGCGACCTCAAGGATCCCAAGAGCCTCGTCACCCAACTGTCCAGGACCCGGCGCGGCTATAAAGTCCTCGAGGAAGTGGGCGCGAGACCCGCCATCACCTACCTAGCGGACCTGAAGAATCCCGCCTTGGAGGTGGGCGAATGAACATGCATTCAGGCCTATCGGAAGAAAAAATCACTCGCGGAGAAAGGCCGAGGGAGCAGAGGTTCGCGGAGGAAAAAATACGACCTCTTTCCTTCTTCCTTCTGAGAACCGCCGTGCTTTTCTCGTCTTTTCTCTGCGGGTATTTCCCCTCAGCCGCGCTGGAGGATGCCCATGAAGGCTGAGACCTCTACGATGAATGCCGAGTTTCCGGACATCCTGCGGGAAATCCCGCTCTTGGAAGGATCCGTCACCTCGGGCAGCCTGGATGATCAAGTCCTTGGCGTCACCGATCGCAAGCCGCCGCGCCGCTGGTTCGTGGCCATGGCCTTCACCAGTACCCTGATGCTGCTCGGCTTCGGTTTCATCGGCTACACCATCTACACGGGCATCGGCGTTTGGGGTAACAACAGCCCCGTGTTCTGGGCCTTCGATATCATCAACTTCGTGTTCTGGGTGGGCATCGGGCATGCGGGCACCCTCATCAGCGCCATCCTCTTCATCTTCCGCATGCGCTGGAGGAACGCCATCGCGCGCTTCGCGGAGGCCATGACCATCTTCGCGGTGATGTGCGCCGGCATCTTCCCGCTCATCCATGTGGGCCGCCCCTGGCTGGCCTTCTGGCTCTTCCCCTATCCCAACCAGCGGGCGGTGTGGCCCAACTTCCGCTCACCCCTTCTGTGGGACGTCTTCGCCGTGAGCACCTACTTCGCCGTCTCCGCCATGTTCTGGTACTTGGGCCTGCTGCCGGATATCGCCTCCATGCGTGACCGGACCGCAAACAAGTGGCGGAAGCTGATCTACACAGTGATCTCCCTGGGCTGGCATGGTTCTGCGCGGCATTGGCAGCATTTCGAAAAGGCCTATCTGCTCCTGGCCGGACTCGCCACGGGCCTGGTGCTGAGTGTCCACTCGGTGGTGAGCTTCGACTTCGCCACCTCGGTGGTGCCTGGCTGGCACATGACGATCTTCCCGCCCTACTTCGTGGCGGGGGCCATCTTCGCGGGCTTCGCCATGGTCGTCCTCGTCCTCGTGGTGGTGCGCGAATCCATGCAGTTGAAGAACCTGATCACCCTGCGGCACCTGGAGGTCATGAACAAGGTGATCCTGGGAATGAGCTGCCTCATGGGCTACTCGTACGCCATGGAGGGCTTCACCGCCTGGTACAGCCAGAACGTCTACCTCCACCACACCTTCCTGAACATCATCGGCGGGCATTACGGCTGGGCAGGGTGGCTCACCATCAGCTGCAACATCTTCATTCCGCAGTTGCTCTGGTTCAAGAAGTGCCGCACCAGCTACTTCTGGATGATCCTTGTAGCCGTGGCCGTCACCGTCGGGATGTGGTTCGAGCGCTTCGTCATCATCGTCATCAGCCTTCACCAGGACTACCTGCCCTCCGCTTGGCGCCTCTACCATCCGACCCTGGTGGACTTCGGGATCCTGCTGGGCTCCTTTGGCCTCTTCTTCACCCTGGTCCTCCTCTTCGCCCGAGTGCTGCCCGTCATCGCCACCAGCGAAGTGAAGGGCAGCCTGCCAGGATCGCAGCCCAGGCCTGGAGGCGAGCATGCGTGACTTCGCTGTGCTCGGTCTCTTTGATAGCGCCGATGCCCTGATGGCGGCCATTCCCAAGGTAAAGGAAAAGCAGCTTGGCCGGCTGGAGACCTATACGCCCTATCCCATTCACGGCATGGACGAGGCCCTGGAATTGCGCCGGTCCCCTTTGGGTGGCATGGTGTTGGGCATGGGCATCCTGGGGGCGCTCACGGCGCTGGGATTCCAATACTGGATCAGCGCGGTGGACTACCCCATCGTTACTGGCGGGAAGGCACCCGGGTCCTGGGAGGCCTTCGTCCCCATCATGTTCGAGATCATGGTGGCCTTTGCCACCTTCACGGCCGGACTGGGGATGCTCCTTCTCCTCAACAAGCTGCCCTTCTTCGGCCATCCCATCCTCACTGCCAAGGCCATGCTCGGCATCACCCGGGACCGCTTCGCCCTGGCCATCGAGGCCGATCCAGAGCTGGATACCGAAGCTGCCAAGGCCGCGCTGAATGCCGTTGGAGCCTTGGATATCGAAGTGCTCACCAGGCCGGAGCAGGGACCCTTCCTGAGCGCCGACTTTATTCTCAGAACCACCAGTGGGATCTTCATCGCCTGCCTCGTGGCGGGCCTCGCAATGTACGGGGCGGTCAAACTCATGCCGGTGCTTTCCCCCGTCTCCCACATGCTGAACCAGCCCCGGGTGAATGCCCAACAAGCCTCGTCCTTCTTCGCCGACGGCCGGGCCATGCGCATGCCTGTGCAGGGCACGGTGGCGCGCGGGTATTTGCCCTTTGGGGTAGCGTCCCCGGAAGCAGCGGCCGCCCTGGTCAATCCCCTGCCCCGCACCCCGGAGGTCCTGGCTATGGGCAGACAGGCCTTCACCGTGCGCTGCGCGGTCTGCCACGGGCCCGCGGCCAACGGTGTCGGCAGCCTGGGTTCGGCCTACGGCGCCAAGCCTGCCAATCTCCAGGCCCCGCAGTTCCTGGCCTATCCCGACGGTAAGATCCTCTGGGCCATCGTGAATGGTAAGAACGCCATGCCGAGTCAAGCGGCGGATCTGACTGAGGAGCAGCGGTGGGCGGTGGTGCATTACGTACGCGCCCTCCAGCGCGCTCAGAACGCCAAAGACGAGGACATTCCATGAGGACCGATTCCGCCTCCAAGACTCCCACCGTTCTCCTGGGGCTGCTGATCCTCGGTGGCCTTGGCGTCGCCGCCTCCTGGTTCAGCGCCGGCCCCGAGCGCTTCTGGGCCAACTGGATCCTTTGGTTCCTCTTCTACTTCACCCTCGCCCTGGGCGCCCTCTTCCTCGTGGCCCTCGAACATCTCGTGGCCGCCAGGTGGAGCGTGCCCATCCGACGTTTGCCGGAGCGGATCGCTACCCTGCTGCTGCCCGTGGTTCCCGTCGCGCTGATCGCTCTGGGCGCTGTGCCAGTGCTCTATCCCGGTTCCCGCCCTGCGGCCCTCCAGAACCCCCTTCTGGCCGGCAAGGCTGTGTGGCTGGGACTACCCTTTTTCTCCCTGCGGACGGTGCTCTGCCTAGTCCTCTCCCTGCTGGCCCTGGCGGTGTTCGTGCGCGGCTCCCTGAGGCAGGACGCTTCCAGGGATCCCGGGTTCAACGTGCGCGCCCGGAAGTTCGCGCCCGCCTTCATGGCCATCTTCGCCTTCGTGATGACCGCCCTCGCCTTCGATTGGATCTCGGGGCTCACGCCGGAGTGGTACAGCGACATTTTCGGCGTCTACCTCTTCGCCGGCGGTTTCCTCGCGGGGCTCGCAGCCACGACCCTGACCCTGATCCATGTACAGGGGCAAGGGCGGCTGCGAGACGTCACCGGCCATCATCGCTATAATCTCGGCGGCTTCCTCTTTGGCTTTACGGTCTTCTGGTCCTACATCGGGTTCGCCCAGTACATGTTGATGTGGTACGGCAATCTGCCCGATGAAGTCCTTTGGTATCGGGACCGGCTGGAGCATGGCTGGCACGGGATCACCCTCGCCCTGGCCTTCGTGCACTTTTTGGTGCCGTTCTTCGCGCTGGTGACCCGGGACGCCAAGGGCGATCCGCGCAGGCTCCGCTGGGTGGCGATGCTGATGCTCGGGGCCCACGCCCTGGATCTCTACTGGCTGGTCTTCCCGGTGCTAGGCAAAGGCGTGCTGTTCTCCTGGCCCGAGCTGAGCTTCGCGGTCTTCTTCCTGGCCGGGGGCCTGCTTTGGATCCGCAAGGCCCTCACCTGGGGCGAGGACATGCCCGTAGGCGACGCCTTCTTGAGGCAGGGCCTGGAGTTCCGCCTATGATCGACCGCTACGTTTCCCCCGCCGAATTCAAGCGCCTCGTCTCCGCACTGCTGGTGGTGCTCGGCTTCATCGCCCTGGCCGCGCTCTTCGGGTTCATCGTGGTGCCCGGCCTCCGCTATCAGGCCCAAGCGGCCCCAGACACCCCCGTCCAGGGGGCGCGGGGCCAGACTGGCTGGCTGGACCCCACAGACTTTCCGGTCACTCGCAAGCAAGTGATCCCCCCCATCGACCCCAAGACGGTCATGACCCCCAATCCAGAGCTGCTGGCTCGCGGCAAGGCCCTCTATGCGCAGATTTGCGCCACCTGCCACGGTGCTGAGGGCAAGGGGGATGGCCCCGCTGCCAAGGGCCTGAATCCGAAACCCAGGAACTTCACCGAGCCAGCCGGATGGAAGAACGGCGCCCGCCTGGAGGACATCTACAAGACTCTGGACGAGGGCATCAAGGGCAGTGCCATGATGGCCTACAAGGATCTCCGCCGGAAGGACCGCATGGCCCTGGTGCACGTGGTCCAGAGCCTCGGCGCCTTCGATCACGGCCCCAGCGATCCCCAGGCGCAGGAGGCGCTCGCGAAGTCCTTTGCTAGCGCGGGCGAGGTGATCCCCAACCGCATCCCAGTGCGTGAGGCCATTGACAAGCTCAGCCAGGAATATCAAAGCGCGCCCGCACTGACAGCCACGGATCCGTTCCTCAGGGACTATGTGCTGGATGCGCGGAAAGCGGCCCAGACCCTGGCGGGCATCCCCGGCTGGGAAGCCAACGATGAAGCCCTGGCCGCAGGCATCACAGCCACGCTGCCGGGGAACGGTTTCGCTCCTGCGGTGGCCACCTGCACCCCCACTCGCTGGACGCAGTTGCGGCTCGCGCTAGCCAGGAAATGAGGTCATGGCATGACGGTCTCCCTTCGACATTTTCTTTCTGCCTTGGTGCTTCCCCTCGCGCTGCTCGCGCAGGCACCGGTTCCCACCTTCACGGCGCAGGAGGTGGGCATCAATGAGAAGCTGGGCCAGACCATCGCCCTGGACACCCCCCTGAAGGACGAGGACAACCAGCCCGTCACCCTGCGCTCCCTCATCGACAAGCCCACCATTCTGAGCCTCAACTACTTCCGCTGCGCGGGCATCTGCACGCCTCAGCTCGGCGGGATGGCGGAGGTGTTCGATCACACTCAGGCTGAGCCCGGTAAGGATTTCCAGGTGATCACGGTAAGCTTTGACCCGCGGGATACGCCGGACATGGCTGCCCAGAAGCGGGTGAATTACCTCCACGAGATCAAGCGCCCCTTCCCCCAGGCTGCTTGGCGGTTCCTCACGGGCGACGCCGCCGCGACCAAGGCCCTGGCCGAGAGCGTGGGCTTCAAATTCAAGCCTCAAGGCGATGACTTCATCCATCCAGCGGCGCTCTACTTCCTCAGCCCCAAGGGCGAGATCACCCGCTACATGTACGGCGTGACTTACCTGCCTGCGGATATTCAGCTCGCGGCCCAGGAGGCCGGCCGGAGCGAAGCCCGTCCCACCATCAGCAAGTGGCTGAGCATCTGCTTCAGCTACGATCCGGTGGGGCGCAAATTCGTCTTCAACACGACGCGCACTGCGGCGATGATCATCATCTTCGGCGCGGGGGTCTTCTTGCTGGTACTGATCCTCAAGGGCCGCTGGTCCAAAGTCAAAACGAAGGAGCAGGCATGAGCACTCCCAGTTACCTGGTGGACACCGGACCCCGCAAGGGTGTGGCGGCCTGGTTGACTACCACGGATCACAAGCGCATCGGACTACTCTATTTGCTCGCGATGACCATCTTCTTCTTCGGCGCTGTGGGCATCGGGGTCGTGATGCGTCTCGTGCAGTTGACGGTCTTCCAGAAGCTGGTGACGGCCCAGACCTACAACGCCTTATTCACCCTCCATGGCGTGGTCATGGTCTTCCTGTTCGTGATTCCGGGACTCTCAGCGGTCTTCGGGAATTTCTTCTTGCCCATCCTCATCGGTGCCAACGATGTGTCCTTTCCTCGGCTCAATCTGGCCTCGTGGTACTTCTTCATCGCCGGTGCGCTCCTGGCTGTGACGGCTCTCTTCACGGGAGGCGGACCGCCTGACACCGGCTGGTCCTTCTATGCGCCCTTCAGCATCAAGACCGGCACCAATGTGAGCCTGGCCGTCTTCGCGGCCTTCGTCCTCGGCTTCTCTTCGATGCTCACGGGCATCAATTTCATCACGACCACCCACCGCCTGCGAGCCCCAGGCATGACCTGGTTCCGCATGCCCCTCTTCTGCTGGGGCGTCTATGCCACCGCCTGGGTGCAGATCCTGGCCACCCCCATCATCGCCATCACGCTGGTGCTCGTGATCCTGGAACGGGTTTTCGGCATCGGAATTTTCGACCCTGCCAAAGGCGGCGATCCACTGCTCTACCAGCACCTCTTCTGGATCTACTCCCATCCGGCGGTCTACATCATGATCCTGCCGGCCATGGGAGCGATTTCCGAAATCATGCCCACCTTCGCGAAGCGGACGATTTTCGGCTATAAAGCCATCGCCCTCTCCAGCATCGCGATCGCTGGCGTGGGCTCCCTGGTATGGGCCCACCACATGTTCACGTCAGGCATGAGTGAGTTCGCCAACATGATCTTCGCGCTGCTCACGATGATCGTGGCCGTGCCCAGTGCCATCAAGGTCTTCAACTGGGTCAGCACCCTCTATAAGGGCGCCATCGACTTTCAGCCGCCCCTTCTGTTCGCCCTCACCTTCATCTTCCTCTTCAGCATTGGGGGTCTCACGGGCGTCATGCAGGGGGCCCTGGCGGTCAATGTGCATGTCCACGACACCTACTTCATCGTGGGCCACTTCCACTACGTGATGTTTGGCGGCACCGGTTTCGGTTTCTTCGCCGCGCTGCTCTACTGGTTCCCGAAAATGTTCGGGAAGATGTATTCCAAGAAGGCCATCTACGCCTCCTGGTTTCCCATGTTCGTGGGTTTCAACCTGCTCTACTTCAGCATGCTGATCCTTGGACTCATGGGCATGCCGCGGCGCTACTTCCATCATCTGCCGCAGTTCGATACCCTGCACGTGGTGGCGACGGTGGGTAGCTGGTTCCTGGTCCTTGGGCTGCTGATGTTCTTCGGTACGCTCCTCCGGGCCCTCTTCAAAGGTGGGCAGGCCGAGGACAATCCCTGGGGCGGCGTGACCCTGGAGTGGACCCTCGCTAGCCCCCCCATCCAGGAGAATTTCGAAGCGATCCCCACCATTACTCACGGGCCCTACCACTTCGAGAAGGAGGGTCAGGGATGAGTGAGCATGTGCCTCATGATGACTTTGGATCCCGCCTCGGAATGTGGCTCTTCCTGGTCACGGAGATGGTGCTGTTCGGCGGACTCTTCATCGCCTATTCCTACATGCGTGCCAAGTATCCGGGGGAATTCCATCAAGCCGGTGAAGAACTGAATGTCACTCTCGGTGTCATCAACACGGTGGTGCTGCTCACCAGCAGCCTCACGGTGGTGCTTAGCATTGTCGCCATCCAGCGCGGTGAGAAGGCCCGCTCCATGGGCCTGCTGGCCTCCACCCTGGGCCTGGGCACCGTATTCCTGGTGATCAAGAGCTTCGAATGGGCCGCGAAGTTCCACCACGGCCTCTACCCCAACTCCGCGCATCTCGCCACGCTGCCTCCGGGTGAACAGATCTTTTTCGGGCTCTACTTCACCATGACCGGCCTCCACGGCCTGCACGTCATTGCCGGCATGGGCGTCCTGGCCTGGATCCTCCGCATGCTGGCCAAGGATCAGGTACGCCAGGATCACTACATCCACCTGGAGAACGGCGGGCTTTACTGGCACCTGGTGGATGTCATCTGGATCTTCCTTCTCCCCTTGTTCTACCTGGCGGCATGACATGAGCGATCCTGCGACGGCCATTGTCCATCCCGGCTACGGCACTTTCATCAAGGTCTGGGTCGCGCTCCTGGCCCTCACGGGACTCCTGGTCACCCTTAGCCACTTCGGCCAGACGACAGCGGTTTGGGGGCTGCTCATCCTCACGCCCCTGAAGGCCGGACTGGTCTTCTACTTCTTCATGCATCTGCGCTACGAAGGTCCGCTGCTTAAAGGTGTGGTGCTGATAACGCTGGGGACCCTTCTCATTTTCTTCGCCCTACTCTTCGCGGATGTCGCGTTCAGGTAAGCCGTTGCGCCAAAATCACTTGATCATTGAGGTTCTGGTCCGGCATAAAGGGCCGTAGCAAAACACCCAGAACTGCACAGGCCATTTTGACACGGCCCTTAAGGAACCCCCATGAACTGGTTGCAACAAGCCTCAACCTCCGCCGCCAAATCCGACGCAGTCTTCTTCTTCGTGTTCGGACTTTCGGTATTCTTCCTGCTGTTCATCACGGGTCTGATGATCTATTTTGTCATCCGCTACAGCCGGAAGCGGCACCCCAAGGCCGAGCAGATCGAGGGCAATACCATTCTGGAGATTGTCTGGACGATAGTGCCCCTGGTGATCTTCCTGGTGATCTTCTACTACGGCTGGACGAATTTCGAATACATGCGGCTGGCCCCCAGCGATTCCATGGTCGTCAGGGTCACGGCCAAACAGTGGAACTGGTCCTTTGAATACCCCAACGGCAAGCAGACCAAGGTTCTTTTCGCACCCCTGAACCGGCCCATGAAGATGGAAGTCCGCAGCTTGGATATGGTGCACGGTTTCTACGTGCCCTCCTTCCGCCTGAAGATCGACGCCATGCCGTCGCGGACCAACACCACGTGGTTCCAGGCCACCCAACTGGGCTCCTTCGACATCGAGTGCACGGTCATCTGCGGCGTGGACCACAGCCTGATGCTCAGCAAAGTGGTGGTGGTGCCCGAGAAGGAATTCAAGTCCTGGTACTTCGGGGGAGAGGATGCGCCGGAACCGGGTCAGGCCCTGCGCGCCGCTGCGGCGCACCCGACTATTCCCAACGAGCCCATGGGCCTCGCGGTGATGCGCGCTAAGGGCTGCCTGGCCTGCCACTCCGTGGACGGCAAGCCCATGGTGGG
>JANYIU010000092.1 GCA_025361955.1 Holophagaceae bacterium
TCCAGGCGCAAACGGACGCCCCCTTCGGGAAAGTCCAGGAGGGCGCGCAGCGCAATCCGGCGGTCCACCTTGGCCGCCCTCAGGGCCTTGATCCATTGGTGATCCAGGTTCCGATGGAGTTGGGTCCCAGGCCGGATGCGGGAGGGGTCCTGCACGCAGATCTGGCGGCCTGCGACGGCGTTCACCGCAGTGCCCGCCAACTCGGCCCCGTCCACGAAGGCGAGGCCGTCTCCAGGATGGAGTTCCACCGCATGATCCAGTACCAGCCGGTCCCCTTGGAGGGAGCGCACGGTGCCGACGACCTCACCAAGGTGTCCGGCCGCCTCTGGCGTACCCATGGGCCGCCGGTCACCAGCTACGCGGTAGCAGGAAAGCCCTCGCTGGAAGGTCTTGGCAGGATCCGGTGTGAAACCATGGGTGACCCGGCCCAGGGAGGCTCTCCCCAACTCCGGCCGTCGCTCCAGAAGGGCGTCGAGCTTGCGGCGCAGGTGGCTCACGACATTCTTCACGTAGTCCGCGTCCTTGAGCCGCCCCTCGATCTTGAAGCTGGTGACGCCTGCGTCCGCAAGCTCCTCCAGGTGGCCCGAGAGATCCAGGTCCTGGATGCTGAGCAGGTGCTTGTCCCTCAGAACTACCCTGCCGCGGGCGTCCACCAGGTTCCAGGGGGCCCGGCAGGGTTGGGCACACTCACCGCGGTTGCCGCTGCGCCCACAGATGGCACCACTCAGGTAGCAGCGCCCGCTCTCCCCCACGCAGAGAGCCCCATAGACAAAGCATTCCAGCTCAATGTCAGCGGCTGCGCGTATCGCGTGGATCTCGGCAAGGCTCAGTTCCCGGGCGAGGATGGCGCGGCTGAAACCCGCGTTCGCCAAGAAGGCCACCTTCTCGGGGCCATCGCAAGCAGCCTGGGTACTGGCGTGCAGGGGCAGCGGCGGCAGATCCAGTTCCAGGAACGCCATGTCCTGGATGATGAGGGCGTCCACCCCGGCCTCGTACAGCTCCCAAGCCAAGCGCCGCGCGGCCTCCATTTCCTGGTCGAAGAGGATGGTGTTGAGGGTGGCATAGAGCTTCGCGTCCCATAGCCGAGTTTCCCGAGCGAGCCGCTCAAAGTCCGCCAGATCGCACCCTGCGGCTTGGCGGGCGCCGAACCGTGTGCCCCCCATATAGATGGCATCCGCCCCGCAGCGCAACGCGAGGATCCCCTGATCCGCATTGCGCGCGGGGGCAAGGAGTTCAAGAGCCATACCTTCCAGTCTACTAGTCACCTCAAGGCTGCCCGAGGAAGCTTGGGTGGAGGCGGTCACCCAGAGTGAAACAGGTTCCGTTGCAAAGGGCTGCGCTCGAGCCAGGGCAGGCCTAGGTAGGTCCTCCCGGAAGGCAGTGGCGACTGGCCACTCATCAATTGGGTAGCGTCTTTTCTTTGATTGGGGCATCCAACCCGTTACTAGAGTGGGAGTTTTCATGGGCGGTCGTGGAGAAGCTGTTGCTGTGCAAGTCAATCCGTGCCAGGCGCGATGGGTCTGGCTGAGGGCCTACAGGGCGTCATGGGCTGCTCATGGGCTGTTCAGGCTTGGAGGAGGTGATCCATGCACGTCCTGATTGCCGGCTGCGGATGGCTTGGGAGCGCGGTGGCAAAGCGGCTCGTGGAACGTGGGGAGCGGGTCACTGGGGTGCGGTCGGAGCCGGGACGTGCCGAGGCTCTTCGCGCCCTTGGCGTCGAACCGCTGGCGTTGGATCTGGCGGATCCAGCGTCGATTTCACGGATTCCGCTGGACGTGGACGCCATCATCGCCATGCAATCCGCGCAGGGCGAGGCGGAAACGTTTTACCGTCGCGCCTATATCGAAGCCAACAACACGCTGTTGGAGGTGGCCCGGCGTCAGCCCCTCCGTGCCTTCATCTATACCGGGTCCACGGGCGTTTTTGGCCAGCGGGATGGCTCGGACGTGGACGAGCACACGCCACCTGCGCCAGCCAATCCGAACGGCCAGGTGTTGCTCGAAGCCGAACAACTCATTCTGAACGCCGCCAAGGAAGGTATCCCGGCTCGAATCGTCAGGCTCTCGGGACTTTACGGCCCGGGCAGGAACTGGGTGGTGGAGCGCATGCGGCGCGGATTCATGACCCTTGGGCCTGGGGATGACGTCTGGATGAATTCCTGCCACCAGGATGATGCGGCCCTGACGATCCTCGCGTCCTTGGATCAGGGCCGGGACGGGGCGATCTACCACGCGACCGATGCCGTGCCAATGCGGCGCCGGGAGGTGATCGCGTTTCTGGCGAACCGACTTGGGATCGCACCCTCAAGGGTGGATGCAAAGCCTGACTCCAGTGGCCCCAATCGGCGGATCTGGGGCGACCGCACGCGCACCGAGTTCGGGCTTCAGCCTCGCTGGCCATCGCTTTGCGAGGGACTGGCGCTGGCATTGCCGGTTCGGGAATTCAGCCAAAAGGTCCAACCGTGAAGAAACCCATCGTTGTCGTCACCCTGGTCGTGACCCTCATCATCGCCATTCTAGCGGTCATCAAGGCCTTGCAAATCGCGTCCTTGATCAAGCATGGCAAGGAATTCGTTCCGCCACCCACGACCGTGACCGCGGCGGTGGTCAAGTCTGATTCGTGGACGGAAGATTTGACGGCGGTGGGTACTTTGACGGCAGTGCAGGGGGTTACCGTCTCCGCGGAACTGGCCGGCAAGGTGGTGAAGATCGCCTTCGAACCTGGGACGACCGTCAGGCAGGGCGATCTGCTGATTCGCCTGGACACCTCCACTGAAGAGGCCCAGCTTCCCGGCGCGCTGGCCGCAGTGGAATTGGCCCGACTCAACCGGGAACGGGCTGACAAGATGGCAACGGAGATGATCATCTCCCAGGTCGACCACGACACGACCACGGCCAATTACGCCCAGGTGCTCGCCCAGGCCAACAGTATCCGCACTGCCATCGCCAAGAAAACCGTGCGCGCTCCCTTCAGCGGGAGGCTTGGCGTCCGGCAGGTGAACCTCGGCCAGATTCTCCGTGAAGGAGATCCCATTGTCACCCTGCAGACGCTCGACCCGATCTTCGTCGACTTCAATCTGCCTCAGCAGGAGCTCTCTCAGGTAAAGATCGGCCAGCCGGTGCGGGTAAAGTGCGATGCCCTTCCAGGCCAGACGGTCGAGGGGAAAGTCACGGCCGTCAGCCCACTGGTGGACAGTGAAACCCGTAATATCAGGGTCCAGGCAACCCTGGGCAACCGCGCGGAAAGCCTGCGGCCTGGCATGTTTGTCACTGTGTCGGTGGGGCTGCCGGTCCGCCAACAGGTGCAGACCATTCCAGCCACAGCGGTGCTCTACGCCCCCTACAGCGACTCGGTCTTTGTCATCGAGGAGAGCAAAGATGGCAAAGGGACCGCGTTGCGCCAGCAGTTCGTCCGGGTTGGGGAGAAGCGCGGTGACCTAGTTGCCATCGCCAGCGGTCTTAAGCCAGGCGACCGAATCGCCAGCACGGGAGTCTTCAAGCTGCGCAACGGTCAGCCGGTGGTGATTGATAACAGCCTCACTCCTGCCTTCCAACAGTCCCCCAAACCCGAGAACAACTGACCTGCCATGAACATCACGGATCTCTTCATTCGCCGCCCGGTATTGGCCGTGGTCGTCAATCTCGTCATCCTCATCGCCGGGCTGCAGGCCATTCGCAGCCTCAACGTCCGGCAGTATCCGCGCAGCGACAATGCGGTGGTGACGGTTACCACGGCCTATGTCGGCGCCAGCGCGGATCTGGTGCGAGGCTTCGTGACGACACCCCTGGAGCGGGCCATCGCGGCTGCCGACGGCATCGATTACATGGAATCGCAGAGCAGCCTTGGCATCTCCACCGTCAGGGTTCGGCTCGAACTCAATTTCGATGCCACCAAGGCCTTGGCCGAGATCAGCTCCAAGGTCGACCAAGTGCGCCGAGATCTGCCGCCCGAGGCCGAGGTACCGATCATCAACATCGAGTCGGCTGACAGCCAATTCGCTTCCGCCTACCTCAGCTTCACCTCCGACATCCTGAAGCAGAACGAGATCACGGAATACCTTGTGCGCGTCGCCCAACCGCGCCTGTCAGCCGTCCAGGGTGTGCAGCGGGCCGACATCCTCGGCGCGCGCACTTTCGCGATGCGAATCTGGCTGAAACCGGATCGGATGGGGGCTCTCAATGTCAGCCCGGCTCAGGTTCGGCGCGCCCTTGCGTCCAACAACTTCCTGTCCGCCCTCGGCAAAAGCAAAGGCGCCTTCATTCAGGTCAACCTCACCGCCAATACCAACCTGAATACGGTGGAGGAGTTCAAGCATCTGGCCATCCGCGATCAAAACGGCGCCATCGTCCGGTTGGGCGACATCGCCGATGTGGTGCTTGGGGCCGAGGACTATGACACCGAGGTGCGTTTCTCCGGACAGACCGCTGTCTTCATGGGGATCTTCCCCCTGCCTAATGCCAACTCGCTGGATGTCATCAAGCGGGTGCGCTCCGAGTTGGAGGGTATCCAGCGCGACCTACCCGGCGGCATGCAGGCCCGCATCGCCTATGACGCCACTAACTACATCAGCAACTCCATCCGCGAGGTCCTCAGCACGCTCCTCGACACGCTCCTGATCGTCATGGTCGTCATCTTTCTTTTCCTGGGTTCCTTCCGTTCGGTCCTGATCCCGGTGGTGGCCATCCCGATTTCCCTGGTCGGGGCCGTGTTCCTGATGCAGGTCTTCGGTTTCACCGTCAACCTGCTGACCTTGCTGGCAGTGGTGCTTTCGGTTGGCCTGGTGGTCGACGATGCCATCGTGGTCGTGGAAAATGTGGAACGGCATCTGGGGGAGGGGAAAACGCCCATGGAAGCAGCGCTGCAAGGCGCTCGGGAACTGGTGGGGCCGATCATCGCCATGACCATCACCCTCGCGGCTGTGTACCTCCCGATCGGACTGCAGGGTGGACTGACCGGCTCCCTGTTCCGCGAATTTGCCTTCACCCTGGCGGGCGCGGTCGCCATCTCTGGAATCGTGGCCCTGACCCTGACGCCGGTCATGTCAGCCAAACTGCTCAAGACCGACATTGAGTCACATGGGCTGGCCGGGCGCATCGCCCGCGACTTGAAACGCCTGAAGAATACCTATGGCCGCCTACTCGACGCCACGTTAAACGCGCGTCCAGCGGTCTATGTGGTCTGGATCGTCATCAGCCTCATGACCATTCCCATGTTCATGATGTCCTCGAAGGAATTGGCGCCGACCGAGGACCAGGGCGTCATTTTCGGCATTCTGGATGCCTCGGCCAATTCGACCCTCGATCAGAACAGCAAGTATGCCGAAGCGGTGAACAAGGCCTTCATGAGCACGCCGGAGACAAACTTCACCTTCCAGATCACCTTTCCCAACTCCGGTTTTGGCGGCATGATCGTCAAACCTTGGGGAGAGCGCAAGCGCACGATTTTCCAGATCATGCCGGAGGTTCAGCAGAAGCTTGAGGCCATCCCCGGAGTGCAGATCTTCCCGGTGACGCCACCGGCGCTCCCTGGAGGGGGTCAGTTCCCAGTGGAATTCATTCTGGCCTCCACCGCCGAAACCACGCAAATTCTCGATTTCGCCCGGCAACTGCAAGCAAAGGCCACGAAGAGCGGCATGTTCGCCTTTCCGCCGCTGATCGACGTCAAGATTGACCAGCCCCAATCCGAGTTCATCATCGACCGCGACAAGGTTGCCGCTCTTGGCCTCAGCCTGGAGCAGATTGGCACCGATCTCGGGGCGATGTTGGGCGGCAACTTCGTCAACCGATTCGATATCTCGGGACGCAGCTACAAGGTCATCCCCCAGATCCAGCGGTCTGACCGGCTCAATCCCGATCAGTTGAAAGACATCTACGTCACCGGCCCCAATGGCAAACTGATCCAGCTCAGCACCGTTGCGACCCTGCGCGAGTCGGTCGTCCCCCGCGCGCTCAGCCGCTTCCAGCAACTCAACGCGGTGAAGATCTCAGGTGTGGCCATTCGCCCCTTGGATGA
The DNA here is from genome assembly GCA_025361955.1 of Holophagaceae bacterium. Classification (GTDB taxonomy): domain Bacteria; phylum Acidobacteriota; class Holophagae; order Holophagales; family Holophagaceae; genus UBA1801. Next base: position 6,013 of record JANYIU010000092.1, read on the forward strand.
GACCTTGCGCTACCTCGAGGACGAAGCGGCTAAGATCCTGCCCAAGGGCTATGTCCTCGACTACACCGGGGAGTCTCGCCAGCTGCGCAAAGAGGGGGACAAGTTTTTGCCCGCCTTCGGCTTGGCCGTGGTCCTGATATTCCTGGTGCTCGCGGCTCAGTTCAACAGCTTCCGCGATCCCTTCGTGATCCTGGCGGGTTCGGTGCCCCTGGCCATCTTCGGGGCACTGATCTTCACCTTCCTGAAAATGCCCAACCCCAACGTGCCCTTCTGGACCCGCGGCTGGACCACCTCGCTCAACATTTACTCGCAGGTCGGTCTGGTGACCCTGGTCGGTCTGGTGGCCAAGAACGGCATCCTGATCGTCGAGTTCGCGAATCATTTACAGGTTGAGGGGCTTTCCAAGCTGGAGGCCATCCGTGAAGCCGCCACCATCCGCCTCCGGCCGATCCTGATGACCACCGCAGCCACCATCGCGGGCCACTTCCCGCTGACCCTGGTTACCGGCGCAGGCGCCGCGGCCCGTAACTCCATCGGCCTGGTGCTGGTGGGCGGCATGTTCGTCGGCACCCTGTTCACGCTCTTCGTGATTCCGTCGATCTACATGCTGATCGCACGCGACCACAGCAGAACCGCGAAAGTTAAAGCGACCTGAAGAGAACTGCGCGCCAGGACGAAGAAATTCCCCTCAAAGCTCCGTGTACTTCGTGGCTTTGCCCTTGGCCTTGGCCACCGGGTATTTTCCCTCGTTCTCTTTGAGTTTTTTCACGGCGGCCTCTACCGGATCCAGCTTGAGTTCGGCGGCGAGGAGCAGCAGGTAGATCAGGACATCCCCGATCTCCTTCTCCAGTTCGAGGACCTGCTTCGGCGGGATCTCCGCACCTGGCGGCGTCCACTGGAAATGTTCCAAGATTTCAGCCGCCTCCAGGGACAGCGAGATCGCAAGATTCTTTGGGCTGTGGAATTGCCGCCAATCGCGCTGATCCCGGAATTCCAGGATGGCGCAGGTCAAGGCCGAGATTGTCATGGGCATTGGTGGCCTTTCGTTTTCAAAAATAAAAACTCACCACGAAGACACGAAGACACGAAGACACAAAGTATCAATGAAAGGTTCCAAGGCGGTGCTGAGTCAACGCATTAATCCCTCGTAGTTGCTTACACTTCGTGTCTTTCTGTATCACTTTGTGCCATTTTTTCTTTTCCTAGTGCCTTAGTGCCTTAGTGGTTCTATTTTGTTGATCGCATCTTAGTATGAATCACCGGGGAAGGGCTGCTCCCCATCATACGGCCGGGGGAAGACGGATGGCTTCGTTCTGGGTAGCCCCAAGGCATACTGGATGACTCAACAACCGGATCGAGTGGACATGGGCAATCGGAAACGGGCCATACCCGGCCAAGGCCAGACGGAAGCCCAGGCCCCTCTGGAGAAACTGGGCCTGCACCCTCGGAACCGGCACCGAGAGCGTTACGACTTCCTGCAACTCCTGAAGTGTTGCCCAGACCTGGCCCCCTTCGTGTCGACGAATTCATACAACAATGTATCTATCGATTTCGCCAATCCTGAGGCCGTCAGGACCCTGAACAAAGCCTTGTTGGCCTATTTCTATGACGTGGCGCACTGGGATATCCCGGCGAACTACCTCTGCCCCCCCATCCCCGGCCGGGCCGACTACCTTCACTACCTCGCAGATCTTCTTGGCACCTGCAACCAGGGTGAGTTCCCGAGGGGGAAATTCATCCGGGTCCTGGATATCGGTGTCGGTGCCAACTGTGTCTATCCCCTCCTCGGGCACCACGACTATGGCTGGAGTTTCACGGGTACTGAGATCGATCCCAAGGCCCTGGCCGCTGCGAACCAGATCCTGCAGGCGAACCACGGGCTTGCGGAAGTCATCGAACTTCGGCTGCAAACCTCTCCCAAGAGCATTTTCCGTGGAATCCTGCGGTCAGGAGAAATGTTTGACGTGTCGATGTGCAATCCGCCCTTTCATGCCTCGCTGGGTGAAGCTCAGGAGGGCACCCAGCGGAAGTGGCGGAACCTGGGCAAAGCAGCAGCCATGAAGAAAGGCACTCCCGTGCTGAACTTTGGCGGGCAGGGCGCCGAATTGTGGTGCCCGGGGGGGGAGGCGGCATTTGTAGGGCGGATGATCGAGGAAAGCGTCCAGATTCCGACCCAGTGTCTCTGGTTCACGACGCTCGTTGCCAAGTCCGCCCATCTCCCAGGTGTGCGCCACGCGCTGAAGAGAGCGGGAGTACTGGAGGTCCGGGTCCTCGAAATGGCTCAGGGGCAGAAGAAAAGTCGCATCGTCGCCTGGACGTTCCTGGGCGAGGAGGAGCGGAACGAGTGGCAAAGGACGCGGTGGCAGAGGCCTTAGGGCTTTGGTTGCCCCAGCTATTCCCCCCGCAACACTTCCAGTGGCTTGTGCCGAAGAACGCGGCGGCTGCCCGCGAGACCCACGGCTAGCGTAAGCCCAGCAGAGAGGGCGACCAGGAGCAAGCCCAGGGTGGGGTTCGGGTGGCTTTCCAGCTCGAGGATCTGGTTGGCGTAAATGCGGGCTCCCACATAGGCGATCACCCCCGCCAGGGTCGCTGCGCTGCCTCCCAGGACCAGAAATTCCCACCAGAGGCTTTGCAGGATCGTCCGGTTCGAGGCACCCAGGGCGCGCAGGAGCGCGATATCTCGGGCCCGCCCCGCGCGCCCTGCCAGCAAGCTCGCGCCCAACACCAGCAGGGCGGAGGTGAGCATCAGACCAGCCAGGGCCCGGGCCACCAGGGTGATAAGGTCCAGAATGCGCTCGACCCGTGCCACGACTTCTGCCACATCCACCAGCGTGATGGAGGGATGTTGGAGGGCAATCTTCGCTTGGAGGTCCGCGCGGATTTTGGCATCATCCACCTCCGCTGCAATGACGTGCATGGCAGGAACCCCCTCTAGTAGCGATGGATGGAGCAGGATGAAGAAGTTCACTTGAAAAGTGGCCCAGCGCACCTTTCGCAGGCTGGTCACTTTCGCCCGCACTTCCTGTCCCTGGATATTGAAAACCAGTTCGTCGCCAAGTTTCGCGCCCAGTTCGCTGGCATAGTTCTGATCCACGCTGGCTTCGGCTCTGGGTTGACCATCGTCGGGCCAGTAGGCACCGGCTACCACCTGTTCCGATTCCGCCAAGTGCGTGCGCCAGCTCAGGTTCTGTTCGCGCGGGGGATGGCTTTCCGGTTCGTTGTCGTGATGCTGCTGGGCGGCCTTCCCGCCCACGGTGAGGAGACGACCGCGCACGATGGGTCCT
>JANYIU010000098.1 GCA_025361955.1 Holophagaceae bacterium
GTGCCGTCATTCACCTCACCCAGTTCGCGGAATCCCACTGTGAACAGGGTGATGATGGCCATATAGAAGCTGTCGAGGTATCCGGTTCTGGCCAAGCGGTGGTAACCAAGGGCCCCGATCAGGACCACCAGGGTCAGCAGAAGAAGGGTTCTCCACAGACGTGAGAGCGGGTGGTGAATATCTCGATCCAGGAATCCGGCACTTTGGTTTTGTTTTAAACGGCCCGATTCGCCGCCTTGCAGAGACCTCTCGCGATCGGGCTTGATCCTCGGGTTGAGCATAGAGGTAGTGTACCCCGAGGTGGTACGGTGATCGAGCGAGTGATCCCGGAGACGCCTCCGATGATCACTCGCTCGATCATGCTGCTGTCCGTGACGGGATTCCTTTTCCCCGGCTGAACTACACGCCGAGGTAGGCTTCCCGGACGCGGGGATCCGCGGCGATCTCCTTAGCGGGACCAGAAATGGTGGTGTAACCCACTTCCAGAACATAGGCATAATCCGCGATGTGGAGGGCTTCAGAGGCGTTCTGCTCGACCAGGAGGATCGTGGTCCCCCTCTTGTTGATGGCCACGATCTTGTCGAAGATTTCGTCGACGAGAACGGGAGCCAGCCCCATGGAGGGTTCGTCCAGCAGGAGGATGTCTCCGCCCGTGACAATGGCGCGGCCCACAGCGAGCATCTGCTGCTCGCCACCCGACAGCGTCCCGCCAAGCTGATTGATGCGTTCCTTGATGCGCGGCAGCAGTTCAAAGACCTCTTCGATCCGGTGCTTCACGATCGTCTTGTCCTTGATCGTCCAGCCTGCGATATCAAGGTTTTCACGCACCGTGAGGGTCGGGAAAATCTTCCGACCTTCGGGCACATGGGAGATGCCCATGGCCACCAGTTGGTGAGCTTCCATGTTGGTGATGTTCTTGCCCTTGAAAATCACTGAACCGCCAGAGGACTTATCCAGACCACTCACGGCGCGAAGCGTCGTGGTCTTGCCGGCGCCATTGGCTCCGATCAGGGTGACAATCTTGCCTTCAGGCACTTCGAAAGAGACATCCTTGATGGCATCGATCTGGCCAAAGGAGACCTTCAGGTTTTTGACGATTAGCATTCCGCGCCTCTCTTTCCGAGATAGGCTTCAAGCACCTTCGGATCCTTGCCGACCACCTTGGGATCTCCCTCGGCGATGGTTTCGCCGAAGTCGATGACCTTCACGCGCTCACAAACGTTCATGACGAGCTTCATATGGTGTTCGATCAGGAAGACCGTGACCTTGAACTCGTCCCGAACGCGTCGGATCAGTCCCATCAAATCGTCCGTTTCCTTGGGGTTCATGCCCGCGGCCGGTTCGTCAAGCAGGACCAGCTTTGGTTTGGTCGCAAGGGCACGAGCGATCTCGAGGCGCCGCAGAGCGCCGTAGGGCAAGTTCTTGGCCTGGTCGTGCGCACGATCTTCCAGATGAAACATCCTGATGAGTTGCATCGCGTCCTCTCGGACATCTGCTTCTTCCTGGAGAAAACTGGGCAAGCGCAGCAGAGAGGTGAAGAGTCCAGACTTGACCGTATAATGCCTGGCGACCCGAATGTTATCGATGACGGAAAGATTGCCGAAGATGCGCAGATTCTGGAAGGTCCGCGCGATACCCCCCTGCACGATGCGGAAGGGCCTATGGCCAGTGATTTCCTTGCCCTGGAAAAAAATCTTGCCTGTAGTAGGCGTGTAGAGGCCCGAGATGAGGTTGAAGGTCGTCGTCTTGCCGGAGCCGTTGGGACCGATGAGTCCGTAAATCACGCCTTCCGGGACGTCGAACGTGAAGTCAGAGACGGCCTTGAGACCGCCGAAATAGTGGGACATTCCCTGAATTGAGAGGAGGGCGCTCATTTCTTCTTCTTCTCCTCGATGATTAGTAGCTTGGCCTCGCGCATACCCATGATGCCTTCCGTCCTGAAGAGCATGATGAGGATCAGGAGGATCGCATAGATGACCATGACCCACTCCGTGCCGATGCGGACATCCATGGTCCCGATCCTGAAGGAAGGAATGTTGTCGAAGGCCACGCGCAAACCCTCCGTAAGGAAGGTGAGCGAGAATGCGGCGAATATGGAGCCCGTCATGGAACCCATGCCGCCCGCATAAACCATGATAAGGACCAAGGCCGAGGGCAGGAACCCATACTGGGTGGGGTGCGCAAGCTGGAGCAGGTGAGCCAACAGGCCCCCCGCCACGCCGGCACAGAAGGCGCCGATGACGAAGCCCATGACCTTGTATCTCGTCGTGTCGATGCCGCAGAGTTCGGAGGCGAGTTCATTCTCGCGGATGGAGAGCATCGCTCGTCCATGGGACGACTGGACCAGATTGCGCAAGAGGACGATGATCAGGAACGTGAATAGGGTGATGGTCGTGAAGGTCGAAAACTTTGGAATACCCAGGAGACCTCGTGGTCCACCGACGTAGTCGATGTTGTTGAGGATCGTGCGGATGATCTCGCCGAACCCCAGGGTCATGATGGCCAGATAGTCACCCTTGAGCCGCAAGGAAGGGAACCCGATGAGAAAACCCACCAAGCCCGCGGCAATTCCACCAATGACGATGGCGATCATGAAGATGAAGATGGGGCCAGTGATCCAGAAACCGGGCTGCGGAGCCGGAAGTTTAAGCACCAAGGTCGTGATCGTGCCGGAAACATAGGCTCCGACCGCGGCGAAACCCATATGCCCCAGGGAGAACTGCCCGGTGATGCCGTTGATGAGATTGAGGCTTGCCGCGAGGATGACAAAGATGAGGGACCGGTTGATGATGACCATGAAATAACCGTTCAGGATGTGGACCTGATCGAGGCTGAGGATGGTCACGACAACGTAGAAGATCAGCGCTGCGATCAGCAGGCGGGGTAGTTTAATAGTTCCCATTCCGCGCTCCCTAAATCTTGTCGGCGGTTTTTTCGCCGAGGATGCCTGTGGGTCTCACTAATAGCACGAGGATGAGAATCACGAAGGCGATACCCTCGCCGAGGAGTGAGTTGTATGCGTTGGCGGTGGTCTCGGCAATGCCCATGATGTAGGCACCGAGCATGGCTCCCGGGATGTTCCCGATGCCGCCAAGCACTGCGGCGATGAATGCCTTGAGCCCAGGCAAAATGCCCATATATGGCATGATGCGCGGGTAGGTCAGGCCAGCGAGCAGGCCCGCTGCGCCAGCAAAAGCGCCACCGATGAGGAAGGTGAAGGAAATGATTCCCTCCACATTGATCCCCATGAGCTTGGCTGCATCCTTGTCCTGGGACACGGCCCGCATCGCCCTACCCAAGGGGGATTTCTGCACCAGAAGAGTCAAGCCTGTCATGAGCGCCGCCGCAACCACGAGGTCGATGACCACGTAGTTGGAAACCTGGGCCGAACCCATGGTCCACATCACCTTGGGGAGGACTTCCGGAAACCCGCGGGGAGAAGGCCCGATGGGCGGGAAGGCCGAGAAGAAGTATTCGATGAACATTGATACGCCAATTGCGGTGACCAAGGACGAGAGCTTCGGCTTGTAGCGAAGCGGTTTATAGGCGAATTTATTCGATAGCATGGCCACGGCCGCACCCACGAGCATGGCCACGATCAGGACGATGAACACCAGGACGTTGCCCGGTGCGATGTAGGCATTGAACAGGAAAAAGGCCGCATAGGCAGCGTAAGCCCCGATCATGTAGAAATCGCCATGGGCGAAGTTGATGAGACGCACGATACCGTAAACCATCGTGTAACCGAGGGCGATCAGCGCGTAAATGGAGCCGAGCTGCAGACCGTTGACAATCTGCTGGAGACTGAAGAGTTCCGCCATGGTTCTAGTAACCCCTTACCAAAAGAAAGGGGGGGCCCGGAGGCCTCCCCTTTCGAGGTGAAACGGATGCGCGTTACGGATTGACTGTGGCGCGATAGACGAACTTGCCGTTCTTGACTTCGACGATGACAGCAGACTTGACAGGATTGCGGTCGGAGTCGAACTTCACCTGACCGGAAACCACGGCCATGTCAGTGGCGGTGAGAGCAGCCTTGATGGAGGGGCCGTCCAGCTTGCCGGCGCGCTTGATAGCGTCGAACATCAGGTAGGCACCGTCATAGGCCAGCACGGCGAGGGCGTCGGGCTCGGCACCGAACTTGGTCTTGTACTTCTTCACGAATTCCTGAACGATGGGGCGGGTGTCGTCGGCAGCATAGTGATTGGTGAAGAAACTACCTTCGATGGCCGCGCCACCGATCTCAGTCAGCTTGGGGGAATCCCAGCCATCGCCACCAACCATGGGGCCCTTGAAACCAAGTTCGCGAGCCTGCTTGGCGATCAGGGCGGCATCGTTATAGTAGTCGGAGACGTAGAGGATCTCGGGCTTGGCGGCGATAATCTTGGTCAGCTGGGCCTTGAAATCCGTGGTGCCGGTAGCGTGGCCTTCGAAGGCGACCACTTCGCCGCCCAGGGCCGTGTACTTAGCCTTGAAGAACTCGGAGAGGCCCTTGGTGTAGTCATTGCCAACATCGAAGATGCAAGCAGCCTTCTTGGTCTTCAGGTCTTCTAACGCGAACTTGGCGCCGACCGTGCCCTGGAAGGGATCGATGAAGCAAGCGCGGAAGATGTAATCGCCCACCAGGGTGACCTTGGGGTTGGTGGCCGTGGAAGCCATCATCGGAATCGAGGCGGCTTGGGCGATGGGGGCGCCGGCGAGGGCGACCTTGGACATCACGGGACCGAGAATCGCGACAGCTTTGTCCTGCTGGATGAGCTTCGTGAAGACCGTGGCGCCTTCTGCAGGATCGCCCTTGTCATCCGCGAAGGCCAGCTTGAGCTTTTTGCCATCGATGCCACCCTTGCCGTTCCACTCTTCGATGGCCAGATCGAAAGCGTTCTTGGTGGAAGCACCAAAGGTCGCAGCCTCACCGGTCACGGGGGCAACGCCACCGATGATGATCTCGTTACTCTTCTTGCCGCAGGACAGGAACGTGCCTGCAAGGATCGCGGCGACGGCCGCGGACAGTACGTAAGACTTCATGAAGCCTCCTTGTGAGTGTGGATAGTGATTGAATGAGGATGCCATGCCGCTTCTCTTCGTCAAGAGTGGAAGACATTATTCGCGACGATCTTGACCGACCGAAAAGGGGGACCTTGAAAAAAACGCGGCGGGAAGTGCGTACGACGTCGCCCCTTCTTGTATCTAGAAGAGGACAGGGCGCGGCAGTATTCCGACACATCCAGCATAGAACTGAATACACAATCTCTATTCGTCCAAGGGAGACGTAATATCCTCTTTCCGGAGCCCATCCTTGGTATGTCAAACATCACCTGGCTTGAGGCGGGAAGGTCGTAAGGGCTCTTTCGCAAGCATGCCATCCTTCTTACCGTTGTCAAGGCCCCCCAAAAAAGGGGAAACAAAGCACACACGGTTGCATTCATTCAACTGGGAGAGGCGCATACAGGCGAGTTCAAATGTGTAAATACACGTGCTCGCAAGGCCATAAATCCAGGCTGTGCGGAAGGCTTCACTTGATTGATCAATGCTAATATATCAGCGGAAACCACCTCTATAATCCTTAGGCAGACTCGAGTAAGCGGCTCTAAGTGGCGTCCGACCCAAGCAATCGCGCATGCGTGGAATGCTTTTCATCACAAGCCCCGCAGTTTCCGCCACACAACTTGGACCTGGCAAGCTGAGGCTCCGGACACCTGCAAATGCGGCTTGGGTCTTATTCCGATACCATTTCTTTAGTGCAGTGCCAACTCCCTCCCCTCCTGTTCCTCCCTTAGGCCCCGATGCTTCGCTCGTTCCTGGATCACATCGTGGTCACGGCTCCCTCCCTGGAGGAAGGAATTCAATACGTGCGCCAAGTCCTGGGCGTCCCGCTGGAAGCAGGCGGCCGACATCCCCTGATGGGGACCCACAATCACCTGCTCAGGCTCGGAAGGGAACAATACCTCGAGGTGATCGCCATTGACCCGAATGCCCCGGCACCTCCTCGCCCCCGATGGTTCGAGCTGGACCAGCCTGCAGCCTCGAGTACGCCTCGCCTGGCGGGCTGGGTCGCTCGCATCGGGGATATCAAAACCGCGTCGATCGCTACGTCGCAAGCACACGGCATCATTGAGAGCATGAGTCGGGGGGAGCTCGGATGGCAGATCACCATTCCTGTGAATGGCAGTCTTCCCTTCGAGGGGGTCGCACCGATGCTGATCCAGTGGTCCGCAGGCCCGCATCCTGCTGATCGCCTTCAGGAGCATGGGTGTTCCCTGGTTCAGCTCGAGGGGTTTCATCCTCAAGCCGAGAGAATCACCGATCTGCTGCGAACCGTCGGATTCCAGGACTCGTTCGTGGTATCAAAGCGGGCAGCACCTCTACTGGTCGCTCACATCCAGACACCGGTTGGCATGCGTCGCTTGAGCACCCTCGGAGACCCCAATGGATAAACAGACCTTCCTTCAGAATCTCGCCCAGATCCGGCGGCGGAAGCTCCTGCTGATCCGGATCGGCGCCTCTCTGCTCTTCATCACGCTCTGTACCTCCATGTGGCTGAGCAAGACCCGGATCAGCCCCCACGGCCTGCTGATGTTCAAGGGGATCGCCATCGCCGGATTCGCCGCATTGGTGTATTCGTTTATCGCGATGCTCCAGCACATGTCCCGACGTTTGGGACTCCACTGCCCGAACTGCAGCCGGAATCTCAGTGGCCCTCTGAGCCATAAAGTAATCGCAAGCGATCAATGCTTCCAATGCGGAATGAAACTGTTCTAGGAGGTCACGTGGCGACGCACATCTGTCCCTGGTGGCTCGGATATTTGCTTGCAAGCCCCCTACGCAGCCTCATCCAGGACCCCGTGAAGATCCTGGAGCCCCATGTCCGTTCGGGAATGCGGGTGCTGGAACTCGGTCCTGGGATGGGCTTCTTCACGCTGGAACTGGCCCGTCAAGTGGGTTTGAACGGCCAGGTGATCGCCGTGGAGATCCAGCCTCGGATGCTAAAGGGACTCCAACGCCGGGCAGCGAAGGGCAGGCTCCTGAACCGGATCGAGCTCCGCCAGGGTCGACCCGATTCGATGGCTGTGCAAGATCTGGCGGCTACCGTGGATTTCATTCTGGCCTTCGCCGTCGTGCATGAATTGCCCTCGCCTGAGAGATTCTTCACCGAAGCCGCCTCCGTGCTGAAACCGGGAGGCAGGCTGCTGCTGGCGGAGCCCGCCGGTCATGTGTCTTCGGCCCATTTCGAAGAGGAGTTGCGGATCGCCACACGCACCGGACTGAGCCTGTTGGAGCGTCCCGTCATCCGCCGCAGCCACGCCGCTCTATTTGCAAAGCTCTGAAAATCGAAAGGCCTTCCCGCACGAGAAAGACCTTTCGACTGATCGTTCCGATGACTATAGAGTGCGGCCAGCACTGCGTCCGGTGGCACGGAGGTCGTTGCAGGCGCGCACGACACGATCGGCCATGCCCTGTTCGGCCTTCTTCAAATAAGAACGCGGATCATAGAACTTCTTGTTGCCGACTTCACCATCCATCTTGAGCACGCCATCGTAGTTCTTGAACATGTGTTCCGCGATGGGGCGAGTGAAAGCGTACTGCGTATCGGTGTCAATGTTCATCTTGATGACCCCGTAGTCCAGCGTCTCGTGGATCTCCTGCAGGGTCGAGCCGGAGCCACCGTGGAAGACCAGCAGTGCCGAAGCACCGCCGCAGGCCTTCGCGATGGCCTCTTGTCCCGCCTTCAGGATCTGGGGCTTCAGGACCACGTTGCCCGGCTTGTATACTCCGTGGACATTGCCGAAAGTCGCAGCCAGCATGTAGGGACCGATGGGAGCGAGGGCCTGGTGCACGGCCACCATGTCCGCGGGCGTCGTGTAGAGCTTTTCCTTGCCTGCGGCGGAGGTGTCATGTCCGTCCTCTTCTCCGCCCACGACGCCAGTTTCAACCTCGAGGACGATTTCGCACTGCGCGCAGCGCTTGAGCAATTCCAGAGAGCGGGCGATGTTATCGGCCAGGGACAACTCACTGCCGTCGAACATGTGGGAATTGAAAACGCTGGGTAGGCCCGCAGCCCGGCGACGCTCAGACTCCTCGATGAGGGGCAGCACGAAGGTGTCGAGATACTTCGGGTGGCAATGATCCGTGTGCAAGGCGACGTTGATCTCGTACTGATCGGCCATGTAACGAACGTAGTCCGCTAGGGCGATGGCGCCCTTCGCCATGTTCTTCACGCCCAGACCAGACATGAATTCCGCTCCACCCGTCGAAACCTGGATGATCCCATCGGCGTTGGCGGTCTTGAGACCAAGCAGCACCGCGTTGGCGGATTCCGTGGAGGTCACGTTGAAGGCCGGATACGCGAATTTTCCCTGCTTGGCGCGTTCCAGCATGGCGATGTACTGTTTCGAGTGGACCACCGGCATGGGTTCCTCTTGAGCTGTTTCATCCATGTTAACCGTTCGCAGTGAGCTTGATCACATTTTCGTTCTATGCTAATCAGCATGCGAATCGCGGCCATCAACATTGGCTCCAACTCCATCCAACTCGTGGTGGTCGATTCCGATTCCGTTGGGAATCAGCGAGTCCTGGCGCGAGAAAAGAGCATGGTCCGACTGGCGAAAGGCCTCGCCAGGAGCGGGCAGATCAACCCTGAAATCTTCCAGGCTGGTCTTGAGACCCTGGCTTGGATGGCCGAAATCATTCGCGGTCTCCAGTGCGACACAATCATGGCCTGCGGCACTGCGACCTTGCGTGAAGCCTCCAATGCCGCTTGTTTCATCGAAGCAAGCGCCCTGCTGGGAATACCTATCCGGGTGATCTCAGGAGAGGAACAAGCCCGGCTCATTTTCCAGGCGGTGAGCCATGCCGTCCCCTTCCCTGAGGCGCCTGCGGTGCTCGTGGCTATGGGTGGCAGCAGCACGGAACTGACTTGGACCGTCGCTGGACGAGTCCCTGCCAGCCTGTCCCTGCCTTGGGGATCGCAGCGGCTGGCAGATGCGCTGGCCACAGCGGATCCCCCTACCCCGGAAGATCTGAAACGGGTCAGGAAGTTCATCCGGAAGATCCTCAAGAAGGCCCGCAAACAACTGCCCGAAAATATGCCCCAACCGGTCGTCCTCATGGGCACCTCGGGCACGCTCCTGGAATTGGCGGAGCGCGCCGGCGCGGAGGCTGCCTTCACCCGCGAGCAGCTTCTGCGTTGCAAGCGGAAGCTGTGGCGCACCAGTGCTCAGGGCCGCATGGAGCAGCTGGGGGTGGATCCCAAGCGAGCCGACGTCCTGCATGTAGGTGCCAGTTGGGTGCTCGGCCTCATGGACTGGTTGCAGGTCCCTCAAGTGCATTGTCTTCAGGTGGGGCTGCAGGAAGGCATGATCTGGGAGGCGTGCAAGCACGGCGGCCTTGCCGTTGCTGGCCAGCCGGAGCGTCGAAACGCCTCCGTGGAAGCCCTCGCGGCCAAGCTGGATCCTGATCCTGGGCATAGTCGGCACGTAGGCAAGCTGGCGGATCAGCTGTTCGTGGACCTTAAAGCCGTGTTTGAACTGGGGGATTCAGAGCGGGAGCTGCTGGGCCATGCGGCGCGGCTCCATGACATTGGCCTCTCTATCGCCGAGAAGGAACACCACAAACACGGGGCCTTTCTCATCCAGAATGCGAACCTGGGTGGTTTCTGGCGCAAGGAGGCGGAGATCATCGCCCAGGTCGTCAGGTTTCACCGCGGTAAGGCACCCAGCCAGGACAAACACGAAGGTTACGCCCAGCTGGCACCCTGGCATCGGACCAGCGTGGAAAAACTTGCGGCGATCCTGAGGACGGCGGATGCCTTGGATCGAGGCCACCGGCAAGCGGTCCATTCGGTGCGCCTCAACCTCGAGACTGAGGAGGCTCTGCTCCACATTCAGGGCTCCGGAGATCTCCATTCGGAACTCGAAAGCCTCCAGGAAAAGGGACTCCTGCTCTTCCAGTTGCTCGATCGGCCCGTAAAGACCCTGGTGACGGAGCGGCGTTGATGGCCACCTGATACCCTTGTCCCATGCCGATCTCCGAACTGATCCACGACTGGAATGGGACTAACGAGAGCCCCCTTGTGATCCGCAAGCCGCTCCTGCTCGATGAAACCCTCCGGGATGGGCTGCAAAGCCCCTCCGTGCGCGATCCCGAAATCGCCGCAAAACGCGATCTGCTGCATCGTTTGGCCCGGATGGGCCTCGATTCCGTGGACCTGGGGATGCCGGGCGCCGGGGTCAACGCCATGGCCGCCGTGAAAGCCTTGATGATCGAGATCCGGGATCACCGGCTGCCCATCATTCCCAACTCCGCTGTCCGGACGGTGGAAGCCGACCTAGTGCCCCTGGCGGAAGTCCAGCAGAAGGTAGGAATTTCATTGGAAGCCGGAGCCTTCCTGGGCTCCAGTCCCGTCCGCATGGGCGCTGAAGGCTGGGATCTGGCCCACCTCATACGCCTTACCCGCCAAGCTGTGAGCTTCTGCCGCAAACACGACATCCCCGTGATGATGGTCACCGAGGACACCACTCGGGCGCGCCCGGAGCACCTCAAGGCTATCTACCTGGCAGCCATTGAAGAGGGGGCTCGCGCCATCTGCCTTTCGGACACCTGCGGGCACGCGACCCCCCTGGGCGTCAGGAACCTGGTCAGGTTCGTGAAAGAAGAGGTCGTCCGGGGCCTGCCCATTCGGATCGACTGGCACGGCCACAACGACCGAGGCCTGGGGGTCGCCAACGCCATCGCCGCCTTCGAGGCGGGCGCCGATCAGCTGCACGGCTCGATCCTGGGCATCGGTGAGCGTTCCGGCAATGTGGCCATGGACCAGCTGTTGGTGAACCTGACCCTGATGAATTTGCGGAAGGGCGATCTCACAGATCTCCCCGCCCTGGCGGCGAAAGTGGCGGAACTGTGCGCCTTTCCCATACCCGTCAATTATCCTGTGCTCGGACGGGACGCCTTCCGGACCGGGACCGGGGTGCATGCGGCCGCCATCGTGAAGGCCCTCCGGCAAGGAGACGTGGCCCTCGCGGACGCCGTCTATTCAGGCGTCCCTGCCGCCCTGGTGGGCCGACGACAGGAGATCGAGATCGGTCCGGTGGCTGGCCACAGCAATGTGATCTACTGGCTGGAGATGAACGGCTACGATGCCGATCCGGAGCGCATCGAACGCATTCTGGCCTTGGCCAAGAAGAGCCACCGCATCCTCAACGAAGCAGAGATCGAGGGAGCGCTGTAGCGTTCCACCGGGGAACAGTCATTGCAACCGCGAATGGCGCGAATGAGCGCAACCTGGTCATCGGCTGCCCTCGGCTCGCAAACCCCAGCAAGTCCCCATCGCTGTTGAATCTTGAAGCGCAAAGCTCAACGCGGAGGCGCGGAGAAAAGAACGAGGACCGCGGAGACAAAAATCTTCCTCAGCGATCCTCTGCTTTGCTCCGGTCCTCCGTGCTGGTTTTCCCCCAGGCCCATCCGGAATGCGAGCAAGGATAAAATCCGTCGAGAAGGAGTCTTGGCTTTTCTGGGTTGAGGGTCGCCGAGAATCAGGAAACGCGAATAAAGAATGGGCGATGACTCAGCCCCAATATTCATTCGCAGCAACGCCTAGCGTTCATTCGCGAAATTCGCGGTTTCATTTTGCAACGCAGCAGCAGGGTTCAATTCCCCGCAAGCGATTCCAGGAGCTTCACGCGGCGTGCCTCCGGATCGATTTCCAGGACGCTGCAGCCCTCACCTTCCAGATGAACACCATACCCGGCCACTAGCTCTTCCAGCGTCAGTCGCTGCCCTGAATAGAGCGGGAACAGGCTCCACTGCAAGGCGTATTCGATGCCGTGGGGCATGCCATCCGAACCGAAGATCAGATCCCGGCCGGGCTTGAAGCCTGCCTGGTCGATGAGCATCCGGAAGGGATTGTTGCTCTCCAGCCAGCGAGGAGCGAGTCGGTCCGCATAGTCTTGACTATCACTGTTGAAGTTGGGCTGCATGGACAGGACCAGCCCCAGAGCCTTAGCCCTCCGGGCCTGGATGCGATCGATGAACTGGACGTGTTCCAGACGGACGAGGGGGAAACTCACGCCATCGCGATGGAGACTTTCCAGCACCCCCAGCACCTGCTCTATGGCCCCATCGCCGATGGCATGGATGGCCACGGGCTTGCCGTATTCATGGGCCTCTCCGAGAACCCGCAGCAGTTCCTTGTCCTGGTAGAGCAGAAGCCCTTGCTGCCCACCCAGGAATTCACCTTTTAACCCCGCGGTTCGAGAGCCCAGTGCGCCATCCGTGAAGAATTTGAGACCGGCAAGGGCTTCCCGAGTGAGAGGGCTCAAGGTTAGGAAAGTCTTCGGGGTGGCCCAGCATCGGATATGGTCCGCCCACCGGGAGTTCCGGAGCACCTGGAAGGCCTCCTCTCCAGGCAGCAGCATATCGTCGACCACTCCCAGACCTTGGGCCTCCATACGTTCCATGAAGCTATCCAGCTTCCCGGGGGTGAGTTGCGCGGTCCGGCTGAAGACTTCCAACAGGTTGGGCAGATTGCGCTCGCACCACTCAGGATCGGCCCAATGCGCCACCAGCTCGGGCTGGCTTCCGGCAAGCAGGTTTGGCGCTTCGCCTGACAACGCGAACCCGTGCATGCTGATGTTCACGATGATGGCCGGGGGCAGCTTCCGCAATTCCTCAGGGGTGAAGGGTATCCGCGCGCTATGCCAGCCGAAGACCACGGAGAGGCGCTCCTCACTAAGCGCCTGGACCACCGCGAAAGCCTCCCCATGCGTCAGCCCAGCCAGGCTCGGGCATCCGATCAGCGCGGCATAGAAGGACGTATGGCTGTGCTGGTCATGCAACCAGGGGACGCGAATCGTTTCGGGCATGGGCGGCGCCTTTCTGCCGGATGCCTTCCGAGAAGATGAACGCCCTGAACGAGGCTGGCATCTGAAGCTGGGAGTATGATAGCTCATCCCGCTCGTCCCCTTACTTCAGGAGGAACTATGGACGCCATTGAAGCCATCCTCACCCGACGCAGCGTGAGAAACTACCGCCAAAAGGACGTGAACCCAGAGCTCCTTCAGGAACTGATCAGAGCTGCCATGCACGCACCCTCCGGCGCCGATGAACAGCCCTGGTATTTTTTGGTAATTAATGATAAATTATTACTTGAAAAGATTCCCTCCATCCATCCCTATGCCGCCATGGTCAGCCAGGCTCCTGTGGCAGTGCTGGTCTGTGGGGATCCGGGCCGCGAGAAACATACTGGGATGTGGGTCCAAGACTGCGCCGCGGCGACTGAGAATTTCCTTCTGGCCGCCCATGCATCGGGTCTTGGGAGCGTCTGGGTGGGGGTCTACCCTCGCGAGGAGCGCATGGCTCCCTTGCGTAGGCTACTGAACATTCCCGAACGGATCATGCCTTTCGCTCTCTTGCCTCTCGGCTACCCCGAAGCTGCGGCAGAAAACAGGGAAGATCGGTTCAGCGAAGACCGGATCAGAACCAATCATTGGTGAAATAAAACTAAGTAAATAAGGGGGGCGGGCCTGAATGTCCGCCTCCCTTATTTACTCAAACTGTAGCTTCCAACCTGTGAGGACACGCATATAGTTGGCGCGCTCAAGGGCCTTCGGATTGGGGCATTTCTGCAGGCTCATGGAGCCGCGCATCTGCAGCAGAGAATCGTATTCGTGCTCACTCATCCACTCAGTCATACCTTTAAGCACCTTCGTGAAGACTTCCGGTCCCTGTTGGTAGACCGCGGATACCATCTGGACCGCGCTGGCGCCAGCCATGACAGCCTTGATGGCGTCTTCCGTTGTGTGAACGCCTCCGCTGACCGCCATTGGGGTCTTCAAGTTTCCATAGAGCAGGGCCAGCCACTGCACCCTCAGACGCAGTTCAAGAGAGGTGGACAATTCGATGGCAGGAGCCACTTCCAGATTCTCAATATCGATATCCGGCTGCAGGAAGCGGTTGAAGAGCACCAAGGCATCCGCACCCGCCGATTCGAGGGACTTGGCGAAATGGGGGAGCGCGCTGAAGAACGGCGACAGTTTGACCGCCACGGGAATCTTGACCGTGTTCTTCACGGCCTTGACGAGGTCCAGGGTGCGCAGTTCGAGGGTCTCTCCACTTTCTGCGGGATCCGTGGCCATGAAATAGACGTTCAGCTCCAAGGCATCCGCGCCCGCCTGCTGAATCTGTTTGGCATAGTCCAGCCATCCTAGGGGCGTGGTCCCGTTCAAGGAGGCGATGACTGGCACTCCAACAATCTTCTTGACCTGCTGGATTTGCTCCAGGTAATTTTCCGGCCCCAGGCGGAAGTCCTTCGGGGTCGGGAAGTAAGAGAGGGCTTCCGCAAAACTCTCGGCATGAAGATCCATGTCCAGAATCGTGCCGTTCTGCTCGCGAGTGATCTGCTCCTCGAACAGGGAGGGCAGAACGATCGCCGAGGCCCCTGCGTCCTCAAGGCGCTTCACCTTGTCCAACTCCAGCGCCAGGGGTGAAGCACCTATCATCAGCGGATGCGGTAGATCGAATCCTAGGTAGTGGGTACTGAGGTTCATGGGACGCCTCCATATAGGTGGGAACAGACTTTTGGATGGTCAGCCAGCTGCCATGTTACACACATCCCATGAATAGAAAAGGGCGCCGGGGAAATCCCGGCGCCCTTTTGCTTCGTTGCTGGAACGAAGGGACTTCGACTACTTCACTTCATTCTGGTCTTCGACGCTCTTCACGGGCATGGTCAGCTTGGCCATGTTCTCGTAAGCAGCATAGCGGTTGGTCACTTCGCGCTGGGCAATGGCCAGCAGGTGCTTGAAGTGTTCGGGATTCATCTGCTCGACCATGCGATAGCGGGTCTCGTTGCGGACATAGGAACCCAGATCGATCTTCGGAGCCGGGGAATCCATCTGCAGCGGGCTCTCGCCCATTTCGATGCGGCGGGGGTCGAACCGGTAGAGCGGCCAATGGCCGGAATCCACCGCCAGCTTCTGCTGCTCGCAACCCTGGACAAGATCGAAGCCATGGGCGATGCAGTGGCTGTAGGCCAGGATGATGGAGGGTCCATTAAAGCTCTCCGCTTCCTGGAAGGCCTTGACGGTCTGAACATCCTTGGCGCCAAGCGCGACCTTGGCCACGTAGACGTTGCCGCCCGCCATGGCGATCATGCCCAGATCCTTCTTGGGCAGGCTCTTGCCACTCATGGCGAACTTGGCAGAGGCCCCGATGGGGGTGGCCTTGGAGGCCTGACCGCCGGTGTTGGAGTAGACCTCGGTATCGAGCACCAGGATGTTGACGTTGCGGCCCTGGGCGATGACGTGATCGAGACCACCGTAACCGATGTCATAGGCCCAACCATCGCCCCCCACGATCCAGATGCTCTTCTTGACGAGATAGTCCGCCAGGAGGAGCAGCCGCTGAGCTTCAGGAGACTTGGAGGCCGCCAGCTTGCCCTTCAGGATCGCGACGCGCTCCCGCTGGCCTTTGATCCCAGCTTCCGTGGTCTGATCGGCATTGACGATACCGGCGATCAGCTCGTCACCCACCAGGGAGGACAGACGGGACAGCATCTCGAGGGCCTGTTCCTGGTTCTTGTCGACGGCAAGGCGCATACCGAAACCGAATTCCGCATTGTCCTCGAAGAGGCTGTTGCACCAGGCGGGACCGCGGCCATCACGATTGGTGGTATAGGGCGTGGTGGGCAGGTTGCCGCCGTAGATGGAGGAGCAGCCTGTGGCGTTGGCGATGAGAGCGCGATCGCCAAAGAGTTGGGAGAGCAACTTCACATAGGGGGTTTCGCCGCAGCCCGCGCAGGCACCAGAGTATTCGAAGAGGGGCTGCATGAACTGCGTGCCCTTCACGTCGAGTTTCAGAGCCGTGCGATCGACCTCGGGCAGGTCGAGGAAGAACGCGTAGTTCTTGGCCTCGGACTCGCGGATGGGCATCTGCGGGGCCATGTCGATGGCCTTGTGCTTGGGATTGCTCTTGTCCTTGGCGGGGCAGACGCTGACGCAGATGCCGCAGCCGGTGCAATCCTCGGGGGCGGTCTGAATGGTGTACTTCTGCCCGGCGAATTCCTTGCCCTTGTAGTCAGTGCTCTTGAAGGTCGCGGGGGCCTTGGCCAGGAGCGCGGGATCGTAGACCTTGGGCCGAATGGCGGCGTGGGGGCAGATCAT
>JANYIU010000149.1 GCA_025361955.1 Holophagaceae bacterium
GAGAGGGACAAATCCCTATTCGTCCACTGGACCCTGGGAATGGATACAACGACTGGGCGATAAGAGCCGTGATGAGTCGAGAGATTCAAGTCCGGTTCTGTGAGAGCGTGGGGGTGAGATTCCCCCGCGCTACTCGGCAGACGGTCGCGGAGGAAGATTTTTTTTCTCCGCGATCCTCGTTCCTTTCTCCGCGCCTCCGCGTCGAGCTTTTCGCCTCATGATTCAACAGCGATGGGGCCCTGCCCGGATCCCCATCACCTCTGTTGAAATGGGTTTTTGGCCATTGGTTGCGACCAAGCATCGCGTTGAGTGGTCGCCTTCAGGAGCAGGGCGAAGCGCTCGACTGGGTGCCGCGCAGGTTGTACCAAAGGATCACGCCCATCACCACCCCCGCTCCCACCATGGCGAAGGGGGAAGGTTGCTCGCCCATTCCCAGGAAGACCCAGACGGGGTTGAATACCGCCTCCAGCATGCTGGTGATGGCGGCGGCCGTAGCGGAGATGTAGCGCTGCCCGGCGGTGAAGAGCATGAAGCTGATGCCGAGCTGGAACACGCCCAGATAGAGCAGCGAGATGGTTTGCCCGAGGGTCACGGAAACCGGGAACACGAAGGGGAGGCAAAGCAGGCCCACGGTGACATTGCCCAGAATGATCGCGCTGATGGGATCCTCGAAGGGATTGGCGACGCGCTTCCACTTGAGGATGATGGAGAAAGTGGCGAGACACATGCCCGAGAGAATCGCGAGCAGGTTGCCGATCAGGCCTCCCCGTTCCAGATGGCCTCCAAAGAAGAGAGCCATGCCGCCCATGCAGGAGAGCACGGCGAATAAATCCATCGATCGGAGCGCGCGCTTGAAGACCCAGGGCTCGAGAAACACTAGATAGATGGGGGCCGTGAACTGCAGGAAGATCGCGTTGGCGGCGGTGGTGAGCTTGGTGGCGATCACGAAGAGGATGACCGTCAGCGCATAGCAAAGGGTGCAGACGGCATCCGTCCAACGAAGATGGAATTCCGGTTTCCGCCCTCGGCAGCGAAGAATGATCACGATAGTGCAGGCCGCCACCAGGGAGCGGAAGAAGCTGATCTGGAAGGCCGTGAGGGTGAGGATCTTGATGAAGAGTCCGCTCGAGCTCCAGAGCAGCGCCGCGATGATGATATAGACCAAGCCCTTGCGCTGTTCGGGAATGCGAAGCATCAGACTGGCGACCAAAATACCCCCACGATCCAAATCCTAACCCGCTGGCGGCCGGGTCAGTCCACCAGGCTCCGGCGGGCCTCATCCCGGAAGCTTCTGGCCATTTCCAGAGCCTGCTGGGCAGTCCTCCGGTTGGTGTGGGATTCCGGTTCCATGCTCTGGTTCGCGGCAGTGGTCAGGAAGCGCAGGTTGTCCCGGAAAGTATCCCAGGTCGGCTCGAGCTCACGGCAAAGTTCCAGAAGCACCACCAAGTGGGAGGTGAGCGGGAACGGGATCTCCGCTTCTTCGAGCCGTGCTCTCAGGCAATGCAGGGCGCATTCCTTGGCGTGATGACAGACCGCCTCGAAGTTGGGCTCGTCGTTGACGTTGGCCTCCCGCTCGGCGGTGTTGAGATCCGCTTCGGCCTTTTCGGCCCAGGCCTTGGTCATGGACTTCATGGGACTGCGCACTCCGGAGTGATGCTTCAGGCTAACAGTTCCGTGCGCCTTCTACCTCGCGAATTCCCGGGGCAGAGCCAACAGGTGCGGGTCCAACAGGTGACTGGTCTTGACGTTCTTCATGGCCTTGAGCAGGCAGAACTTGAGATCGGGAATGCTCTCCCGCAAGCCGGCCACCAGCGCCTTGATCTGCGCGCGGCGGGATTCCAGCACGGAAGCCCCGCACAGGGGACAGCCGCAGGGAACGATGGGATAGCCCTTGAGCCAGGCAAAGCGACGCAGATCCTCTTCTTCGCAAAACCCCAAGGGGCGGATTACCGTATTGGCACCGTCATCGCTCACCAGTTTCAAGGGCATGGTGGCAAGTCGGCCTGCGAAGAACTGATTGAGGAGAAGGGTCTCGATGAGATCGTCCAGGTGGTGTCCCAGGGCGATCTTGGTGTAGCCGTTCTTCTTTGCGAAGGAGTAGATCACCCCCCGCCGCAGCCGGGAACACATGGCGCAAGGAATGGTTTCCGGCCGCTTCCGCACCATGGTATCGATGGGCGCGCCCAAGGTCTGATGGGGGATGCCCTTCTGTTCGCAGACTTCGGCGATGCGGTCGGGGTTGAAGCCCGGAAACCCGGGGTCGATGGTGATACCGTGCACCTCGAACTTGATGGGTGCCCGTCGGCGCAGGGATTCGAGCACCTCCAGGAGCGCCCAGGAATCTTTGCCACCACTGAGGCCCACCAGGATGCGATCCCCCGCCTGGATGAGCTGGTATTCGGTAACGCAGATACCCACCTTCCGCCGGATGCGTTCCTCCAGCTTGGGCAGCCCCTTCAGGTCGGCTTCCGTGGGAGCCACAGCCAAGCTGGGCAGGGCGCAGGGATTGCTCATGGGACAGCCTCAGTGCAGGGTACTGCGCCGGGTGCGTTGACCGCTGTCGAACTGTTCCTTCAGGTCCTCGGTGTAATCGGGACAGGTGCAGTGCGGGCAGGAATGGCTGTCGCTTTCCACACAGAGATCCGCGAGGGTGATCGTATCCATGAAGTTGGTGATGTGGTCGGAAAGTTGCTTCCAGAGCAGGCTGTTCATCGTGGCGTCCGCCTTGAGCGCGGACCTGGCGCCCTGCGGGTCTTCCCGGGCCACTGCGTAGAAGTTACCGTCCGTGAGGCGCAACACGTCGCCCACGGTGACCTGGTTGCAGGGACGGGTGATGATGTAGCCGCCCTTGGGACCCCGCACACTGGCCACAATGCCCGCCCGTTTCAGCTTGTTGAAGATTTGCTCCAGGAAGGGCAGGCTCAAATCCTGGCGCTTGGCGATGAGGTGGAGCGGTACCGGCTGACCGTGGCTGTTGTGCGCCAGGTCGAACAGGGCTTGCATCGAATATCTGCCGCGGGCCGAGATCTTCAAGGAAGGCTCCCCTCCAATGGGTCAGGTTCCAGTGTAGGGTTCCTGATTAGACTGGTCAAGAATTGGATATCCCAGAGGTCCCGCACGTTTTTTTTAATGATTGTTTCCCAGAGCCCAGGCAACTGACACTGATTCCATCGAGAATTCCGTACCCATCCGTTCTTCGGGACCCGAGTCCACATGGCTGTAACCCACTTCCAGTGCCGCTCCGGCGCCCTGCTGCTCTGCTTGCTTGTCCTCGGGCTAGTAGGCTGCAGCGCGGGCCGCGCGCGTCTGCCACGGGCCCACCAGGGGGTGCTGAATCTGGCGGGTTACGATTTGGACCAGCGGGATCCCGTGCGGCTGGATGGCGAATGGTCCTTCTATTGGGGACAACTTCTGGTTTCCGAGGATTTCCACGGAAAGCCTGACGCCTCTCCTGCCCGCTACCGGGCGCTTCCTTCAACCTGGAGCATGCCCTGCGAAGGCTATAGGACCGGCAGGAGCGAGGAGGCACCATGACCGACTCCCTAAGGATCCGCGTGCTTATGGTGGAGGATCATCCGGTCGTGCGCCAAGGTCTCCGCCTCCTGCTGGAACTTGAAGGCATCCAGGTCTGTGCTGAGGCAGACTCCATCAAGGCGGCGATCTTGAGCGCCGAGCGTTGCAGCCCGGACCTGGTGATGGTGGATCTCCATCTGGGCGATGAGGACGGCTTGGAGCTGCTGCGCCAACTCGCGGCGGAGCAGCCCAGCCTGCCTCTGCTGGTCTACTCCATGTTCGAGGACCTCGCCCATGTGAATCAGGCCCTGCGCGCCGGGGCGAGGGGCTACGTCACCAAGCGGGAAGGTGCCCACGTGCTGCCCCTGGCCATTCGCGAATGCGCTGCCGGAAGGCGCTATCTCAGTCCTCGGAGCGCACAGCAGCGAGCGGAATCGAACGAGTTCCTCAGCCTTCAGGAACAGCAGGTTTTCGAGCTACTGGGCCGAGGTAAAACCATCTCCGCCATCGCCGCCCGCTTGGATCTAAGCCCCCGCACAGTGGAAAGCTACTTCGTTCGCATCCAGGCCAAGCTCGGACTCTCCAGCATGAAGGAACTTCGCCAGCGGGCCATCGCGAAGCACCTCTGAACCCGGGCGGCGCCAAGGACAACCTGCCCATCCTTTGGGGCATGCCCTAGTGAACAGGGACCTAGGCCTGGGTCTTGTCCCCCACTGCCAAGAGGCGCAATTCCTTCATGCCCTTGAGGCCCAGCTTCACGAGCATCCTGCTGCAGTGCGTCTCCACCGTCCTGCCGCTGATCGCCAGGGCCTCCGCCAGGTCCGCCACCCCCAGACCTCGGCCCAGGAGCCGGAAGATCTCCCACTCCCGGTCGCTGAACTCGTGCAGATTTTCCAGGTGCGTCTCCAGGCCAGCCTCGGCAATGGCTCGGGCGGCCCGGGGACTGGTGTAGACCCCCCCTGACAACACCGTCTGGATGGCCTCCAAGACGACTTCCGACAGTTCCCGCTTGGTGACGTAGCCCTGGGCGCCCGCCTGGAAGGCCTGCCGCACATGCAGCCAATCCTCGTGCATGGAGTAGACCAGTACCTTCGGGGCGGAGGCGTCGTGGGGCAGGGCACGGATGAGGTCCAGGCCGCTCTCCTCCCACAACGTCAAGTCCACCAGCAGCAGGTGCGGGTGGGTCGCCGCCAGCGCCTGCAGAGCTTCGGCCTGGCTTTCAGCCTCGCCACAGACAGTCATGCCCGCCTGTTCCAGCAGCATCCGCACGCCATGGCGCACCAGCGGGTGGTCTTCCACCAGCAGTACCCGCGCGCTCATGCGCTCACCAGGGGCACGCTGCAGCGCACCCGAACGCCCTGCTCCGGGTCGAGCCCCAGTGCGAAGGTGCCCCCGATCAATTCGCTGCGATAGCGCATGATGCGCAGACCCATGCCCTCTTGATCACCCGCGGCCTGAGCCAGCGGCTGCCCATCGTTGTCGATCTCGAGCAGCAGCTGGCCGCCCTTGCTCTGGAGGCGCACCAGGATTTGGCGGGGATGGCCATGTTTCACGGCGTTGATGACTGCCTCCTGGGCGATTCGGTACAAATGGGTGGCCGTGGCGGGCGGCAGTTCCGCCAGGGGTTCCTGGGCCTCCACCTCGCAGGCCACCTCAAAGGTCTCGCGGGTTCGGCGCGCCAGATCCCGCAGAGAGGGCACCAGGGCTTCAGCGGAGAGTGTGCCTGGACTCAAGCCACGAGCCAGGTCGTGCATCTGTCCCAGGGAACCATCGAGCATGACCGAGATCGCCTGGAGATGCTGCGCTGCAATGGTTCGGCCCGCGGCCACGGTCCGTTCCAGCACCTTGGCCTGCAGCATGGCGCCGGTGATCTGCTGGCAGACCCCGTCGTGCAGTTCGTGACACACGGTCTGCCGCTCCCGCTCGGAGGTCTCCAGCAGCGCACCCTCCAGGTAGTGCCGCTCGTTGATCTCCGCTTCGAGGTGCAGGCGCATGTCCCGCTCGTTGGCCAGCAGGCGCTGGAAGAGAGCCGTGAAGCGGTCCAGGAGCAGCATCATCGGGAGGAGGATCACCAGCCATACGACCAGCGTGCTGTAAGGGTCCGGCGACGCGTTGGCCACCGGCCTGAGGGGCCCCAGCACGTTTGGGAGACCGGAATGCTTGACGAGGGCCAGGGTGGTGAGGAGGGTCGCGCTCAGCCCTGTGGCCACCCATGCGGAACGACGCCCGCAAAGAATGGCGGCGTTGATGGGGATGGATGTGAGCCCCAGGATGACCCCGGGGCGGATATCCCTGGCGAGGAGAAACAGGGTGATCACCGCACCATAGCCCAGGCCATAGACGCACCAGCCCCGCAGGAGATGGGGCAGGTTCCGGAAGACCGCCAGGAGCAGCAGAACGACATAGAGGACCGCGACCACGGTGACCTGAGCGGGGGTGTGCTCCAGGGTCGCCAGAAACCGGAGAAACTGGAGCGTGCGGACCCCGACGATCACCCAGAGCACAATGCTCAAAACCCGGCGTCGCCAGGCGAGCACATCGGTGTTCATGTCGGGAAGGGTGTCCGTGCGGTTCATGGGCATCAGATTGGAACTTTCCTGCTGGGTGCCGTTGCCCTGCCCGGAGCACTGTAGGTGGATGCCCCGGCCTGGGGGTGTGAGCTTGAAGTCGATACCGAGTTGTCGTGGGTGGTTCTGGCCGTCCGCAGGTCTGAGCTGACGGTTGGCAAGCTGAACTGCAAAGCGCTCCAAGCGCAAAACTCAGTAGAGCGTCCGTCCACGCGGGGGTCAGCGAGGGCGAGGTTAGTCTGGCACGAGCCTCCGGGCGGCGCCAGACCATGGGGATGGGCTGCCGCCTGTTTTTGGGCATCCAGAAAGCGCGAGAACGGACCTCCTTCGGGGAGACGTGGCTGAAATCCGTGTACGTACTTTCCCGGACAGACACGGCTGGAAGCCTTCGTCATCCTGAGTATTCATTCACCCTGTGCGCCGCGCGGGAACTGTTTCCCAGAGCGGAACAGGTAACGTGTGCCAACGGATCGGCAGGCGGATAGCCCATTCACCGCAATCGGAGGAACCATGACCCAGCCCTTGACCCGCGCAACCCGATGGCCCCGGCCCCTGGCCCTCGCCTGCATCCTCTGCGCCGGGGGCGTGCTTCAAGCCCAGACGCCCGGTGTGACTTTTCTGACTTGGCCGGATCGTCCAGGCTCTGGCTACGCCAATGGCGTCAGTGCTGATGGCTCGGTGGTGGTTGGGTATGGGATGTATGGTGCCTTTTCCTGGAGGCAATCGGGGGACCTAGCAGCTCTTCCCGGGGGGGGCAGTGGGGATGCCCGCGCTGTCAGTGGGGACGGACTCGTGGTGGTCGGCTCCATTGGCGATCACGCCGTCCGCTGGACCCAGGGAGGCAAGGCGGTGGAGGACCTGGGATCGACTTTTGATGGGGGTTGGTCGTATGCGACTGCCACCAACGCCGACGGTTCGGTGGTGGTGGGTGCTGCCGATGGGAAAACCGAAAAGTACTGCACAGCCTTCCGCTGGACCCAGGCCACCGGTGGGGTGGATCTCGGCACCCTCGGGGGTTATCAATCGCGAGCCAACGGAGTCAGCGGCGATGGTTCGGTGGTGGTTGGCGAGTCAGATACCAGCGGCGAACTCCGACACGCCTTCCGCTGGACCACCGATACCAGGGAAATGAGGGACCTCGGGACGCTCGACAAGAACGGCAACGGGAATTCATGCGCCAATGGCATCAGTTCCAACGGCTTGGTGGTGGTTGGCCAGTCCGACCTAGCTGAAAGCTACTTCCACGCTGTCCGCTGGGTGGGGAACACGATTGAGGATCTCCACGATCCAAAGAGCGGACTCTTGTCCTCTGCCAACGCTGCCAATGCTGATGGCAGTGTGATCGTGGGATGGTCCGGATATCCCAGCTATGACGCAATTAGCCTCGAGTCGAAAATGGCCCAGTCTATGCCAAAGATCCCAAATCAGGCATTCCGCTGGACCCAGGCCAGCGGCATGCAGTCCGTGGAGGACTGGGTCGTCGCCAGCGGTGGCAGGCCCTTGGCCGCTGGCAACTACCTGGACCAAGCCTATGGCGTCAGCGCCGATGGCAGCGTGGTGGTGGGCTCCGGTTACCTGAACGGGGACGAGCAGCCCTTCGTGGCCCGGGGCAACGGGGTACCGGGCAGCGGGGTGCTGGGTTTGTCCGACTTCCATGGTTCCCTTACCCAGCCAACGATGGCCGGGACGACGCTACACGAGCGACTCCGGAGCGGCGTGATGACCGATCTCCAGAACAACGCGCCGCAGCAGGGGCGGTTCGCCTTTTCTTCTATGGCTGTCTACGAAAAGTACACCAAGAGTGAGGCTGAGGGCCATGGTCTGGCTGGTACGGTCAAGCTGGTTTACGGCATCACGGATGCCTTCCGGGCTGGGTTCAGCTACATCCGGGGGGAAGAGGCCATCGATCTGGGCAACAGCGGCGAACTGAAGAATGGGGTGGATATCTTCGGGGGCCTGGTGAGCTTGGGTCAGTACACTGGCGAAGGACCCCGGGCACGCTGCTCGTTCGCTTACGGAGACGGGCATTCCGATATCACCCGCCGCTACCTGACGGGCTCCGGCGGGGACCAGTCCACGGGCCGCATGGGCGTTCATCAGCAAGGGGCCACCCTCGAAGGGGGCTATGGTTTCCGCCTGAGCCCGCGCTCGCTGG
>JANYIU010000154.1 GCA_025361955.1 Holophagaceae bacterium
CTTGCCTGTGGCCTTCAGAGAGGCTTCAACCCGGCTCGCCGGGAACATCCGGGCGACAGCGCCAAGTGTGATGTAATCCGAGATCCGGCTTCCGCCACCGAGTAATGCAGCAGTTCTGGCCATAGGTCGCCCTGATCTCAAGAATAGGCTGGCCATAGAGCCTGTCAAGTATTAAGTGAACGGTATCTGGGCTAGGGAGTGGTCCACAGCCCGCCGGACGACATTCCTCACTCCTTTTGGGTCCCTGGGCGAGCCCCACCCATTCTTTCCAGGCAAGCGCATGGCGTCGTAGCTCAGGCGGCGCACCTCCCGGTCCCCTAGGCGGAGGGTGGAGGAAGGGTGAGCGAAGGAGTGGGAGCGTGCCAGGTTATTCATGGACGGGACTGTCCCACGGGTTTGAAACGAGGGTGATCCCGGTGCCGCTGATCCCGCAGGAGCATTTTTCTGGACGACATCACTTCCGTCGTTTATGATCATGAGTGTCGACATAGCCGACGCATAGTGTGATTCATGTACATCCCCCGCCAATTGAACCTGCTGGAAGCCACTGCCCAGAAGTCCTGCTTCCTCTATGGGCCGCGCCAGACCGGCAAATCCATGATGATCCGGGAAACCCTTCCTTCGGGGACCCCTGTCTACAATCTGCTGGATCAAGGTCTATGGCTGGACCTCAGCACCGACCCTACGCGGATGCGCCAAGAGATCGAGGCCAAGGATCTCAAGGATGCCCTGGTGGTCGTCGACGAAATTCAGAAGCTCCCTGCGCTGTTGGACGAGGTCCACCTCCTCATCGAGACCCGGGGGTTGCGCTTCTTGCTTACCGGCTCTTCGGCCCGAAAACTGCGGCGGTCCGGTGTCAACCTGCTAGGCGGTAGAGCCCGATCCCACCACCTCCACCCCTTCTCCTGGAAGGAACTGGGCTCGCAGTTTGAACTTTTGTTAGCCCTGAACCGAGGGCTGATCCCTTCGATCTACTTCTCCGATGCGCCCGATGAGGATCTACGGGCCTACGTGGGAACCTACTTGAAGGAAGAGATCGCTGCCGAGGGCCTTACCCGCAACGTCCCAGCCTTCGCTCGCTTCCTGGAAGTGGCGGCCACCTGCAGTGGCAGGATGATCAACAAGACGGAAGTCGCCAACGACGCCAAGGTGCCCCGCACCACGGTGATCGAGTATTTCGAGATTCTGAAGGACACCCTAATCGGCTATGAACTGCCTGCCTGGAATCTCAGCCAGAAGCGCAAGGCTATCGAGACCGCCAAGTTCTACCTCTTCGATGTCGGGGTGGTCCGCGCCCTCCAGAGGCTGCCGGTCTTGATCCCGAGATCACCGGACCTCGGAGCTGCCCTGGAGCACTATCTCTTTCACGAGCTGAAGACCTACATTGACACCCGCAAACCGGGCCTGGCTCTGCACTACTGGAGAAGCACCTCCCAGTTCGAGGTGGACTTCATCCTGGGCGACCATACGGCCATCGAGGTGAAAGCTACCCACAACGTGGCTGCCCGTGACCTCAAGGGCCTGAAGGCTTTGTCGGAGGAGGGTCTGCTGAAAAACCTGATCCTGGTTTGCCAGGAACCCATACCGCGAAAGATCGGGAACATCCTAGTGCTTCCCTGGCAAGAATTTCTGGAACGGCTCTGGTCGGATGCCTTTGCGGAATAGGTCAGCAGAACCGGCTCTTGGCCTACAGCCAGGTATTGCAGATCTTGTCTAATGGGCCTCGAATCTGGGCTGGCGCGCAGGTAGAGCCAGTGAAGGGCGCACTGCGTCCTGAGCGGTCAGGCGAAGCGGGAGGCTCGTGCGCAGCCAGCCGAGCGGCCTGGAGCGCCCGCAGGGCGCGGAGGGGAGTCCCATCAGCCGCCCTAGACTGAAAGCCCAGCGGAAACTGCATCTTCGAGGCTTTTTTATGGCCTGGAAACGGGGTTCCTGAGCGGCGGTCTTGGCTCAGCACCGCCTTATAGAGGGAGTGACTGATCAACCCCAATGCCGCGAAAGCGCACAATGGCGACTACCCTAGCCACGACGCCATTTGGATGGCCAGGGTCATCCCTTCAAATTGAAAGGATGTTGTCTTCAACTTGATGGAATACGCCTCCACCCTGCCTTCGTGTTATTTCATAAGTCATCCAATATTAAATAATTACATTGTGGCTTGGAATTTGCTGCTTAGGTCATCCTTGAAGGATGGAGGATAACCACGAAGAACGCGAGTATTAATGTTTCGTTGCATGTCCCCCCATCGCGGAGTCCTACCCCGATGGGCAGATAAGTCGTTTGATGTTCATGCAAGGCTCCAACAATCCGATGTCTCCAAACCGTCCTCAATTCGAGACAATCTCCATTAACTGCTTAAGGAGCAGACTATGAATAACCACACTGTTTTAGTCCATGGATCGCTGGCAGTTCTGCTGATTTTGGGGCTAAGCGCCTGCCAACCCAAGGCTAATGATCCCGCTGTTCAGGCCCAGGTAACCGCTCAGCTGCAGGCTAAGGCCGCAGAGGACCGCGTGGCCAGTCTCGAGCAGCAGGTTGCTGAAATGAAGGCCGGTAAGACCGGCGTTACCGGTGACCAGGAGGCCATCAAACAGTTGGCGGCTGCCCATACCCGCGCCCTGGACCGACAGTTGGCGGAGGCCCGGCAGCGGGCTGCGGATCGTCGCAAGGACGCCGCCACTATGGCTGCCACCCCGGTCGCTCAGCTGCCAAGGGTTACCACGGTGGAAGTTCCCAGTGGCACCCACCTCACCGTCAAGATGGGCGCTGAATTGGCCACTGACAGAGATCAACCTGGAGATCCCTGGTCTGGAACCCTGGCCGAGGATGTGGTTGTGGGGAACACAGTGGCTTGGGCCGCAGGCACTACAGTCAGTGGCGTAGTAGCTCAAAGCACTCCCGCAGGTCGCCTGGCCAGCGGCAAGGGTGGACTGGGCATCCGCTTGACCACCGTGGGCCGCAATGGTGTGGATGCGGGGACCTACATGGTGGTGGGCGACGCAATTGGGAAGCGCGACGCCAAGTTTATTGGTGGTACCGCAGCCTTAGGCGCTCTGGTGGGCATTCTCACGGACAAGAACCACCAGGGTGATCACGCCCTGGGTGGCGCAGCGGCGGGTGCTCTAGCCGGGACCGCTCTTGCGGCCGGAACGGCCGACACTGTAATTCGCATTCCCGCCGCCCACCTCGTCACCTTCTCGCTGACCGCCCCCGAGCAGGTTACCGTCAAGTAGTGAGTTCAAATGGGCGAGGGCGACCGGCAACGCGCATTGAACCGTCATGCCCGCGAAGTCCAGTTAGCAGTATCCTGCAGGTTGGCAGGCGCTCCTGCGCTCAGCTGGTGAGCATTTCCAGCTGAGCGCACCCTTCCGACTAGGCCCCAACCCGAACCGAAGTACTTTGATTCTTAAGCGAGAAGCTCCCTGCCGTGATTACCTTTCATGGCGATCCGGGCGGTCCGTCCCCAGCCCAACTTTCCTACCCCGAAGGCCTTTTCCATTCGTAAGTCCTTTGTTTTTGTCGTTTTCTAAGTGTTGAAATGATTGATCTATTTTTGGAAAATTGTTTTGTAGTGACCCAAAATATTTTTATCACTATTATCTCTTGCACGACTCCGGTTCTATCCTTTCCTCATGTTTATCCGGGCTGTCTCCACGCGCGATCATAAGACAGGCTCTGTCTACAC
This sequence comes from Holophagaceae bacterium, assembly GCA_025361955.1. Taxonomy (GTDB): domain Bacteria; phylum Acidobacteriota; class Holophagae; order Holophagales; family Holophagaceae; genus UBA1801. The sequence continues at coordinate 3,683 of JANYIU010000154.1, forward strand.
GACCCACCATCTGGTCGAATCCATCCGCACGGACCGCGGGCCACGGCAGCGCGTCATCCTGTTTCTCGGGAGCCTCGACCTGCCGCGGGGGCAGTGGCGCGCTCTGGCGGCTGCTCTGGAGGAACGCCTTGGCGGTCAGCGGGCCCTGTTCCCGGCCGCGCCCGCGCTCGCGGCGCTCGCCGATGTGGCCTTCGCTCAGCACGCTGTGAAAGAATCCCTGCGCCATACCCAGGCGACGCGCGAGGCCGCTGCGGAGCGGGTTGCCGTGGATCTGGCCAGTGTGGCCTCCTCCTTTCACCGCTCCCTGGGGCCGGAGCTGGTCGGCAACGCTTTCTACGACCGTCTGGGGTTTGCCGAGCTGCTGGCGTCCTGCGGCCTGACCACCCACCAGCAGGATCTGGCGCGCGCGGTGATCATGGGACGCCTGCTGAAGCCTGGCAGCGATCTCGCCACCTGGCGCTGGCCGTGGATGCCCAGGGCTTGCCGCTGTTCAGCCAGATTTATGAGGGCAATCAGTCTGAGCCCGCGACCTTGAAGGGCATCCTGGCGCGCATGGGGTCGGCTGGGACCGGGTTGTTTGAGGGCCAGAAGCCCACCTTGAGCATGGATCGAGGCATCGCCACGGCGGCCAACCTGGTTTTCATGGAACAACACGGGTATCCCTATCTGGTGATCGAGCGCCGGGATGCGGCCAAGGATCACGAACCGGAGTTCGAGACGGCCCCTGACGGTTTCCAGTGGGTCTCTGGCGAAGCCGAAGGCGAGCGAGTCTATGTCAGGAAGGTGGCAGCCAAGGCCAAGGCCACCGAACCTCTGGCAGAGGATCTAGAAGTGGTTGAACGCTCCGTGCCCACGGCTCTCCTGCTCTGTTACAGCTAGGGACGGAAAGAAAAAGAACGGGGGCTGGACAGGCTCAAGGAACAGCGCTGGCTGCAGGACCTCGAACGCCTCCAGAAGTCCATCCTCAGGAGACATCTGAAGGACTCGACCAAGGTCAACCGCCGGATCGGAAGGTTCCTGGAGCGCAATCCCACCGTGGCTTCCCACTACCGTGTCGAGCCTGTGCCTGACCCCACCGGGAAGCAGATCACGAACCTCACCTGGGAGCGGCTACCCGAGCGCCTGGCCCGCGAGACCCGCCAGGGCTGCTACGTCATCCGCACCACTCACACCGATATGGAACCCCAACGCATCTGGCAGCTCTACATGACGCTGACCCGCGTCGAATCCGCTTGCCGAGCCCTGAAGTCAGACCTGGGCTTCCGGCCCATCCGACCTCACGGGGAACTCCGGACCCAAGGCCACCTTTTTATCTCCGTGCTCGCCTACCATCTGCTCGCGTCCATCGAGCGAAGCCTCCACCAGCAAGGCGACTCCCGGAGCTGGGCCACC
>JANYIU010000172.1 GCA_025361955.1 Holophagaceae bacterium
GGGGCATCACGCCATCGTCGGCGGCGACGACCAGGATCACGATATCGGTGACCTTGGCGCCCCGGGCACGCATCTTGGTGAAGGCTTCGTGACCCGGCGTATCGATGAAGACGATCTGACGGGCGTTGCCTTCCTTGTCCTTCAAGTCCACATGGTGGGCGCCGATGGCCTGGGTGATGCCGCCGGCCTCGCCCGCCGCCACCTTGGTGTGACGGATGGCATCCAGCAGGGACGTCTTGCCGTGATCCACATGGCCCATGATGGTGACCACGGGGGGACGGGGGAGCTTTTCGCCCTGTGCCTCGCCAGCCTCTTCCATGGCCATCTGGACATCCTCTTCGAAGGAGACGATGTCCGCGAGATAGCCGAATTCCCGGGCGATCTCCTTGGCCAGCTCGGTATCGAGGGGCTGGTTGATGGTGGCGAAAATGCCGCGATGGAGCAGCTTGGCCACGACATCCTTGGCGGGGCGGTTGCATTTCTCGGCAAGTTCCTTGACTGTCACGCCCTCAGAGAGCATCACGATGCCGATCTCATCCTGGATGTATTCGGTGGCGATCTGCTGGGCACGACTGCGTGGCTGTCGGAGCTTCAGTTCCAGGGCTTCGGCTTCGCGCTCGGCGCGGCTGCGTTTGTCATCCTTCTTCTTGCCGGTGAAATGAACGCCTCTGCCTGGACCCTTCTGGGCATTGGGGTCGATGGGACCCGCTGCAGGCAGCGAGGGACCGCGACCGCCCATGCCAGGTCGGCTGGGACCTCCAGGACGGCTGCCTGGGCCACCGGGACGGGGACCGCCAGGACCGCTGCCGGGACGTCCGCCCGGGCGCGAGCCGCCAGGACCGCTGCTGGGCCGCCCTCCAGGACCGCTGGGGCGCTGGCCAGGTCGCTGGGGAGCGCTACTGCTGACAGGTCTCGCCTGCGGCAGCTGGATGTACCGCGCTGGTTCCTGGGAACGCGGCGCGGGCGAGGGTGTATCCGACATCTTGATGCGCGTGAAGCCCTGCTCAGGTTGCAGGGACGAGATCGAGGGCGGAATGTAGGACCTGCGGGCACCCTGCTGCTGGAGCGGCACTTGGTCGTGGCGCACCTCACCTTTGCCGGTATTGGTGGCCATGGGCAGGGTGGTGCGCTCGGGTTGCGGCTGGCCGGAGCGTTGCACATTGGGTTGTGGCTGGCCGGAGCGCTGCACGACGGGCCGGGCACCGACCTCGAGGCGGCCCTTGGATGCCTGGGCTTGGGGAAGTTGGATATAGCGCGCGGGCTCCTGCGTTTTTGGAGCAGGGGCGGGAGTGACTGAAACCCTCAGACGGGAGAATTCACTCCCAGCGGGGATGAAAGGTTTCGATTCAGACTTCACGGGGGCGGCGAGGGATTCCGTTTGAATCTCCTGGATAGGGGAAGGGTCAGGGACCGGGGCAACCCCAGGGGAGGGGTCACTCGGAGTTACTTTCAGTTTTTCCGCGGGCTGGTGGACTTCCCGGACTGGCTCGGAGGGAGGCTGGGAAGCCTCTGTGACTGGTTCGGGTCCCTTCACCAGAACGGCTGGCGCAGGCGGCTGAACCTGAGGAACAGCCGGGGGCGGCGTGACCGCCTTCACGATCCGCACAGGAGCGAAGGGTTTGTGGAGAGCCAGAGGAGTGCCCTCTTCCATCCCCTTGGCCTTGGCATCAAAGACCCGCCGGAGCTGGGAGATCTGGTCGTCCGTGAGGTTCGAGCTATGGCTCTTGCCCGAAGTGCCCAGACGCTTCTCGAGGGCCTCGATGACATCGTGGTTGGTCACGCCAAGCTCTTTGGCAAATTGGTTGATGCGCAACATGAAAGGGCGTACCTCATCGGTTTGGGGATTCGGAAGAGCTTCAGGATCTAGCCTACTCACCGAAGCGCTCATGCACAGCGTCGATCAAGCGGAAGGCGAGGTCTTGATTCATGCCGACCCCGCCGAGCAACTGTTCGACAGTGATAGTGTACAAGGATTTCGCATCCGGATAGCCTGCCTCTGCGAGTTTTTCCACCATGGCCTGGTCAAGACCCTCCACAGCTCCGAGTTCCTCTAAAAGGGACGAGGCAGGACCTGCGACCTCCTCTGGAGCCGCCTGGTCCATGTCCGGAAGGGCTATGCCCATGGCGACCTCGGCCTCGCGGCGTTTATCGGCCTCGCTCCGGACGTCGATATTCCAACCGGTGAGCTTGGCGGCCAGACGCACGTTCTGGCCACGCTTGCCGATGGCGATGGAGAGCTGCTCGTCGTCCACCACTACTTCCACCCGCCGGTGCTCCAGATCCACGACCGTCACCCGAAGGGCCTTGGCCGGGTTGAGCGCATTGGCGATGAAGCGGCTGGCATCCTCATCGAAGCGGACAATATCGATCTTTTCATTCTTGAGTTCCCGGATGATGGCCTGAACGCGGGAACCTTTGAGGCCCACACAAGCACCCACGGGATCCACATCCGGATCCAGGGAATGGACGGCCACCTTGGCCCGGTCGCCGGCTTCCCGGACGCAGGAGCGGATGACCACGGTGCCGTCGTGGATCTCGGGGACTTCGCTGTCGAAGAGTTTGATGAGGAGTCTCGGATCCGTGCGGCTCACCTGCACCTGGGGATCCTTGGCGGACTTGTCGACGCCAGAAATGACCACCTTGATCCGCTGGCCTTTGTCGAAACGGTCGCCTCGGAGGGCTTCACTGCGCTTCAGCATGGCTTCCACGCGGTCCACTTCGAGGACGATGGCGTTCTTTTCGAAGCGCTTGACCTCGGCCACCACCACTTCGCCGATGCGGTTGGCGAACTCGTTGTAGATGCGGTCGCGCTCGGCCTCGCGCACCTTCTGGACCAGTACCTGCTTCGCTGCCTGGGCGGCGATGCGGCCCAGCTGGGTGGTGTCCTGCGGCAGCCACAGCGTATCGCCCTCGGAGGCTTCGGGGTTCAGCGTCTGGGCTTCCTGAAGGCTGATCTCCAGGTCCTCCTCTTCCACTTCCTGCACCACCTGCTTGAGGGCGTAGACGTGAAACTCGCCGGTCTCCCGGTCCATCTGCGCCTGAAAGTTCCCGTAGAAATCGAAGGCCTGGAAATACTTCTCAGCGGCCTTCACCAGGGATTCTTCCACCGCCTTGAAGACCTCCTCTTCGAGGATGCCCTTCTCGGCGGCGATCATCTTCACACTGTCGAAAAACGTGGTTGCAACAAGGGCCATGGTAATTCTCCTCAGTCGGCGCTTTTCTCTACGCCGGCCGTCTTGTGGGTCGCAGCGAAGGCCACGAGCCTGGGTTTAGGTGTCTTTTCCTCATCAAACGGCGCGAGTCGCGCCTTCTGGATCGCATCCAGCGGGACGGATTTGAGAACTCCGTCCTCTTCCACGGTTACGGCTTCGCCGGTGGCAGCACCGATCCAGCCCTTGAATCGTTTCTGTCCATTGATGGGGATCCGGGTCTGGATCCGACAGAGCCGACCGGCGAAACGTTGGTAGTGCTCCTGCTTCGTCAGGGGTCGTTCCAGACCAGGACTTGAGATCTCCAGACTAACCTCCTCGCGGAGAGCCGAAAATTCCACATCCATCCAGGCGATCAGTCCGTCGTTGACGGCCACGCAGTCGTCCAAAGTGACGGCACGATCGTCCTGGGGTCCGTGCTCCAGATGGTCCACATAAAGACGCAGAATGGAATCCCGCCCTTCCTTGGCGGATTCCAGACAGACCAGCTCGAAACCCAAGAGGGCGAGCTGGCGTTCGATGGGGGCTTGGAGTTTCTGCAAATCCATGGGTGCGTCCTGAAAGCCTGGAGAGGTGGGTCGAACCCACCCGACGAAGGCCCACTCCATTCAAAGGGGCCGGTTTGACGGCGGCCTCTTTGAATCGGGCGGATCAAGGCCAGATTCAAGGGAGAAGTGTATCGCTCAATGCCTTGAGAAACAACGGAAATTCAATGACACACTGTCCATCAACGGCACTTGCAGTCATCCTCATGGCTGGATTCTTGCGGAGAGTAAATGGCTCAGATCCTGGACGGGAAGGCTCATGCTGACCGCATGTTGGAAGTTGTCCGCACCTCGGTGGAGGCCCGGATAAGCGCAGGCCTGCGGGCGCCCTGCCTCGCCGTGGTGCTGGTGGGCGAGAATCCCGCCAGCCAAGTCTATGTCAAGAACAAGGTCGCGGCTTGCATCCGCACAGGCATCCGATCGCTGGAAAGATTCCTGCCGGAAACAACCTCCTCCAGCACTCTGCTTGCGACGATCCTCCAACTCAATGAGGCCCCGGACGTGGATGGCATCCTCGTGCAACTGCCGCTGCCCAAGCCCCTGGACGCCAAAGCTATTGTTCAGCGAATCGATCCCGCCAAGGATGTGGATGGGCTGCATCCCCTGAATCAAGGCCTGCTCTTCCAAGGCCAGAAGGGGCTGCGCCCCTGCACCCCCAACGCCGTGATGAACATGCTCAAGGCTTACGGCGTGGTCATGCAGGGCAAGCGCGCCGTGGTGCTGGGCCGGAGCGAGATCGTCGGCAAACCCATGGCCCTGATGCTGCTGGAGGAACAGGCCACCGTGACGATCGCCCACAGCCGCACGCTGGACCTGCCTGCCCTCTGCCGGGAGGCGGACATCCTGGTGGCTGCCATGGGCCAGCCCGGCCTCGTGGAGGGTTCCTGGATCAAACCCGGCGCTGTGGTCGTGGATGTAGGCATCAATCGCGTCGAAAAGCTCGGCTTGGGCGAACGGATCTTCGCCAAAGACCCCAAGAAGCTCGAGACGCTGAAAGCCAAGGGCAGCGTCCTGTGCGGCGACGTCCGCTATGGCGAAGCCTTCGAAGTGGCTGGAGCCATCACGCCGGTACCTGGAGGCGTAGGCCCATTGACCATCGCCGGACTGCTGATGAATACCCTGCAGGCCTGTGAAGCCAGGGGCTGAAGCGCGATCGGGGCAAGTGCCGCGTTGCTTCTCTTACCACTAGGCTTGCCACTTGCTTGTGCAGAACTTGCAACGGGTGGCAGCCGCAGGCACTGTTTCAAGGCATTCCGGGCAGGTTTTGGTAACTGCTGCAGCCGGCGGTTCATCCATGCGCTTCATCATGCTTCCCACCAATTTCACTAGGACGATGAAGACCACCAGGGAGATGACAAGGAAATTAAAGGTGGCGCCTAGGACCGCGCCCAGACGCAGTTTCCCGAGGGTCCATTCCTCCCATTTGATGTTGGCAGGCAACACGTAGGTCACAAGGGGCATGACAATGCCATCCACGAACGCTTTTACGATTCCGCTGAACGCCCCGCCCACCACCACGGCAATGGCCAGATCCAACACATTCCCCTTGGCCACGAACGTCTTGAATTCCTGGTAGATGGACATGCTGGTTCCTCCCAGAAAAAACCCCTGGGAATCAAAGGATTCCCAGGGGTTGATCGCGCAAAGATCGGCTTACTGCTTGATGACAGTGGCCTTCTTTTTCTTCTTTTGGGGGGGCTTTGGGATGTCCTGGGTGTTGGTCTGGATGGTGCGCTTTTCCACAGACCCATCCTTGACCTTGATGTCGATCTCCACGCGGCGGTTCTGGGCTTGGCCTTCGGGGGTCTTGTTGTCAGCGACGGGCTGGTCCGGTCCCATACCTAGGGTCTCAATGGAGGCCGCAGGGATACCAGTATCCGCCAGGACCTTGGCCACGGCGTTGGCGCGTCGCTTGCTGAGAGCCTTGTTCAAAGCCTTGCTGCCAGTGGAGGAGGAGTGGCCGGTCACGACCAGGGAGTAGTCACCAGGATACTGCTTCAGATCCTGGGCCACTTTCTGTACTGCCTCAACCCCCTCGGGACTCAGCTCGCTGCGATTGTTCGCGAAATGGAGGACGGCCTCATCAAGCACGATCTTCGCCGGGGGAGGAGGAGGTGGCGGAGGAGCCACCACCACGGGCTTCACTTCCTCGACGGGGGGGGGTGGTGGGGGCGGAGGAGGAGGTTCCACAGGCTGCACCTCCTCAACCGGGGCAGGCGGCGGCACCACAACCGGCACGGAGGCACCCCAGCGATAGCCCAGTCCCAGCAATCCCATCAATTCTGTGCGCTGGGTGCGGGTGTCGATACGGACCGCGCGAGCCTCGACACTGGCGATCACGTGTTCCGCGAAGAACCCCTGGACACCCAAGCCTCCGTGATACTGAAAACGCGTGGTGCGTGCATTTTTCTCGGCCCACGCGGCGTCGACCGTGGTGGAACCCGCACCTACCCGAAGATAGGGGTAGAAAGTGTGGTCACCGGGATTGAAGTTGAACAGGGCGGACACGAAACCATGGAGTTCGCGGCCATGCCGGGCGGGGGTCAGGTTCTTGGACCTGAGATTGGTACCCAGAACGGAACCCTCCAGGCCCCAACGATCCGTCAGCCAGCCGCCGACACCGAGGCCCCAACCAAAGTTGTCCTTGAATTCGATGCCACGCCACTTGTCGTCCTGAGTGATACCGGCTGCCTGCACGTCGACCCATTTGTTTCCTTCCTGGGCTTGAAGCAGGCTTGCCGCTCCAACGAGGAGCAAAGCGAGAACTGATTTTTTCAAGAGTGCCTCCTTTTCGATGTCTGGATTCTCCAGTTGCAGAGCAAAAAACGTTTGTGCAGTACCTAAGATGCCACCCAAGAACATGTGTTAATTAAACTGACACGACAGGAATTCAGAAATTTGGTTCTTCACGAAACCGGTAGAAGGTACGAAGCCTCTATTATCCATTATCGCGTTTCATCGGGTGAAAAAATTTGCACGGTCGCGAAACTGCCGTATTTTTTGCAAAAAACGATTTCCAAAATTTATTACAAGCTGCCAGAGAGCATGCTTTAGCCTCTTGCCATGCTTGAGTCACAACGGATTCAGCTTGGCCATTGCCACTAGATAACCCCTCCATCGGAACGGCAGGGATGAACCAAAAGATGGTAACTAGAAACCCTGTAATCGCAGGTTGGTTTGCGACGGCCCTCTAGGGACAGAGCCCGCCATCAACGTTGATGATCTGACCACTGATATAGGACGCCCAAGGGCTTGCCAGGAACGCCACCATGGGCGCAACCTCCTCGGGCTTGCCTTCTCGTTTAAGATTCGTGGGCAGCAGCAAGTCCCGCCTGACCTCGGGAGAGATGTCCGCCGTGAGTTCTGTGGCGATGAGCCCTGGATTGACCGCGTTGACCAGCACATCGAAAGGAGCCAGTTCCCGGGCGAGATTGCGGGTGAGGCCGATGATCGCGCCCTTACTGGCCCCATAATTGGCCTGGCCCGGCATACCGAAAATCGCCGAGGGACTCACGAGGTTGATTACCCGGCCCCAGCGCTTGGCCATCATGCCCCGCACGAATACTTGGGTGGCATGGACCGAACCCCCGAGGTTCACATCCATGACTTCATCCCATGCAGCCTGTCCCATGAGAATGAAGTGGCCGTCCTTGCGAGTTCCGGCGTTGTTCACCAGAATGTCCACCACCCCGAGTTCGGCCTTCACCTGATCCGCACAAGCGGACATGGCCTGACGATCCCGGACATCCGCAAGCACCGCCATGGAACGCCGCCCTTTGTCCCGGATGATGGCCGCCACCTGCTCGGCCATTGCACCATTCTTCAGGGCGTGGACCACGACGTCCGCTCCCCAGTCGGCCAGTTCGAGAGCGATGGCTCTCCCAATGCCTCGAGCAGAGCCCGTCACGAGTGCCAGATGACCCGCAAGGGGTGAACTGTTGAAAGCCATCAATTACTCCGGAGGGCGATCGTCTACTTGTTCTTTTTATCCCGTGGGCCTGAACTCGCGGTTCTGGGTTTGGATCGGGCACTCGAGGATGGACCCGTCCTCGAAGGAGTATGGGGCCTGGGGCCTGCACTGCTTCGGGGAGCACGATCAGGTCCACTGCGCCCTTGAGCCTTCCTGGGTTCGCCACGCTCCGTCCGGTTCGCGCTGCTTCGCTCGGGGCGGGGATCGCGATCGGGTCCAGGTTGCCCTTCAGTCGACCTGGGTTCGCTGCGCCCCGTCCGGCTCGCGCCACTTCGCTCTGGGCGGGGACCGCGATCGGATCCACGATGCCCCTTCGCCTGCCTCGGTTCACCACGCTCCGTCCGGTTCGTCGCAGAATCCCGCCCGCGCCGAATGGGCTTACTGGGACCTGCTGCGGATCGTGTTTCGGGACGGGCATCTCCTTCGGGTCCGAACCGTTCGGCCCGGCGGGCTCGTTCGAATTTCCTGCCTTTGGTGATTCTGGGTTTGTAGATCCCCTCCTCACCCTTGAGACCTGCCTCAGCCCGTTCCACTCGCCTGACCGTGCGCAGTTTTCTGAGGGCCGTTTCCATATCGGAAGGCATGGGCACCGTGACCGTCAAAGCCTCTTCCGTCACCGGGTGCCGGAACCCCAGCAATTCAGCGTGCAGGGCTTGGCGATCGATGAGTTCGCTGGAGGCACCGTAGACCTGGTCACCCAGCAAGGGGAAACCTCGATCTGCAAACTGGACACGGATCTGGTTGCGCCGTCCTGTTTCCAGTTTTACTTCCACGACTGTGTACCCCGGAAGCCGATCCAGCACGCGGAAGTGGGTGATGGCTTGCTTGGCACCTTTGGCTTCGTCCTTGCGTGAATGCACCACCGACATCTTCAGGCTCTTGGCGTGCTCCACCAGCTTGCCGGTGAGCGTGCCTGCGTTCTCCGGGAGCTCGCCCACGAGAATGGCCTTGTAGACCCGGTGAAGGTGATGGGCTTCGAAGAGCGTCTTGAGGCCATGAAGAGCCTCAGGGGTCTTGGCGAAGACCAGCACACCCGAGGTGAAGCGGTCCAGGCGGTGGACGATGAAGAGCTGGAAACGCTTGAAGCCCCGTCGCCGGTAGTGGTCGGTGATGGACTCCGCCAGACTCGCCTCGTTGCCCTTCTCCGAGGGCACCGTCAGCAGCCCCGCGGGCTTATCCACGAAGAGCAGGTGCTTGTCCTCCCATAGGATCGTGAAGCCAGCCTTGTCGAGCTGTTTGCGCGGTTGGGGAAGGGTCTGGTAGACCGTTTCCGGGTCATAGTCCACCGCGATGTGATCCTCCGGCTTCAAACGCTGACCATAAATGTGGACGGACTCTCCATCTATCTTGACGCAACCTGCATCAACGAGTCCCTTGGCCTGCCGATGGCTCACTTCCAGCACCTTGTGCAGTTCCGTCGCCAATGCCCGGCCCCCTTCGGCGGGCTGCCAGGCCTTCTTCAAACGGGTCATCGTAACCTCCAGGCCTGGCGTCCTCGAAACGCTGGGCAACGCTCCAGAAGAGCACGGATCAATCCCAAGCCAAAGGGGAAACCAGCGAGTCCACCCCGCCGCTTTCCCTGCTTGGCCTGTTTCACTGGGGCTGGGTAACCGTACGGAAGTCCCCGGCCTTGACCGTGCTGAGCCGGGCGGGCACAAGGTATTTCCTGAGCGCCGCCACGATCTGGTCATTGCTGAGGGCCAGGACAGCCTGTTCGAGCTGCGCATGATGAGCCTGAGTGCGCCCGATATTCAGATCCATGCCCACTTGCATGACCAATTCCCGGTCCTGGGCCCGGGTCATTTGTTCTTCCTGCAACCAGCCGTTCTTGGCTGCCCGGATCTCCTCCTCCGTGAAGCCACCCTTCAGCGCCTTGTCCAACTCCTCACGGAAAGCCGTTTCCAGCTTTGCCCCGTTCTGCGGAGCATAGATCGCGTAGACACTCCAGAGGCCAGCCTTTTCCCGGGCGGCAGCCTGAAGATCGCTGCCCACGGAATAACTGAGCCCTTCTTTCTGCCGGATGCGGGTGGCCAGCCTCGAGTTGAGGAAGCCCCCTCCCAGCATGAAGTCGCCCAGGAGCAGCGCCGGATAGTCGGAGTCCGTGTCCTGGAGCGCCAGGTTCATCCCACCCATGAAGGAAGCATTGGCTTTGTCCGGGGTCTGAAGCACCTGGTTGGTCGCCTCGACCTCCTTGAATCGACGGGGCATGCGAGTGTATGGCACTGGACTTTGCCAGTCGCCGAGCAGAGAGACCATAAGCTCCTGAGTTCCCTTGGGATCCAGGTCACCGACGAACGACAGTTCAGCGGAGGAGGCACCATAGAAACGCTGATGGAAGGCCTTCACATCCTCCAGGGTGGTGCCTTTCACCGCGTCGGCCTCCTCGTCCAGCGTGGCGACATACCGAGGATGGCCTTTGGGATAGGCGCACAGGTGGCGAGTAAGGGCCAATTGGCCTAGGGCAGAGGGATCAGAACGCTCTTGATCGATGCCCGCCAGAGCCTCCTGTTTCATCAACTCGAATTCCTGGGCCGGGAAAGCTGGGGCCTTCAGGATCTCCACGACAAGTTTCAACACGTCCGGCAGGTTCGCGCGGGTGGTCTCACCCGATACGACAACAGCATCTGCCATGCCGTGCAAACGTAACTTGGCCTTGAACAGATTCATGAGATCGGCGATCTGGGTGCGGGTGTGCCGGGTTGTGCCACGCATCAGCATTTCCAGGGTCATTCCACTGACCGCGGCCTTGCCGTCCAAAGTCTTTTCATCCCCCAATCGCAACACGAGCCGAAAATTGACCGAACCCCCCCGGGTCTTCTTGGGAACCATCGCAAACTTCAGTCCAGAGGGAGTGGTCACTCTAAGGGTCCGGGCGTCGATGGCCGCGGGGGAAGTGTCGAAGGCCTCACCCTGATTGACGGTGGCTTCTCCTTTGTAGTTCTGCACCATGGTCGTCACGTCCTTCATCGCCGGTATCTCGGCCCGATCCGGGTTTAGTGTGGGGATGAAGAGACCCAGAGTGCGATTGGAAGGCTTCAGGTAGGCCTTGGCCACCCGCTCCACCTCCGCTACGGTGACGGCCTTCACCCGATCCCGGTCGAGAAAGAAGAGCCGCCAGTCCCCCATGGCAATGTAGTCGCTAAGTTCCATGCCCACGCGATCCGCATCATTGAGGGCCATATCAACTTCCATGATCAACTGCTTTTTGGCCCGCTCCACTTCCTCGGGTGTGAACGTCATGGCAACGGGGTTCTCCAGTAACTTCAGGAGCGCATCCTTGGTTTCCTCCAGTGGCGCATCCACGCGCAATTGCACCCCGAAAATCAGGTAGGAGGGCTCCCTCAGCTGGAGGGTATGCCCGAAGGCAGCGATGGCCATCTTGGATTCCACCAACGCCTTGTGCAAACGCCCGCTGGGCGTATCCCCTAGCACCTGCGCCAGAACGGCGATGGGCCCGAAATCTGGATCAGAACCAGCGGGCACATGATACCCAGCCAGCGCAAGCTGGACATCGCCGGGCCTTCTCACCACCACTTGCCGCTCCCCGTCCTGAGTGGGCTCCAGGGTGTAAGTCTTCGGCAGGGCGCGCGCGGGTTTGGGGATCCGGCCAAAGGTTTCCTGGATCAATCCGAGAGTCTTCGTCTCATCAATCCGGCCAGACACCAGTAGCACTGCATTGTCGGGTTGGTAGTAAGTCTTGTAGAAAGCTGACAAGCGCCCGATATCCACGCTCTCGATATCACTGCGCGCTCCAATGGTCACATGCCCATAATTGTGCCAGTCGAAAGCCACGGCCAGCAGGTGCTTGTAAAGCACACCCCAGGGACTGTTCTCCCCCGATTCGTATTCATTGCGCACCACCGTCATCTCGGTTCTCAGCTTCTCAGCCGCGAGCTTGAGATCAATGCCCACGTAGCTGTGGATCATGCGATCCGCTTCCAGACCCAAGGCCCAACGCAGACTCTCTTCCGTGGCCTGGAAGGTCTCGAAGTAGTTGGTGCGATCGAAGGATGTCTGGCCGTTGGAGCGCGCGCCTCGCTCGGTTATCTCTTTGGGGATGTCCGGATGTGTGGGGGTTCCCTTGAACAGCATGTGTTCCAAGAGATGCGCCATGCCCGTTTCGCCATAGTTCTCGTGCCGGCTGCCCACCAGATAGGTCATGTTGACGGTGATCGTAGGCTTGCCCGGATCCGGGAAGAGCAGGACGCGGAGACCATTGGGCAACCGGAACTCCGTGATGCCCTCGACGGTAGCGCCGCGGATAGTCGAGAGCCTAGCATTCGACGACTTCGGCGGAGGCGCCGTCAGCGGCCCTGCGAAAACAGGCGTAATAGATAATAAAATTGCGGTTACAGCCCGAATGAACATTCCAATCCTCATCGATTCCGGAACAACCAACCATCCATTTGTTAGATAGCGTTAGACAGCAAGGAGTTCCTGCAATTTTTTTTCCCAGCACGCCTGGAGATCCATCAGCTTCAAACCCTTGCCCTTGCCAGGCGCTGCCTGGAGCAGCCCTTGTGCCGAAGGATGCGGCAATTCGCGCAATTCGAAGTCCAGTTCCGCTTCCAGGCGTTGGAGAATCCAGGCGGCCCGGCGCCCCATCGCGATCACCCGGAGCCAGTGGGGGCATCGGCGCATCCCTTCGCACAGCTCTCGTTCCAGTCTGGCGAGGTTCCCCGAACTCTTCAATTCTGCATCGGAAGGGGCTCGGAAGGTCTGTCCGTCCCGCGTAGGACAGGAAGGAAAGGCGTTGCTGAGGGCCACGTGCTTCAAGGCCGGTTGCAACCCGAGCGCTTGCAGTCGTGCTCCGCTCCAATCCGCGTAGGCATCCGGGGGAACTTCCGCGAAACCGGCGGATTCCAGGGCACGATAGACGGGTTTCCCGGCCCGGTCTCCCCAAAACGGAATGCCGCTTTTATCCGCCCCCAGTGGGCCTGGAGCCTCGCCATAGAGCATCACACGCACGAATCCGCACTGGGGAAACAGAGCTTCGACGGGGACTTGGAGAATTCGAGCCATGGCATCAGTGTGACAAAGGCCTATCTTTTCATGTGTAGCCATTTCCCGGAGGTCGCATGACGGCCCTTGGCCGTAAGGCCCGAAAGAATTGCAGCGATCCGGACCCGGTCTGCAGCCTCGTCCACCCAAGCTCACGGAGTTCGAACACCGCCCTGCTGGAATATGAACCGGACTGCCCCCCCCGCCTCAGCCGCAAGGATCTCAAGGATCCAGAGCGCTTCCACCAACGATTGGTGGATTGGCTGCTGAAACAGCGCTGATTCGATTCGTTCAAACCGCGAAGTAGCGGGCTTGCGGATGCCAGGCGATCAACGCAGAAGTAGTGAACTCTGGCACCATTTGCCAGGATTCGCTGATTTCCACACCAATAGTGCCTCCCCCCAGAAGTTCCAGGATCGGTCCATTGCCCTCCAGATCCGGGCAGGCGGGATAGCCGAAAGAATAGCGGGAGCCCTGATACCCCTGACTGAACAGCTGGCGCAGTTCCCTGGCATCCTTCCCGTGGATGCCCAACTCGCGGCGGATGCGCGCGTGGAGCAGTTCCGCGTACGCCTCCGTCAGTTCTGTAGCCAGGCCGTGGAAGTAGTAGTAGTCGGCATAGCGATTCGCTTGGTAAAGCCCTGCCGTATACTCCGCCGTCTCGGCTCCAAGGGTCACCAACTGCAGCGGCAAAACATCAAATCGACCACTGGATTCCGGTTCGAAGAAGTCGGCGATGCACAGGCGGCGGCCCTCTGGCTGGCGCGGGAAGTGGAGCGTGTCCAGAATCCGCGCTCGCGACGGATCGTAGATTTTGAGAGAATTCCCCGCAGCCTGCACCGGCAAGTAGCCATAGAGGGCGCGAGGCTTCAGCAGGGGTTCCTGGATGAGCGTCTCCTTCCAGCGCGCCAGAAGCGGTTCTGCCTTCTCGTGCAGGACGGATTCGAAGGCCTCGTCCGGCAACTGCCCCTGGGTGAAGGACCAGCGGTTCCGGATCACCACGAAGTGGTCCAGGAACTGGAACAACTCTTCGACCGAATGTCCTGCCTCGCGCACGCCCCAGAAGGGGGGTTCAGGGATGGCCAGACCGCGATGCACCCATGGACTGCTCCCGTCCGGCGTGAGTTCCACGGCACCGGTGCCCCTCCTCAGCACGGTGATGGCGGGTACTCCAGGCGCAGCGGCCATGGGTCGTGTGAGGGGTTCCCCCGAAGTGATCGCATCCATATGCCGCAATCCTTCGAAGGCATCCTGGGCATACAGGACAACCCCCGGATACACAGCCTGACACTCGCTTTCCACGTAGTCCCTGGTGAGCGCCGCGCCCCCCAGGAGCACCGGGACGTTCAAGCCCCGCTCCGCCATCTGCACAAGGTTCTCGCGCATGATGACGGTGGACTTGACCAGGAGCCCGGACATGCCAATGGCGTCTGCCGGCTTCCGCGCGTGGGCAGCCAGCATCGCCTCCACGGGCTGCTTGATGCCCAGGTTCTCCACTTCGAAGCCATTGTTGGAAAGGATGATCTCCACCAGGTTCTTCCCGATGTCATGGACATCGCCCTTCACCGTCGCCAGGATCACTCGGCCCTTGGTGGCTGAGGCCTCCTTGGGCAGGTGCGGTTCGATGCGCTGGATGGCGGCCTTCATGGCCTCGGCACTCTCCAGCACGAAGGGCAGCTGCATTTCACCGGCACCGAAGCGCTCGCCGACCACCTTCATGGCCCTCAGCAGCACTTCGTTGATGAGGAAGAGTGGATCCTGGTCCTTCAGGGCCTCGTCGATGTCCACCAGGATCCGCTGTTTCTCGCCGTCCAGGATGTCCAGATGGAGGCGCTCCGTCGGGCTGAGTCGCGCGGCGACCTCCTCGGAGGTGCGGGCCGCGCTCGCGGAACCGAAAGCCTCCAGGACCACCTTGAGGGGATCGTAGCCCGCAGACCTGCGATCGAAGAGGAGATCCTCAGCGGCCTTGCGCTGCTCTGCAGGAATCCTCGCCACGGGAATGACCTTCGAGGCATTGAAAATGGCTAGATCCAGACCCGCTTGGACCCCGTGATAGAGCATCAAGGCGTTGAGCACATGCCGGGCCTCGGGTTTCAAACCGAAACTCACATTGCTCACTCCGAGCATGGTAAGGGTCCCGTGGAAGCGCTCCTTGATGGCCCGGATGGCCTCCAAGGTCTCGACAGCTGAACCCCTGAAGGCTTCATCGCCACTGCCCAGGGTGAAGGTCAAGGGATCGATGATGAGATCGGAGGGATTGAAGCCATACTCCTTCACCACCAGATCGAAGAGACGCTGGGCCACCTCCAGCTTTCGTTCCCGCGTCTTCGCCATCCCTTCTTCATCAATGGTGAGACCCACCACGGCCGCGCCATAGGTCCTGCAGAGATCGAGAATCTTGCGGGCCTTGACCTCTCCATCTTCGAAGTTGATGGAATTCACTACGCACTTGCCGGGGGCCATCTGCAGCGCGCGTTCGATGACCGGCACCTCGGTGGAATCGATCATCAAGGGCAGGGTAGTCTGGGTGACTAGGCGCTTGAGATACTCTTCCATGTCCCGGACCTCGTCGCGGCCCACGTAAGCTACGCACACATCCAGCATGTGGGCGCTCTCGCGCTGCTGCTCCCGGGCGATCCCCACGAGTCCGTCGTAGTCCTCCTTGGCAAGCAGATCCCGAAACAGCTTGGAACCATTGGCATTGGTGCGCTCGCCCACGATGAGGGGCCGCGGTTCCTGGCGGAGGCTGACTGCCTGATAGAGGCTGGTCGCAGCCCGTTCCAGGATGGGGGTCCGGTGCGTCACGTTCCAGTTGGTCAGTTTCTGACGCAGGGCCCGGATGTACTCGGGTGTAGTACCGCAGCACCCACCCACGATGTTCAAACTGAATTCTTTGGCGGCATGGGCCACCTTCTCCGCGAAGGCCTCCGGCCCGAGGTTGTAGACCAGCTTCCCGTCCACGTTCACCGGCAGGCCCGCGTTCGGCAGACAGCTCAGGTCGAAGGTGGAGCTTTCCGCCAATACCGCCAGGGCCGCGTGCATCTCATCGGGACCCGTACCGCAATTGAGGCCCAGCACATCCACATCCAGCATCTCCACCGTGGAGATCACCGAGGCGATATCCGTACCCAGCAGCAGCGTTCCACTGGATTCCACGGTCACCTGCACCCATAGGGGCCGCTCGAGCTTGAGTTCGGCCATGGCATTCTTCGCGGCCCGGATGGCTATCTTGATCTGACCCAAGTCCTGGGAGGTCTCGATGAGGATGGCGTCCGCACCTCCCTTCAGCAGTCCCTTCATCTGAGCGAAGTAGGAGCGATAGAGAGCGGCGTGGGTAATGTGGCCCAGCGTCACCAGTTTGGTGCCCGGCCCGACGGAGCCGATGACGTACTTGGTCTGGTCATAGCTGCGGGCTACGTCTTTCGCCAAATGCACGGCCTGGATGTTCAAGTCCTCCACGCGCTGGGCCAGCCCGAATTCCCCCAGCACCACCTCGTTGCAGCCGAAGGTGTTGGTTTCAACCGCATCGGCGCCCGCATCAAGGTAGGCCCCATGAATATCCCGGATCCAATCGGGTCGGCGTTCGTTCAACAACTCCATGCAGCCCTCGAACCGCACCCCCCCAAAATCCTCCTCCGTGGGATTTCTGGCCAGGATCTGCGTTCCCATGCCTCCATCCAGCAGCAGCACCCGTTCCTTGAGATGGGAGGTCAGCGTGGTCATGAATCAATCCCCAGATATTCGATATCGACATCCCCCAACACCGTCACTTGGCAGGCTAGGCGCTGATCGACAGGCACATCGAGCCCGGCGAGAAAGTCGCGCTCCTCGGCGGTCATGGCGGAACAACACTCGAGGCCGCGGACGATCCGGATCCGGCAGGTCCCACAGGAACCTGAGCGGCAGCCGAAGGTGATATCCGCGCCGCTGGCATCGGCAATATCCGGCAGCATCGTGCCGACCGGCGCTTCCACCAGCAGATCCTCAGGCAGGAAATGGACCTTCACCGTTTCAGTCATGCTCCCCCCATGGGTTCCGAGGCTTGGAGTCGAGGCACACAGCCGGTCAGCTGGAACAGTTCCTTCAGCAGCTCCACCTGACCGAGGGGCGCGGAGACCTGCAGCCCCTGGACGCTGGGCTGCACTGTCTCGATGATCTCGTGGGCGATGTCCAGGCCTTCCTTCAATTGATCCTCAGCGCTGGGATGCTTCGCCATGCGTTCGAGGATCCCCTTCGGCACATAGACGCCGGGGACTTCGTTGGCCATGAACTGCGCGTTGCGCAAGCTCTTAAGGGGCCAGAGACCCGCGATGATGGGGATGCCGAAGGGTTGGGCGAATTCCAGGAACCGAAACAGGGAATCCGGATCGAAGACCGGCTGGGTCATGGCCCAGTCGGCCCCTGCATCGACTTTGTAGCGAAAGCGGGACTTCTCGCGCTCAAGATCAATGGCCACGGGATTGGCCCCGACCCCTACGCTGAAGGACGTGGAGGCGCCGATGGGTGATCCCCCCAGATCCTGCCCAGAGTTCAGTCGGCTGATGATGTTCACAAGACCGATGGCATCGACATCGAAGACTGCGGTGGCCTTGGGATAGGGTCCCAGCTTAGGGGGATCCCCGGTGACAGCGAGGAGATTCCGCAACCCCAGGGCGGCCGCCCCCAGGAGATCACTTTGCATCCCCAACAGGTTCCGGTCGCGGCAAGCGAAGTGCAGGACCGTCTCCAAGCCCACCCGCTGTTCGATGAGGCAAGCCGTGGCCAAGGCCGACATGCGGGCCATGGCCCTCGGACCATCCGGTACGTTGATGGCGTCCACTCCCAACTCCCAACAGCGGCGCGCTTGACTGAGCAGCTTATCGGGGCTGGTTCCCTTCGGAGGGACCAGTTCGAGGGTAGTGACGAAGCGCCCATCCGCCAGCTTGGCACTGAAGACACTCCGCTCCCGAAAGGGCACCTTGGCTGCGGGGGTCCCCTGCTCCAGCAGGACGATCTCGGGGTGGGATTCCTCGAAGGCCCGTTCCTGGGCCAGGGCGCCGTGCATTGCGCGGGTATGGGCAGGGGTTGTGCCCGCGCAGCCGCCCACGGCGACCGCTCCGAGCTGGAAGGCCTGCCGGGCGAATTCCCCAAGGTACTCCGGGCTGGCCATGTAGAGCATGCGCCCATCCACTAATCGCGGCAGGCCTGCGCTGGGCTGAAGGATGATCGGGCGATCCGTGACGGCCTTGAAACGTTTCAGCAGATCCAGAAGGGGAGCCGGCCCACTGCCCCCGTTTACGCCGATCAGATCGGCGCCCCATTCCGTCAGCTTGCGTATGTACCACTCGGGTTCCGTGCCAAAGAGAGTCTGCCCCTCGTCGTTAGGCGTCATCATGGCTGCAATGGGTAGTTCACAGACTTCTTTGATGGCGAGAATGGCTTGGTGGGTCTCGTTGAGATCTTCGAAGGATTCCAGAACGAACAGGTCCACGCCGCCTTCCAGGAGCGCCCTAGCCTGTTCCGCGAAGAACCCTCGCGCCTCGTCGAAGGAAGTCGGCCCCCAGGGTTCGATGCGCACCCCAAGGGGGCCGATGCACCCGGCCACCCAAGCGGTATCGTCTGCCACCGCCTGCCTGGCCAGCTGGGCCCCGCTCCGGTTGATTTCCAGAAGGTTCTCCGCCAGGCCGTAGCCCTGCAGCTTCAAGCGGTTCGCGGCCCACGTATTGGTGGTCAGGACCTGAGCACCCGCTCTGCGGAATTGCCGGTAGATCTCCAGGACCAGTTCCGGTGCGGCGATGTTGGTCTCGTCGAAGGATCGGTTGATGTAGACGCCGCGCTCATACAGCACGGTCGGCGCCGACCCGTCAAATAGGAACCGCTGTCCGGAATTGAGAGCTTCTTGGAATCGGGGGGTCATGGCTGGGCCTCTCGCGCAAGGTGCTTCCTTCAGATCCAGGCGCGACAGGAAACCAGCCTTGTGGAGGGCTTGAAAAGGAATAGGTATGGCTGGATAAACCGATGCTCGTCGTTCGAATTCAGCTCGTCATCTCTCCGGAATCGCTGCGAGCAGCCACCGGCGGGAATTGGCACCACGGCCTGCGAATGCAGGCAGGTTGCCAAGGTTTCACAGGGCCCATCCCTCCACCTTTCTGGATATCGCGCTATGGAACTGACAAAGACCTGGAGCCTCCAGGATGGGGCGGAAAGCCTTGTCGGTCAAGGCGGATACATGCAGCGTGCAGGCAACAACCTTCGTCCAACCGCCACAGTCCGTGAAAGCTATACCTCAGTCCATCCCATCCCCTCCCGCCTGAGCTAGTCTGGTACCCACATGTTGACCTCCCTTCGCATCCAGAACCTTGCCTTGGTGGAAGATCTCTCGCTTGAGTTCGAGGGGGGCTTCACGGTGCTCACGGGGGAAACGGGGACAGGCAAGTCGCTGCTGGTGGACGCGCTTTCCCTGCTGGTGGGGGTCCGCGGGGACGGCGACCTGGTCCGCTCGGGTACCGATCGCGCGGTGGTGGAAGCCGTCGTGGAAGGGAACTTTGCGAGCTGGACCGGGTTTCTGCTGGAACGAGGCCTCCCGGAAGAACAACCCGTGGTCCTTCGTCGGGAAGTGGGAGCCAACAGCCGCTCCAGGGGCTGGATCAATGGCGCAGCTTGTGCCATGGGCGATCTGCGGGACGCAGGCCGGATCTGGATGCGCCTCACCAGCCAGCACGACCATCAGTCCCTGCTCTCCGAAGAGCGCCATCTGGCGCTCCTGGACGAGACCCTAGGCATCCAACCAAATCTGTCTGCCGAAGCTGAAGCGGTCCGCGAGGCGGAGGCCAGTCTCAAGGCCCGGCGCAAGTCAGAGAGCGACCGCGAGCAGCGCCTGGATTGGCTTGCAGAGCAACTCACGGAACTGGATCGGCTGGCTCCGAAACCCGGGGAGTGGGCAAGCCTGCGAGCGGATCGGGAACCCCTGCGTCACGCCGCTCAGCTGGAACAAGCCTTCCGGGAAGCCACGGAAGCCCTGCGCACCGCCCAGCCCCAGGCCGGGGCAGCCCATCGGGCCCTGGTCCGCGCCACCACATTCCTGCCGGACACTCAGGGAGATGTGGACCGTCTGCGCTCCCTGCTCCTGGAACTGGAGGACCTGCTCGCGACCTCCCAGGATCAGGCGAGCCATTGGTCGCGGGAGGGTGTGGATCGCATCGAGGCGCTTGAATCGCGTCTGGCTCAATATGAGAAGCTGGCCCGCCGCTATCGCTGCGAACCCGAGCAACTTCACGACCGTCTTCGTGAGCTGAGGGAAGAGCAGAAGAATCTCCTCGGTGATGAAACCGCCATCGAGGAGCTGGTGGCTCGCCTCACTGCGGCAGTGGAAGAGTACCGTCTCAAGGCCGAGGCCCTGCATGGGCAGCGCGAGAAGCTGATCCCGAAACTGGAAAAAGTCGTCCATCACCGATTAGCCAGACTGGGCATGAACGGCGCCATCCTCCAGGCCCGGCTCACCCTGGCGGTGGATCCCAGCTCCTCCGTTCTCCAGAACGGGCGTCCTGTCCGGATTTCACCGGTGGGATTCTCGGCCCTGGCCTTCTGGATCGAATCGAATGCGGGCGAGGGTTTCCGTCCTCTGGCCAAGATCGCCTCTGGCGGTGAGTTGAGTCGTCTGATGCTCGCCCTTATGGGAGGCGCCGTCGAACCAAAAATCACGGCGGACGCTCACACCACCGACCTGACCCTGGTACTGGATGAAGTAGACGCCGGTATTGGCGGGGAAACCGCCATTGCCGTGGGAGCCGCTGTGCGCGATCTGGGACTACGCCATCAGGTGCTGGCGGTGACCCATCTGGCCCAGGTGGCGGCCCAAGCCGATCATCACGGACGTCTGCAAAAATCCACGCAAGCTGGACGGACTCGCAGTGACCTCGAATGGCTGGATGCGGAGGCTCGTGTCCCGGAATTGGCCCGACTGCTTTCCGGCCATCCCGATCGTCCCGAAGCCCGAGTCCACGCCGAGAGCTT
This sequence comes from Holophagaceae bacterium, assembly GCA_025361955.1. Lineage (GTDB taxonomy): Bacteria > Acidobacteriota > Holophagae > Holophagales > Holophagaceae > UBA1801. The sequence continues at coordinate 20,718 of JANYIU010000172.1, forward strand.
GCTCTCGCGAAAGAGCTAAAAGGTCTTTCCTGAGCGGCCTTCCGATAGAAGTATCGACCTTCACCTGCGCACAAGCACGGGCTCGAAGAGGTAATATAATCATTAATGAATGAATAATTTATGTGGTTAAGCTTGGCAAATAAGTGCATATAGGTTCACGTTTTGGGGTTGGGAAATGGAGAATAGCGAAAAAAACATGGATTTTCTAACCGTCGGTGAACTGCTGGTGGACTTCTGCCAGACATTGACGGGCCCCCATGGCTATCCCCAATACGAAGCGTTGCCCGGTGGTGCTATAGCCAACGTGGCTGTTGCCATGGCCAAATGGGGCCTGCGATCCGGATTCATCGGCAAGGTCGGTCAGGATGCCTTGGGTTCCATGCTGACCGATACCCTGAAAAAGGCCGGGGTGGATTGCAGCCGTTTGCTGCCGTCGCGTGAGCCTACCTCCCTGGCCATGGTCAGCCTGACCTCGGACGGTGACCGCTCCTTCGCCTTTTACTGGAAGGACACGTCCTGTTACACACTGGATATCCGTCTGGCCGACCCTATGAACTGCGCCGGTTCGCGGATCTTCCATTTTGGATCGGTCACCCTCAGCACGCCACAATCCCGCGCGACCACAATGGGAGCCGTACGGGCTGCCAAGGCGAATGGTGCGGTCATCAGTTTTGATGCCAATCTGCGGCCAGGTTTGTGGGGCTGGGAGCCCGAGCGAGCCCGAGATCCCATCCTCGAAGCCATGAAGCTAGCCGACATCGTGAAACTGTCCGAGGAGGAATTGTTTTTCCTGGTCGACGTCAAGGCCGCAATCGGCGAGCTTCATCGGGATGCTCCCGAAACCGGGCGATGGATGTCTCAGCTGTGCGACGCCACCGGTGTAGAACTCCTGTTTGTCACATTCGGCAAGGAAGGTGGTCGCTGGCAAGGGCGCCAAGGAGCCGGGTGTCTGGAGTCCCTCAAGGTTCAAGCGATCGACACAACCGGTGCGGGTGATTGTTTCATGGCAGGGGTCTTGCACCAGTTCATCACCTTGCACCAGAAGCTCGCGGACTTGGGCGCAGACGAATACCGGACCATGGCCCGCTGGGGTGTGACTGCCGGTGCACTCTCCACGGAAAAGCACGGCGGTATCCCATCGATTCCATCCCTGGAGGAAATCAAAGCACGCCTTCCGGTTTGAGCTACCGGTCAAGTCACCTGCCAAGTCCTAGCGCGGATCCAGCACCGACATCTGGATGGTCTGAAGGAATTCCGTAAGCCGTCGGTGTTTCTCTAATCCAGCCTTGTTGGTCTTTTGATAGAGGAAGAACCGATAAAAACGATCTTCGGTAGTGCGTATGGACGGGAACAGTTGAATGAGTTCCCCACGGTCGAGTTCTCCCTGGACGCTGTATTGAGGGGCCAGCACCACGCCCAGCCCGTGCACCGCGGCATGAACCATGCCCCTGATGTGATTGACCGCGATGATCCGGCGCAGATCCGGGCGCTGCCCTTCTGGAAGGGTGAGCAGGAACCGGTGCCACCACCCTCCGGCCTTGTCCAGGGAGAGCACAGGGCATCGTGAGAGATCGGCAGGCACCTTGATGTCGCGCTCTTTCAAGAAGCCCGGGGAGCAGGTGATGGCGTAGATCTCCCGAAAGAGCGGTAGCTTCTGGAACTCAGGCCGAAAATGTTCCAGGCAGTCGATGGCGATATCGATGTCATCCCGAAGCAGGGGTTCAAGCAGGTCCGGGCTCAGGGTGAAATCAATCTCGATCCCCGGATTCTTCTCCAGGAAGAGTCCCATCTGTTTCATGAGGACGTGGCAACCGAGTTCGATCGTGGTTCCCAGTCTTATCCTGCCCAGGGACAGGGAGCGGCCGCGCTGGAAGTCCTCGCGGACCCCATCCAGGGTGGCGAAAACGGATTCGCAGGCCTGATTGAGTCTTCGGCCTTCGTCCGTCAAACGCAGGTCCCTCACCCTCCGGTCGATGAGCACTACCCCGGCCAGCTCCTCCAACTTCCGGATGGCATGGCTGATGGCGGATTGGGTACGATGGAGCCTTCGGGCGGTCTCGGAGAAACTCCCTGCCTGGACAAGCGTGAAGAAAGTTCGCAACTGGTTGAGGTCGAGCTGGCTATCCATGAAATGAATTTATTTCATGAACAGCATGAACACAATGAATTTTATCTCACCAAAGAGAGCGGTATCCTTCGGAATCATCGCGCCCAGACTGTTTGTTTTCGCGTGCAAAGGAGCTGAAATGAGCCAATACAAGATTGCGTGGCTGCCCGGCGACGGCATCGGCATCGAGGTCATGGAGGCGACCAGGATCTGCTTCGACGCCTTGAGGTTCGATGCGACCTATACCCATGGGGACATCGGCTGGGAATTCTGGTGTAAAGAGGGCGAGGCCTTCCCGCAGAGGACCATCGATCTGCTCAAGCACAGCGATGCGTCCATGTTTGGAGCCATTACGTCCAAGCCCATGCAGGATGCCGAGAAGGAGCTTGCCCCCGCGCTGCAGGGGAAGGGATTGGTCTATCGCAGCCCGATCGTACGCATGCGCCAAATGTTTGATCTCTATACCTGCCTCCGCCCCTGCAAGGCCTATCCCGGCAATCCATTGAACTACAAGGAAGGCATCGATCTGGTAGTGTTCCGTGAGAATACTGAGGATCTCTACTCCGGTGTCGAGTTCAGCCCCGTGCCCGATGAGCTGAAAGACTGCCTCACGAAGCTCAGCAAGCCGTTCGCCCATTTCGCTGAGTTGCCGGGCGACGACTATGCCATCACCTGCAAGATCAATACGAAGAAGGGTTGCGAACGCATCATCCGCGCGGCCTTCGACTACGCCAAAAAATACGCCTATCCCAAGGTCACGATCATCCACAAGGCCAACGTGGTGCGCGCCACGGAGGGCATGTTTCTGGAGATCGGCAAGCGCATCGCCAAGGACTACCCCGGCATCCAGGTGGACGACGCCAACGTTGATGCCATTTGCATGTGGCTGCTCAAGAATCCCAAGAGTTACGGGGTCCTGGTAGCGACCAACCTCTTCGGCGACATCATCAGTGACCTGGCGGCCCAGATGGTGGGCGGGCTGGGCTTCGGCTGTTCTGGCAACATCGGCGAGAAACTGGCTGTATTTGAGCCCAGCCATGGCAGTGCCCCCAAGTACGCAGG
>JANYIU010000198.1 GCA_025361955.1 Holophagaceae bacterium
GAAGCCGAACCTGGCCGAGTCTTTCAGGATCGGAGATGAAGGCCTTGAAGGCCTGCTCGGCGAGGGCGAATCCCGCGTGGTCGTCGCTGATGGCCATGTAGGTGTCCCAGAACAGGTCCTCCTTGATCCGGTGGACCTGCAGGTACTCCTGGTTGAGTTGCTGGAAGAAGGCACTCGCGCTGTTCATGATGAGGGTTGCTCCTCTTTTTCCAGCTTCTGTTTCACGCTGGCGACCTTGTCCGCCATGCATTGAGCCCGGTCCGAACGGGTTCCCAGTTTGATGTCCGTATGGATGCGGGGTACTCCCATGGAATGGAGAACTTCATGGCACCGGCGGATGGCCGCCATGACCTCGTCCCATTCCCCCTCCACATTGGTGCCGTTGGCATGGAGTTCGTGCTGCAGGTGCGAGGCCCGCAGGATCCGCTCCACTTCGGCGATGTAAGGGGAGAGCGAGATCCCCACTCCCACAGGTACCAAGGTGAAATCGACGATGACGTGCATGAGGACCCTCCATTTCCAGGATCCTCCAGAACGCTGAGATCAGCGCATGGGACGACGGTAATTTCTCTATTTCCAGTTAATAGACAAGTTCTGGTACATTGAAGCTGGGATTTCAACCGGTCGATCATGCATATTTGGGCGGTGGGGGGAGGCAAGGGCGGAACCGGCAAGAGCCTGGTGAGCAATGGTCTGGGCACGCGTCTGGCCGAGCGCGGTCAGCAGGTCATCCTGGTCGATGCGGACTATGGTGGCCCCAATCAGCACACCTACTGCGGTATTCGGAAGCCCCAGACCTCTCTCGTGCAGTTCTTCGAGGAACGGATGCCCCTGGAGGAAATCGCTCAACCCACGAAGATCGAGAGATTGCGACTGATTCCGGGCAATATCAACTCGCACAACACGGACAATCTCACCACGACCCAGAAACAGAAGCTCTTCCGCCACCTGAAGCACCTCCAGGCCGATCACGTGATCCTGGATCTTGGAGCAGGAACTGGCTATGACACCCTCGACACCTTCCTGCAGGCGGATGTCCAGGTGGGCGTCATCGCGCCGGACACCCTGGCCATCGAGAACTTCTACCTGTTCTTGAAGAATCTGAAGTACCGACAGTTGGGCAACACTCTGTCCCTGCTGAGCCTCCGGGATAGAGCCAAGGGCATTTGGAAGAACCGCGCGGAACTTGGGATCGTCAACACCAAGGAATTTGTCGCCCATCTGCGGGTCCTGTCCCCGGAATTCTCGGAACTCTTCAACCAGGAACAGAAGAAACTGAAGATGCACGTGGTGCTCAACCAGGTGCGGGAACATCGCCAAGCGGAGATCGGCTTTGCGGTGAAGAGCGCGGTGGTCAAATTCTTCCACATCACCGCGGCGTATGCGGGGCATGTCCGCTATGACAAGGACCTCTGGCTGCAATTCGGCCAGGACACTCCGGCCCTTCAGCGCGGGAGCTCCTTCACGCTGCGGCAGGATCTGGAGAGAATCACGGAGGAAATTCTAAAGGCCCAGTTCCCGGAGGAGACTTAGATGGACGAAGGCCAATGCCGCCGGATCCTGGAAGTAACCGAAGATGCTTCTGCGGAGGACATTACCCAGGCCTACCTGCTCATGAAACGCATCTACGAGAGGGAGCAGGCCATCTTCGCGGCTCCTTCCATGGATGAGTTTGCCCCCGAAGCCAGGGAGGCGATTCTCGAAGAAATCGAGGCCGCCTATCGCGAATTGAGCCGCCTCCAGAGCGCAGCCCAGCCCCGGATCCATCCGCTTCCCATAATCCTGCCGGTCGGGAGCCTGCCCAGCGATGGTGAGGCCTTGCGCAGCTTCCGCGAAGCCGCGGGGGTATCCCTCGAATACGTGGCATCGCAGACCCATGTCCGGGTGGAGTTCCTGAGTGCCCTGGAGGAGGAGCGGTTCTGGGATCTGCCACTGGCCGCCGTCAATGTGCGCGGCTTCCTGTCGGCGTACGCCACGGAGATCGGACTCCCGGCCGAGGCCGTGGTGCCCCCGTATATGCAGCGGTTCCAGCAATGGCAGGCTCGGCGCGAGAAGTGAGTGGTACGTGGAGGAGGAAGGATGAACGAAGCCGGCGCTGCCGCAAGCCCGAAGGCGAATCCGTTGGGCAGCGATGAGCACGTGGAACCTGGTGGATTGCCTTAGGAGGCCTCTATGAATCGGCAGCGCTGCGCATGGAGCGGTACGGATCCTCTCTATTGCGCCTATCACGACGAGGAATGGGGCGTTCCGGTTCACGAAGACAGGAGGCTGTTCGAGATGCTCGTCCTGGAGGGGGCCCAGGCAGGGTTGGCTTGGATCACCATTCTGCGCAAGCGCGAAGCCTACCGGAAGGCCTTCGAGGGGTTCGACCCTGAACGGGTAGCCGCGTATGATGAGCAGAAAATTCAGGCCCTCTTGCAGAACCCAGGGATCGTTCGCAACCGCCTCAAGCTCGGTGCCGCGGTGGGGAATGCCAAGGCTTTCCTGGCAGTGCAGGAGGCATTCGGTTCCTTCGATCACTATCTATGGTCGTTCCTGGGCGGGCAACCCAGAATCAACCACTGGACCCGTCTCGCGGAAGTCCCGGCGCTGACGCCTGAGGCCGAGCGCCTGAGCAAGGATTTGAAACACCGGGAGTTCCGCTTCGTGGGCCCCACCATCATCTATGCCTTCATGCAGTCCGTGGGAATGGTGGATGACCACCTCATGACCTGCTGGAAGCGCAACAGGGGCTGAGCTTCGGTCAGGCGGACTCAAAACTCCAGTTTGCAGGTCTCACTGGCTTCGATGAACTTCACGAGCAGGGCGATGGTCGCTTCCAGGTCTTTCTTGTGGATGATTTCGTTCGGCGAATGGACGTAGCGTGCGGGAATGGAGAGGGTACAGACAGCACCCTTGCCATTCCGCTGCATGGCCATGGCATCGGTGCCGCCGAAGGGAAGGATCTCGAGCTGATGCTTGATCCTGTGTTTCCGAGCCAGTCCTTGCAGGAACTTGACGATCCCGTGATTGGAGATGGACGCTGCATCGGCGATCTTGATGGCCACGCCGTTTCCCAGTTTGCTCACGTGCTCGTGTTCCGCCACACCCGGCACATCGAACGCGGCCGTCACGTCGAGGGCGATCCCGAGGTCCGGGTCGATGCCCCTTGAGGCGGTAAAGGCCCCGCGCACGCCAACTTCCTCCTGGGCGGTCCCGACGACATAGACATTCACTGGAACTCGCTTGAGCCGCTTCATGGTCTCGAGGAGCACGTAACACCCCACCCGATCATCAAAAGCTTTGGCCATGCAAATATCTCCCTGCTCGATAAAGTCCCGATCGAGCACGATCACATCGCCGATTTCGACGTGCTTGTTCACCTCCTTTTCCGAAAGGCCCGTGTCGATGAAAAGGTCCTTGATCTCTGGTGTCTTCTGCTGGTCCTCGCGCTTGAGGAAGGCGGGGGAGCCTTCAACCACGCCGATGAGGGTCTTGCGGCCGATGATCTTCACGCGCTGGGAAATCAGTACGCGCGGGACGTGCCCGCCGCGGGGACTGAAGCGCAGGAAGCCGTTCTTGTCGATATGGCTGACCACGAATCCGATTTCGTCCATGTGCGCCGCGATCATGACCTTGCGGGCGCCCGGCTGGGTTCCTTTCCGGTAGCCGAGGACATTGCCGATGGCATCGATTTCGACCTGGTCGCAGGTCTGCCTCAGCTCGCGCACCATGATATCGATCAAAGCCTGCTCCCTGCCTGGGATCGCTGGGGTCTGGCACAATTCCTTCAGGAGATCGGTGTGCATCATTCCTCCAGGCAAGACACGAACAGGCTGCTGCGCTCCTGCCATCATCCCACGATGGGAGTGGGTTTCCTGAGTGGGTGATCGCTCAGAGTGCTCGATCGTGCGGGTTCGGGTTGAGGGAGATTCGTCATGCAATGGGAAACTGATTGTCAGCGACCCTCAGCAAAAAAAGCTACGACTCCAGATTGCTCGCGTTCCGCGGGGCCTGGAAAAGACCAACACGGAGGCGCGGAGAAAAGCGGAGAACTGCCGAGAAAATCATTTATCAGTGGCGAGACATGGGTTATTGCAGCTGAGTCTGAGTGGTAATCAGCAAGATTTTTGTCTCAGCGATCCTCGTTTTTTTTCCCGAGCCTCCGCGTCGAGCTTTTCGCCTGAAGACTCAAAAAGGATGGGGCCCTGTCCGGATCCCCATGGAAATCGCTTGCCGAGGAGCAGCGGGCGGAAATGAAGTAGGCCCGTTCAAACGGAGGGTGGCCGATAATGGCAGGAAGAGGAATGCTCATGCGTCTGGTAAATCTATTCGTACTCGCAAGCTTGGGTCTGCTCACGGCATGCCAAACAACGGTTCCCGTCACTGTACCCTTGGCTACCCTGACGCCGGTGCCTCAAGGGCCACCCCCTAAACCCAGGATCGCCCTTGTGCTGGGCGGAGGCGCGGCGCGGGGCTTCGCACACGTCGGGGTGATCCGGGCACTGGAGCAGGAGAAGATCCCACTCGATCTGGTGGTAGGCACCAGCGTCGGTAGTCTCATTGGCGCCATCTACGCTGCTGATCTCAACAGCTTCGATCTCGAGTGGACCGCCTTTCAGTTGGAAAAGGACGACCTTTTTGACTACGGGGTCATGAACGCCGTCTCGGGCATGGGTCTCGCCAAGGGCGACAAACTGGAGGAGTGGGTGAAGGCGCACATCAAGACCCCGAACATCGAGAACATGAAACTGCCCTTCGCTGCCGTGGCGACCGATCTCAACTGGGGTCAAAAGGTGGTGCTGGACAGAGGCTCGGTGGCACGGGCCGTGCGGGCGAGTTCCGCTATCCCTGGCGTCTTCCAGCCCGTTCAGCACCAAGGCAAGTTCCTGGTCGACGGCGGCGTCGTGGATAACATCCCCATTTCTGTGGCCAAGGCGAAGGGTGCGGACATCGTCATCGCCGTGGATATCAGCGGGAATCTTGGCAACCCCAACATCACCAATTTGTTAGGTGTAACCCTTCAGGCCATGAACATCATGTTCGCCCTCAATGTTGAACACTCCAAGAGGGATGCCGACGTGCTCATCACACCTACCGGCATTGGCGATGTCGCGATGCTCGACTTCACCCAGAAGAAACGCTGCATGCAAGCTGGCATCGAGGCGACGCAGAAGGCCATGCCCGCGATCCGCAAAACGATCGACGTCTGGGTGGCCGCCCACACGGCACCCCGCCCTGCTGTGGTCCCGGTGCCCTGAGATTCCCTCCCAGAAGTGCGCTCGAATTCATGGTATGACCCAGCGGCTCTTCTTGATGAGGGCAGGCGAAGGACCACTGCTGAGCTGCATGATGTAGCACCCCTTCGAAGCATATCGTTGACCGGGACCGAAGCTGAGTCGCTCATAGTCGGGCAGAACTTGGTCAGGCAAATCGCTGATTCGATCGAGTAGATTGTCCCGATAGAAGTTTCGCCCCATTTCTGAGATCCCAACCTCAAGTAACTGGATCAGGGCATGGGTTCTAGTAGCGATTCTTGACCCGTTCGTGAGGGCTGTGAGTTCCGCCATGGAGGTGTTCGTATTGCGGAGGTATTTGACCTCTTCATCCGGATGCCGGAAGGGAAAGGTCAGGTAGGTCGAAGATCTTGCAGAATCAGGCAGCTCCGCGATTCGGCCTTGGAGACAGCTGGATGACATGATGATCATTTCTGGGACATCCTGACTTTCAGCAAGGTCCTGTAACGCTCCATAAACGTGCGGTCCCGCCCAGAGCAGAACAGTGGCAGGCTTCTTCCGGTGAATCGCATTGCGAACAGTGTTTGTGGTTGTTCCTTGTCCCTCAAGCACGATTTCCTTGACGGGCTTTCTGCCAAGTTCCCGCCAAGTATCCCGAAATCCAGCAGATAGAGCTGCGCATTCAGGCGTGTTCAGCGAAATTTGGATTATTTTTTTATTGAGCGAACGATCGACCTGATTGGCTGCAAAATTCGCCGCAGCCTGACCTTCCTGATATAAACCTTTCGAGAAATACAAGGTGTACCAATCGGTTTCCGATAAAACTGGGAAATCTGTGATTGGGAAGAGGCAAGGGAGGCGATGGTTTTCGCAGAAGGAATGGATGGGCTTCCAGTCACCATAGGAGATACCCCCGACCAGGGCGAACACTGGATCCTCGCGATAATAGGCTGCCAATTGCCTTGGCCAGGTCTTCGAGGGTCCTTTCAGGATCCAGTGCGCCAGGGTTAGTTGACGAAACTCCTGGATCATCTCATTCCCAGATTTCGAGCGAGGCATCCATGGCTTTAGGCCACGGAGCAACTGATTGTGGAAACTCACGTAATGATCAAGGGGCGACAGCATGGCCTGTCTGTCTTCCATGCTCACCTCATCCGTGATGACCGTGGCGAACCTCAGGGTGGTGTCGTCAACCCCAGGTGAGAGGTCCGAGGAGAGGAAGTGCAGGTAGGCCACAAGGGTTTTCATATCCCTTTCGCTGAGGTCATAGCGAGGCATGACGGGATTGAATTTTCGGCCAGTGGGATCGGTACCGCAGCGGATGGCGATGGCCAAGGTTTCATCCGTGTAGGCGGGTCGACTCGGTGCCAATTGTAGATTCAGATTGTCCCGCTCTGCTGCAGTCAGAGTGCGGAGGTTCTTGAAAAAGGGATGGAAGAGGCTGGCACCATTCGTCGGAAGGGTTACGACGCCGTCTTCATAAGAACCCGTGCCACTGCGCAGATGGCAACTCACACAGGTAAAGGTTGTTCCCACCAAAGGGATGTTTCCAGCGACAAAAGACTGCATGGCTGAATCCGATGGGAGGAGGCCCTTCCGGTACATCCGTTCCCCGAGGCGAAGCACTCGATCTCGAAGCTTGCCCTCGGAGATTCTCAGGGAATGTGCGGTTGGGGTGAAGGCCGCCAATGACAAGACTGCCATGGCAAAGGCACCAACAACCTTGGTTGTAGGATTCCATCCTGTTCGCAGGTTCAGCATCGATCTGTCCAGCCCACGCCTGCCTCTTTTGTTGCCCCAGTCGGGTACAAAGATGAACGCATGAATTGCCCAAAATCCAAAAGCCATGTCACCCCAACCAATTCGAATACCGGAGCCTTGCAGGGTGATGAAACCACACTATTTGATCCGTTCAAAGATCATGACCTCAAGCTCATGAATACTGAGAATTTTTCGTGATTTTGGGTAGAACTACTTATTTGACATTCTCAAGTATTGTCCTACGTTTATGGATACCTATTGACAATGTTTCCAAGCACTTAGCAGGGAATCTGCGAGGGTGACGACGAAACAGGAATTACCCCTATTTTAAGGAGAGACTATGTCGGTGCCTGCATTTCGAGGTCTGTTCGGGGTAGTTGCGATCGCGGCCTTGGTCAGCTGCGGAGGCAACAACACCAACACGAACGTGGCGGTGCAGGGGGCCTCGCCCGACGTCATGCTCAATTCTCTCCAGATGCAGCAGTTCGCCAATCCGTTACCGATCATCCCGGTAGCCACCTCCGATACCACGACCCATCCTAATTTCGATTACTACACAGTGGTGGCCGAACAGACCCCGAATTTTGATTTTGGCCTCCGCCAGAAAGATGGTACCGATTTCCTCAATCCTGTTACCGGGACTCCTATCCGGACAACGGTCTGGGGCTATACCGTGAGCGGCATCAAGGCGGGCTATCTTGGCGCCACGATCGAAGCCCGCTCCACCCTGCCCGGCGAAACGGGGAAACCGGTCAAGGTCAAGTACACCAACAATCTCAGGAACAGCGATGGAACTCTGCTCACCAAGCATCTGCTGACCGTCGATCCGACCATTGGCGGTGCTGACAAGGGGGAGCCTGAAATCCGAATCGTCACCCATCTCCATGGGGGACACGTTGATCCGGGGTCGGACGGATACCCCATGTCCTGGGTCACCAACGATCCCAACGCTGCAACCGGTGAGGATCCAGTGGCTGATACTGGCTACCCTGGCCGACCGCCTGGCAACACTTTCACCTATACCTACCGCAACGATCAGTTGGCCACCCATCTCTGGTTTCACGATCACGCGATGGGAATCACGCGGCTCAATGTCCACGCTGGATTGGCGGCGAATTACATCCTGCGGGACATGGTTGAAGATAAACTCCACTTGCCTGCCGGGGCCTATGAGATCCCGCTTGTTGTGCAAGACATGTCTTTCAACCAGGACGGGTCGATGCACTACGCAGCTATGCCGCTGCTCGATAGCACTGGAGACCAAGTGGTCGTGAACGGCCAGAAGGTGCTCAGCTCGATGCCCGAATACTTTGGCAACACGATCGCAGTAAATGGGAAGGTCTGGCCCTACCTGGCGGTGGAACCCCGGAAATACCGGTTCCGGTTCCTGAATGGCTCCGACTCCCGCTTCTACAATATGTGGCTTGAGGCTTCCAGCGGGGCGATCCCAGCGGATGCCATCAAGGTAGTCGCCAACGAGGGCGGCCTGATGCCTGCCACGGTTACGACCATGGGTTACGACGCTGCCCATGGACTTCTCATGGCGCCGGCGGAACGCTACAGCATGATCGTTGACTTCAGCCTGTTCCCGGCCGGAGCCACCCTGACGCTGAGGAACAACGCCGTCACCCCCTATCCCTTTGGAGACAAGGTGGTGGACAGCACCACGGGACGCATCATGCAGTTCAAGATCAGCAAAGCCCTGGTTGGGACGGATACCAGCGCGGTCTCTGCGACCCCTCGGCCAGCTATTCGCCCCACCGGCAAGCTTTCTTCGGACCTTTGGACTGCACCTGTTAATACGGTCTTTTTCGACCTTCAGGAATTCGAAGAGTTGAATCGATTCCTGTTTGACGATGACTCAGGTACCGCTGTGCCGCGTCTGAAGCAGCAAGTGAACGGCCGTAGCTTTTTCGCCCCGATCGGCCTCGACGAGAAGCACGCCTGGAACACGATTGAGGACTGGGTGATCATCAACAGCACCGGGGATATCCATCCCATGCACGTGCATCTGGTGAACTTCGAAGTGATCTCTAAGGGGACCATCCTCGCAAGCAGCTATACGCAAGCGGATACCACGAAACTCGCGTCTCTCAATGGAGGTTTGAACGATCTAAATCCGAATACGAACGACCAGGGTGTTGTGGTGACCGCGGGAACAGGAAGTTGGTACATGGTGAACGCTGAGGAACTGGGATGGAAAGAAACTGTCCGCGTTCCGCCGGCATCCTTTGGAGTCGTCGGATTTCCTGATCGGGTGGGTTACGTGCGCATTCGCGCCAAGTTCGACATTCTCGGCACCTATATGTGGCACTGCCACATCCTCGCCCATGAAGAAAACGAAATGATGCGGCCGTTCATGGTCGTTCCATAGCGATTGACCGTCGCAACCCGTAAAGCTTAGACCCAGGCGCGGCAACCTGCTCGCCTGGGTCTTTTGCTTCTAGCCCCGCAAGAGGCACAGGGCGGGTTTCCTCAATACCGATAGGACTCCGGCTTGTAGGGTCCAGCTACATCCACACCGATGTAGCTGGCCTGGTCTTTGGAAAGTTTCGTCAACTGCGCATTAAGCTTCCTCAGTTGCAGCCGGGCGACGTGTTCATCCAGGTGCTTGGGCAGGGTGTAGACGCCGATGGGATAGTCCCCAGAAGCACGCTTTGTCCACAGCTCGATCTGGGCCAGGGTCTGATTGGCGAAACTGGAGCTCATGACGTAGCTGGGATGGCCAGTGCCGCAGCCCAGGTTGACCAAGCGGCCCTTGGCCAAGAGGATGATGCGCTTGCCATCGGGGAAGATCACGTGGTCCACCTGAGGCTTGATCTCTTCCCACTGGTACTGCTCGAGGCCCGCAACATCGATTTCGCTGTCGAAGTGGCCGATGTTGCAGACGATGGCCTGGTTCTTCATGGCGGCCATGTGGTCGTGGGTGATGACCTTGAAGTTGCCGGTGGCAGTGACGAAGATGTCGGCCTTGTTGGCGGCCCAATCCATGGTCACGACCCGATAGCCTTCCATGGCGGCCTGCAGGGCGCAGATGGGGTCGATCTCGGTGACCCACACCTGGGCCGATAGCGCACGCAGGGCCTGGCAGCAACCCTTGCCCACGTCGCCGTAGCCGCAGACCACGGCCACCTTGCCCGCGATCATCACGTCCGTGGCGCGCTTGATGCCGTCCACCAGAGACTCGCGGCAGCCGTAGAGGTTGTCGAACTTACTCTTGGTGACGCTGTCGTTGACGTTGATGGCGGGGAACTTCAGTTCGCCCCGCTCGTGCATCTGGTAAAGACGATGCACACCGGTGGTGGTCTCCTCAGTGACGCCCTTGATGGCAGCAAGTTGCTTGGCGTACCAGCCCGGCTGGGTCTGGATCCGCTGCTTGATGGTGGCGAAGAGCACGCGGGCTTCCTCACTGTCAGGCTTGTCCAGGACGTGGATGTCCTGCTCGGCGCGGGCCCCTAGATGGATCAGCAGCGTGGCGTCGCCGCCATCGTCCAGGATCATGTTGGGGCTGCCTTCGGCGAAGTCGAAGATGCGGTGGGTATAGTCCCAGTAGTCTTCCAGCCCCTCGCCCTTGTAGGCGAATACGGGGGTGCCCCCGGCCGCGATGGCGGCGGCAGCATGGTCCTGGGTGCTGTAGATGTTGCAGGAAGCCCAGCGGACCTCAGCACCCAGAGCCGTGAGAGTCTCGATGAGCACGGCCGTCTGGATGGTCATATGGAGAGAACCCGCGATCCGGGCGCCCTTAAGGGGCTGCTCGGTGGCGAATTCCTCCCGGATCGCCATAAGGCCGGGCATCTCCGTCTCGGCGATGGCAATCTCCTTGCGGCCCCAACTGGCTAGGGAAAGATCAGCGATGCGGTACTGTTCCTGGGTCACCGTGCTCATGGCGAACTCCTTTGAAGGAAGGGGATGGAATCTGTGCTGCCTCACCTGAATCCAAGCCCAGCGGGTTGGTCAGGTGAGCGCCGTTGCCAATGGTTCCGAGCCTGGAACACCGATCAGGTGTCTTGCAGCGCCCCTCGGACAGATGTACATGATAGGTTGAAGAACTGAACGTGCCAATCTTTTGGCTACAGCATTCTGGTAGCCAGCTGTTGGATGTCGCTGCGGCCCGGCAGGGGCAGCTGCCATGAATGGGTGTTTGGAGGACGCTTGCCATGAAGGCACTGTTGGCATCGGTTGCATTGGCGCTTCTGGCCTTGGGGGGCAGGTTTCCGGCCCTCGCGCAGGCTCCCGCAGGACTCGGGACGGCCCGGATGAATGCGTCGGGGAAGGTGCATTTCCTGCAAGCCGCAGCTCTTCCCGAACTGATCTGCCTGCAGCCGGCGCCTCCGGCAGCCGATTCCCTGGCGGCTCAAGCGGACCTGGAGGCGGTGCTTCAGGTCCAGACCTGGCGCACTCCAGAGCAGGTGGCCTTCGCGAAGAAGATTGACGAGGGCTCGGTGTTCGATTTCGCAGAGGTGCTGGGACCCTGGTTCACGGCAGATCGTTTACCGCTGCTGAAGCAGCTCTTCAAACAGATCGACGCCGATGCCGGGACTACCTGCGGACAGGCCAAGCGACACTTCGCGCGGTTGCGTCCTCCCTATCTGGATCCGCGGATCCAGCCCTGCATCGAGACCCCGTCCAGGTCATCCTTCTCCTACCCGAGTGGCCATTCCACCCGGCTGTACGTCGAAGCCTTGGTCCTGGGATTGCTCTTCCCAGACCGGCAGCAGGAACTCCTGACCTGGGCCCACAAGGCGGCCTGGGGCCGCATCATTGCAGGGGTTCATTTCCCCAGTGACGACATGGGTGGCCGAATCCTGGCTGAGGCTCTGTTCGTGGTGTTTAAGGGGAACCCGGAGCTTCTCTCGGCCATCGAGAAAGGTCGCGCCGAAGCGGCGCCATTGCTCCTGAAGAAGGCAGGCTGAGGGCGGTCAACCGGGTCGGGTTCTCTCATGAGGAATGAACACAGACTTCGCACAGCTGCGCTTTTGGTTGCGGCCAAGGCCGTGCTGCGTGTCTTCGTGGCTGCTTCGAGTCATGCAGGCTGCGCCAGGCCGACCACCAGGACAAGCCTAAAATACGGCGCGAAGTGCGTTCGGTTTTGCGTGGCTGCCGGCAAAAGTGCGACAAATCGCCGCACGTCGGAAGCGGTGGGAAGAGCCCAAGCTCAAAATGCTCAGCCTCAAGTTGTTGCTTCCTGACCATTCTAGTGGTCCCCTTAAGTGCTACTCACCGAGGTCAACCTGCTCTTTACCCCAGCCAGAAGATTGCTGCGTATTTTGGTGAAGCTTCACTTTCCAAGGAGGAACTCATGACATCTCCGTCCCTGCTCTGCCTGGTGCTTGTTAGTACTATCTCTCTGTGTGCCCAGGCACCCATGACGATGCCGGCCCCGACCCACATGGCTGCACCCAACCCCGGAGAGAAGAAGGTCGAGGCGCCTGAGGTTTGCCAGCGCTGCGGGATGAACCGGACCAAGTTTGCCTACAGCCGGATGATAGTCACCTATGAAGATGGCACGATGGTCGGCACGTGCAGCCTGCATTGTGCTGCCGCGGAACTGGGGATGAACAAGGGTAAGCCGGTCAAAACCCTATTTGTGGCGGACTACTCCAACAAGAAGAAACGGGTGGATGCCAAGACCGCCACCTGGGTGATCGGCGGGTCCCAGAAAGGCGTTATGACTATGGTTCCCAAATGGGCCTTTGAGAAGCAGCAGGATGCCGAGATGTTCATGCAGATGAACGGAGGCAAGTTGGCCACCTACGATGAAGCCATGGCGATGGCTGGCAAGGAACTGAAGCCCTGACGAGCCGCTTGTTCCCGGCAGTCGACGCGCCTGCAATCCTGCCGCATGCTGTAGGCCTGCCTGCAAGTTGGCAGGGATGCCTCCGGCCCAACGCCCCTTGAAGGATGA
>JANYIU010000203.1 GCA_025361955.1 Holophagaceae bacterium
CCGACCGGGACACCCCTGAAGCCGACGAAGCGCGCCTTGCCCTGGCCTCCCTCCTCAGCGAAGGCAAGCTGCATCCAAAGGAAGCGGAAACCTTTCCCACCCCGCAAAAACTGCTGGCCGAGATCCACAAGAATGACCGCAAAGGGAATACCGCACGGAAGGCCCTCTTGGTGCAGCTGCGCTTGTACATGAGCCAGGCCAAATGGAAGGAGGCCTTGGATGCAGCCAGTAGGTTGATGGAGAGCAGCACGAATCCGGAGGAGTTGGCAAAAACAGCCGAATTCCGGGCCGAGGCCCTGAGGTCCTGGGCCCAGCAGCTTCTGGACAAGAAGTCCGTGGGTCCCCTGTTGCCCTATCTCGACAAGGCAGGAATCAATGCCCTGGCACCGGAACAACGCGCGAATCTGGTCCGGATCCTGGCCCAGACGGGCCTCCCCGAGGTTGCCAAGACGACTGCCGAGCTTGCCCCACAGTACGAAAAAGCATCCCTTATGAAAGTGGCCATCGCAGCCACGGCCGCTGAATCCAACCCAGAAGAAGCGCTGAAAATGCTGCCTGCCAAGGGCGAAGGCCCGGCCCAGGCCCTCCAACGCGCCCAAGCCCTGATCGCCCTGCAACGCTGGAAAGAAGCGAAGCTGGCCCTGAACAAAGCCTTGCCGGGTCCTGAGCGCATCGCAGCCCTGCGAACCTACCTCCAGCGTCCTGCGGAAAAGGAGGAAGGCACCGTCAGTCGCCTGCGGGAAGCCGAAGGCTGGCTCGCGCGACTGCAAGAGAAAGGATTGGACCGGGAACCCATCACGATCCTGGCGGCGGATCTGCGAGCGAAGGCGGGCGACTGGCGCAACGCCCTGGCGCTGTATCCCATGGATCCCCAGAAGGGAAACCGCGGCTGGATCGCGCTCATGCGGGCCACTTGCCAGCTCAAGCTGAGCCAGCAGGACGCAGCCAAGGCGACCCTGAAGATCGCCGCGGACGAGCCGGATTTCAAGATGGAGCGACAGACCCTAGGGAAGCAACTGGGAATGTGAGGCCCCCATGGCCACGGCCCGTTTCCGCTTCTACGCCGAGCTCAATGAGCTGCTTCCGCGCGCCAGAAGGCAACGAGACATTCTGCACGAATTCAGGAGTCCCGCCACGGTCGAGGATCGCATCGAGGCCCAGGGCATTCCTCACACCGAGGTGGAACTGCTCCAGGTGAACGGGTCTCCCGTGGGATTCGCGCACCGGCTCCAGGATGGGGACCGGGTCAGCGTGTATCCCTTCCTGGCGATCCTGGAGAACCCGCTCCCCTTGCGGCCTCCCTATCCACGAGGCCGCTTCGTGCTGGATCAGCACCTGTCCAAACTCGCAGCCTATCTCCGTCTGATGGGACTGGACGCCCTGCACCGCCCCTGCTTTCCGGACCAGGAGCTGGCGCCAGTGGCCGTAGGGGAGGATCGCGTGCTGCTCACTCGGGACAAGGGCCTCCTCATGCGCAAGGAGATCGTGCACGGCGGTTGCGTGCGCGCCACGGACCCCATGGCTCAGCTGCCGGAGGTGCTGCACCGGTTCGGAGCCCGTGAGCTCTACGCCCCCTTCTCCCGCTGCCTAGTCTGCAATGGGTTGCTGCAATCCATCCCCGAAGAGGATGTAGCGGATCGTCTGCTGCCAAGCACCCGCGCCCGCTATCACGACTATTGGATCTGCCCCACGTGCGACCGGGTGCTCTGGGCAGGCCCCCAGGTCCGCCGCATGCGCGGATGGGTCGCGACTTGGCTGAAAGACCCCGATCTGTCGCATTGATCCGGCGAGAAACCGACCTTGCCAGGCGCGGGTGGTGCCGCACCAGACATGGGCGATAGAGGGCTCGTCGTGCACGTGCTGGCGGAAGGCCCGCGACGGCTCGGCGCTGCGCCTCACCTCCTTGATCGGTCCGGTTCCCATGGCTCATGGTTCCAGTACGCGACTCACGCTGGAGGCCGGCGTCACGCCCCCAGCAGAAAACCGGAAAACGTTTCGAGGGTGTGGAAATACCAGTGACAGTGGGCAAACATGACGGCCCGGATCTCGGCGATATCGTGACCCCAGCCTGCGCCCGCGCACGCCACCCCGGCGGCCAGGGCCATGTCCAGGCCAGGCTTCAGGTCGTCGAGCACGAGCACTTGCTCGGGGTTCAGGGCGAACCGATCCAGCACGGCATGAATGGGATAGGCGCTCGGTTTCCTCAGCATCGGATCGTCATTCCAGCCCAGGATGGCATCGGGCAGGAAGGGTTCGCCGAGGCTGCTGTCCGCGACGTAGTCCCGGAGGATCTTGTCCGTCTCCGAGTGCGAGACCACCACGACAATCCCACCGCGCCGCCTGAACTCGGCCAGGAGGGCAAGAAAACCGGGGTAGAAGGCGGGGACGCGGGAGGCGGTGAAGCTGCGCCAGATGCTGTGGTTGATGGCCACTTCCGCCGGCGTGAAGGCAAGTTCCCCCACGAGGTAGCCCATGAGTCCAGGGCTGAAGTTCTTGCGGAACCAGTCCTCGAGGCTGAGGGGAGCGAGCCGAGGGCGAAGCTGCCGCAGCGCCTCCACATGGGCGGGGTAGTGGATGCCCGGGGTGCTGGCGACAGACGTATCGTCATGGTCGATGACGAGGCAGGTGAAGGCTGAAGGTGGCTTTGGGCTCATGGCTGGAGGGAAACCTGCTCCTTGCTGCATTGAACCAGGGTTCCGCCCGGGACAGCAACGCCTGATCGCGAGAGGCTCCTCAGGCTTCCTCGATGCAGAGTCGATGCAGTCGCGGAATCAATTCGCGCAGCCTTTCATCGGGCACGAGAAAGGCCACGGAGATGCCTGCGCCGCCCGCGAAAATGCCCCCGATGGTTTCCTTCTCCAGGGTGGCCAGCAGCGCCAGGGCGCCGCCGGGGTACTGGCGCAACCCTTCGCCCACTAGCGCCACGCTGGACCAGCCCCGCTCGATGCGAACACCCGTGCCTTCCAGTCGGACCAGCAGTGCCACCGCATCCGCGTGTTCGGGGCGCACCACGAGCAGGCTTCCCTCGGGCGTGCTCAGGAGCCCGTAGCGAACGGCTCCGGCATCCTGGAGATCGGAAGCCGCCTGGAAAACCGCGTCCAAATCCCGCGCAGGCGGGAAGTGGAGACACACCAGCCCCTCCTTGTACGCCACGGAGGTGATGATGCCGGAAGGAGGCTCCGAAACGCTGGCCAGGATCTCCGTCCTGCTGGCTTCAGGGCGATGGGTGTTCGCCACCACCAGCTTGAAGCGGCCCCGCTCAACCGGCGCCAAGGAGTCCGCGTGGAGGACCTTGGCACCAAAGGCGGAGAGGGCCGCCGCCTCACGCAGGGTCATGACAGGGATGGGCCGAGCCTTGGCCACCAGGCTGGGATCCGCCGTAAGCACGCCGTCCACGTCCGTCCAGATCTGGACCTCGTCCGCATCCAGCGCCTCCCCGATCAGGGTAGCGGAGGTGTCCGAACCGCCTCGCCCAAGGGTCGTCGTGGACCCATCAGGGGCGGACCCAATGAACCCCTGGGTGACGATGCAGATCCCCTGAGCCAGAAGCGGTTGCCAGTCCTGACAAGCGGCGCGGATGAGTTCCACTTGAGGCTGGGCCCGTCCATGCCGGGCGTCCGTGTGGATCACCTCCCGCGCATCCTGCATGCGTGCGGGAACGCCCTCCGCTTGCAGAAGGGCCGCCAGCAGGTGCACGCACAGGGTCTCGCCGATGGCCAGGGCCGCGTCCTTGGCCCTGGGCGAGGTCTCCCAGAGCAGGCCCATGCCTTCCAGCAGACTCTGGAGGCGGTCGAAGAGGGGCGCCCATGCGGACTCCACGGGCCTGGCGATTGCCAGCCTATCGGCGGCCGTGTGATGCCGCACCTTGATGGCAGCGAGCAACTCCAGTGCCGTGTTCGTGTCCCCCTGACCTGCAGCGGCGACGGCTTTCAGGATCTGGTCCGTCGTACCGGAAAGGGCCGAAACCACGACGACGCCTCCCCGCGGCAGTTCCGCTCGGATGATGGCCACTGCCAAGCGAAGCGCCTCCGGAGAGCCAACGCTAGTGCCTCCGAATTTCAGGACCTTGAGGGCCATCGTGTTTCCTTTCCGTCCCTTGTGGAATAGGTGCAGAACGCGGAAAGGATCCTTTCCGCGCTCTGGCTGAACCCTTCCATGGCTAGCTAGACTCCGGCCAGTGCCTCTTCGAGATCCGCTTTCAGATCGTCGATGTGTTCGAGGCCCACTGAGAGACGGATCAGGTCATCCGTCACACCCGTAAGCTTGCGCTCTTCGGCGGAGAGTTGCTGGTGGGTGGTGCTGGCGGGGTGGATGATGAGGCTCTTGGCATCGCCCACGTTGGCGAGTCTGGAGAAAAGCTCCACGCGGTTGATGACGGTCTTCCCCGCCTCGAGTCCACCCTTGACACCGAAGGTGAGGATGCCGCCGAAACCCGCACCGGGCCGGAAGTATTTCTTCGCGTTGGCATGGCTCGGATGGGTTGACAGGCCAGGATAGTTGACCCAGGCCACCTTGGGGTGCTGCTCCAGCCACTGGGCGATGGCGAGGGTGTTTTCGCCGTGGCGCTGCAGGCGCAGGTGCAGGGTCTCAATGCCCTGGAGGATGAGGAAGGCGTTGAAGGGGCTCAGGGCCGCGCCCGTGTCGCGCAGGCCCTCGATGCGGGCCTTGGTGATGAAGGCGGCGGGGCCCGCGAGATCGGCGAGGACGGCGCCGTGATAGGCGGCGAAGGGCTCGGTGAACTCGGGGAACTTGCCGTTCTTCCAGTCGAAGGTGCCACCGTCCACGATGACGCCGGCCACGGAGGTGCCGTGGCCGCCCAGAAATTTCGTCGCGCTGTGGACCACGATGTTCGCGCCGAGCGCCAGGGGATTCAGCAGATAGGGGCTGGGCAGGGTGTTGTCCACGATGAGGGGGACGCCCGCGGCCTTCGCGATGGCGGCGATGGCCTCGAACTCGGGCACATCGAGCTTGGGATTGCCCAGGGCCTCGATGTAGATGGCGCGGGTCTGGGGCGTGATGGCGGCGCGGAAGGCCTCGGGCTTGGTGGAGTCCACGAAGGTGGTGGCGATGCCCGTGCGGGGCAGGGTGTGGTGCAGCAGGTTGTAGGTACCGCCGTAGAGGTTGTCGCCCGCCACGATGTGATCGCCGTTGCGCAGCAGGGTGTTGAAGGTCAGCGTGATCGCCGCCTGCCCCGATGCCACCGCCAGGCCCGCAATGCCGCCTTCCAACTGGGCCACGCGGGTCTCCAGCACGGCCGTGGTGGGGTTCATGATGCGGGTGTAGATGTTCCCCGGCACCGACAGGTTGAAGAGGTTGGCGCCGTGCTCCGCGGAGTCGAACACGTAGCTCGTGGTCTGGTAGATGGGCACGGCGCGACTCTTGGTGTCGCTGTCCGCGACCTGGCCGCCGTGGAGGGCGATGGTTTCGAAGTTGGGATGGGCGGCGCTCATGGCGGCTCCTGAAAAGGAAGGTGAGAAGGCCGAGGCCTCGTCGTCCAAGCAAGTCCAGGAATAGAAAAACGCCGAAGGGGCCCGATCACTCGGGCCCCTTCGGCGTGTCGTCAGTTCGACACAGCTCGACATCTCTCCGTGATTGATGAATCAATCGCGGCAGGAATTGGCACCTTGCTTTCGCAGGTTGCCAAGGTTTCACAGGGCCCGTCCCTCCACCTTTCTGGATAACTCGCTATGGAACTGACAAGGATCTCAGATGAAAACGACCCCGCAGGGCCGGTCAGAAAAGGTAGCGCTTCTTCCCGGGGATTTCAACCCCTGTCGTGAAAGTTGTTTTGGGCAGCTTCAGACGCTGAAGTACCGGGCCTGGGGGTGCCAGGCCACCAGGGCACTGGTGGTGTACTCGGGATCCATCTGGTGGCTGTCGCTGAGGTGGACACCGATCTCGGCGCCCCTCAGCAAGTCCAGGATGGGCCCGTTGCCTTCCAGGTCGGGGCAGGCGGGGTAGCCGTAGGAGTAGCGGGAGCCCTGGTAGCCCTGGGCGAAGAGGGCACGGCCCGGCAGGTCCTTGCCGTGGATGCCCAACTCCCGGCGGATGCGGGCGTGGAGGCGCTCGGCGTAGGCCTCGGTGAGTTCCGTGGCCAGCCCGTGGAAGGCGAAGTAGTCCGCGTAGCCATCTTCCCGATAGAGTTTTGCCGCGTGTTCCGCCGCGGCCTGGCCCAGGGTCACCAGCTGGAGGGGCAGCACATCGGGGGCGTCCGCCCGGAAGAAGTCCGTGAGGCAGAGACGACGCCCCGAGGCCTGGCGCGGGAAGACCAGGGCCGCGAGGCTGCGTGAGGCATCCGCAGGATCGAACACCCGTAGGGTGTCGCCTTCGGCGCGCACGGGAAAGTAGCCGTAGCGGGCCTTGGGCTGGAAGACGGGATCCTTCGCCAAGCGTTCCCGCCAGGTGGCCAGCTGCGGTTCGGCCTTGTCCCGCAGCACCGAGGCAAAGGCTTCCTCGCTCAGGCTTCCCTGGCTGAAGCCCCAGCGGTTGCGAATGAGGGCGAAATCGTCCAAGTGCTCGAAGAGGTCCAGGGGCGAATCCGCCAGCTCGCGCACGCCCCAGAAGGGTGGGGTGGGCACGGGCGCGTCGTGGCGTACCCAGCTGCTTTGCCCATGTTCCGTGAGCGGAACGGCAGCCGTCCCACGGCGAATAATTTTTATCTCTCCAGCCGCGGATGCGGCGGGAGCAGCTGCAGGTACCTCATTGACACCCGAAACCAAAGCCTGCATGTGACGCAGACCCTCGAAGGCATCCTCGGCATAGAAGACGGAGCCCGAATAGGTGCGGCGACAGTCGCCTTCCACGTAGCCGCGGGTGAGGGCCGCGCCGCCAAGGATGACCGGAACCTTGAGCCCCAGCTCCTCCATGAAGTGGAGGTTCTCCTTCATGATCACGGTGGACTTCACCAGCAGGCCCGAGAGTCCGACGGCGTCCGCAGGCCAGGCTTCCAGTTCCTTCAGGATGGCTTCGATGGGCTGCTTGATCCCCAGGTTCTTCACCTCGAAGCCGTTGTTGCTAAGGATGATGTCCACCAGGTTCTTGCCGATGTCATGGACATCGCCCTTCACCGTGGCCAGCAGGATGCGGCCCTTCTGGTAGTTGGACTCCCGGGGCAGGTGCGGCTCGATGCGCTTGATGGCGGCCTTCA
>JANYIU010000144.1 GCA_025361955.1 Holophagaceae bacterium
CGCACAGACTAGGACTACCAGAGGGGTGTAGGCCGCGCAGACGCCGCGCCAGGTGTCGGTGCGATGGATGCGGGCCAGGGCCATGCCCAGGAAGGCGGGGCCTGCGAGAGCGGCCAGGGACCCGATGATGGGGATGAACCCCACCAGCAAAAAGAAACCGAGGAAGTAGCCCGTCAAGCGGATGGTCGCCGTCGTGCCTTGGCTTTGCCTTAGCCCGCCCCAGAGCCAGAGGCAACCGTGGCTCAGGGCGCCGATGACGATCATATTGATGAACTGAATCGGGGGGAGGATGACCACGTAGATCAGGGGCAACAAGCCGAAAATCCACGCCGGTGCGGCGCCGGGCCGCGATCCGGTGCTACTGAAAAGCATGAACACGCCGAACAGGGTGACGATGGCGAGGAGCAGCAAGAACAGGGGAAGGGTCAGGATCATCTGGAACCGCCAGGGCGCACCGAGCCCGGTAGTGACAGGGATCTGTTCCGCGAGTTTCAAGGGATTCTTGAAAAGCGCGGAGAACATGGCCCAGACCCGTGGCCAGAAACGCGGCTCCGTGTCCGTGTCCTCGAAGGGAACGGGCTGCAGCTCCCCGGGCTCCAGAACGCCAGCCGCTGACGTGAGATTGGCTTCGGGAGCTCGGTAGGGATTGAATTCGCCGCTGGTCATGCCAGGCCTTGTGCGGTTTCGACCAGGGCCTCGATGTTGCGGCGCACTTCCTTCAGCAGGGAGTCGCGATCGGGAAACGTCCTGGGGTCCACGGGGTTCCCGATGAGAATCGTATAGCGCCCAGGGTGCATGCGAAAGGAGCCCGGAGGCATGACATGGAAGCCGCCCACCGTCGCCAGGGGCACGATGGGAACGCCGGCATCCAGGGCCATGGCGAAGCCGCCCTTTTTGAAGGGGCCCAGCTTCCCGGTGCGGGTGCGGGTCCCTTCCGGGAAGATCACCACCGTCTTGCCACCCCGGATCTCGGCGGCCGCCTGGTAGATGCTGCGGACGGCAGCCTCCCGGTTACCGCGATCGATGAACAGAGTTCCGCCCAACCCGGCCGCCCAGCCCACCAGAGGCACCCACTTCAATTCCTTTTTGGAGATGTAGACCGCAGGCACGGGCAGTGCCGAGATGAGCACGGGGGGATCGAGATTGCTCTGGTGGTTGGACATGAAGATCACCGGTTGTTTTTCGCTGCGGATGTCCTCGGGTAGGTTCTCCCAGCCGTGGACTTCCAGCTGCACGCCCCCCACCCAGAACATCTGGCGCGCCCACAGGGGACCGATGGTGAAGAAGGCTCGTTTGCCGCCCAGGAACGGCGCCAGCAGGAGAATGACCACGGCATCGAGGAGCACGGTCAGCCCGCCCCAGGGAATCATCAAAACACCCCAGATCCATGTATTTTGAAGCTTGGTCACGCAACCCTCCAAGGTCATTGAAACCTATCGAGAGCGGATCACCAAGACTCGCAGGCAAGAAACCTCATCCGGAACCTGAATTGCCACAAGGGGTGGCAAGATGAAACCGCGAAATTCGCGCATGAACGCGAAAAAAATGGCGCAAGATCAGGCCTTTTCGCGCCTTTCGCGGTTTCTCGGTTAAGCATTTCCCGGGGCTTGCACGGTTCTTGGGAACAGCACGTGATTCTCCAGATAGATGTGCATGAAGAGATCCTCTTCCAGATCTCTCAGACCGAGGTAGAGCGAGCGGATGACAGGTGCTGCGCCCAAGGGCAGGGCGAAGTTGCGAGTGAGAATGCCGATGTTCTGGAAGAGTTCCTCCGCGGCTTCATGCTCCTTGAGGGCCATATGGTAGAGGTCGTCGAGGGTGGTGAAGACCGGTGAGGTGCCGGTCGTGGCGTTATTCAGGATGGAGGGGAAGATGACTCGATCCTCTGCATCCAAGTGCTGGAGGAGGTCTTCCCGCAGGTGGTGGAAGTGGCTCCGGATCTGGAGCAACTCTGGATGCTGTTCGCTATGGCCGTTGACTGCCTCCTCCAGCAGCCGCCCCAGTCGGATCAATTCCTGGCGCGTATAGACATGGTGGCGATCCTGGATATAGCTGATCAGATCCTGGAGGGGAGCCACGGCCCAGTCCTCGATCGTGGCTGTCGTGCCCTTCTCGGGGGTCATGGCGATGAGGGTCCGGGCGAAATCCTTGATGGAGATGCCTGCCAGCTCGCAGGCTTCGGAGACCGTGCGCTCACTCTGGAGATCAATCTCGACACCCAGCCTGCGGAAGAGCCTGCGGGCCTTGGAAAACTCCTTGCCAAGTTCCTGGAGCCGAGTTCCGGGATTGATCTGCATAGGCATCTCCGTGAAGGGTTTGCTTGAAACGTTGAGATGAATCGCGGCTAGGTTCCGATCCGTGCGCTCCATCACATTTCCAGATTCAGGGCACTGGGTCTTCGCCGCCGTGGGTGAAAGGTGAGCAGCGGATGATCCGCCAGGTCGTGAGCAATCCGCCGCGGAGGGTTCCGTACTTCTGGAGGCAGCCCAACCCATAGTGGCTGCAGGTGGGTTGGAATTTGCACTGGTTGCCCAGGATCGGGCTGAGGGTCATCTGGTAGACCCGGATGGCCCCCCGCAGGGCCCAGGCCGTGGGTTGCAGATGCACCGGAAGCAGGGCTTCCGGGAGCAGGAAGATCCCCAAGGCTAGGAGGGGATGGGTTAGCACCCAGGTCACGGGTTTAGACCTTTTGTACATGTTCGATTTTGAGTTTTCGGGCTTCCTCCAGGAAGGCGGAGACGAGATCTTCCTCTCTGACCTTTCGGATCAGCTCGCCCTTGCGGTAGATGCGCCCCTCGCCAGCGCCGCCGGCCACGCCCAGATCCGCTTCCCGGGCTTCTCCAGGACCATTCACCACGCAGCCCATGACCGCGTAGGTGATGAATTCGTGGTTGATCTCCTTGAGGCCAGCCTCGATCTCCTGGGCCACTTGTTTGAGGTCGATCTGCATGCGTCCGCAACCGGGGCAGCTGACCATGTGG
>JANYIU010000229.1 GCA_025361955.1 Holophagaceae bacterium
AGGATTTGCTTGCGAAGCAGGTGGTAGGTCACCCATATAGCTTAAGTGCCGTTAGGGAATAACCACTGTTTTTGTGGTTGTTTCGTCACGACTCCTTATGCCGCTCTCGCTACCGGGACGACAAGGTTATTGAGTGACAGCGACTTAGCCCATCAGGACTCTGGCCCGCTCCTGGCTGGAGCGCAGGATCTCCTCGTGCAGAGAACCCCCATGACTATCCATGGTGACGACCAGCGGGAAGTCCTCCACCTCGATGATCCAGAAGGCTTCGGGGCTGCCGAATTCCTCCAGCATCTTGACATCGACGACGCGCTTCACGCATTCGGCCAGCAAGGCCCCAGCGCCGCCCGTGGTGTGGAAGTAGCAGGCTCCCACCTTTTTCAGGCCTGCGCTGGTCTGCTTGCCCATGCCGCCCTTGCCGATGACGCCGCGCACGGTATAGGTCTCCAGGATCTCGGCCTGGTAAGGCTCCTCGCGGATACTGGTGGTGGGCCCCGCTGAGACGAAGGACCAGTGGCCATCTTCATGCTTCTTCACCACCGGCCCGCAGTGGTAGATGACAGCCTGCTCGAGGATGGGTTTTAGCCACTCGGGCTTCTGCTCCACCATGAACTGATGGCCCCTATCGCGACTGAGGACCACCCGGCCGGAAAGCAGGACTTCATCGCCCACCTTCAGTGCACGGGCATCGGCTTCAGAGATGGGAGTGGTAAGTCGGATCATAAACACTCCAAGAAAAAAAAGGGGAACCACAGCTGCAAACAAAATCTTTATCTGGGTGCATCCGCGGGTATCCGTGGTTGATTATTTTTCTTCACTCGAAACACGGCTCGCCGCTGGTCGTGAGCCGCAGCGTCATGCGCCGGGACGACCAGCACATATAGCTGATGCTCACGAAGAAGCTGGCGGGGTGGCGCCACAACTCCTCGATGAACACATCCAGGACCGTGCTCCGCCCGCCGTAGCCCATGGGGCCGATGCCCAGAGAGTTCAGCTCCTCGGTGAGCTGCTTTTCGAGGGCGTCCAGCTCGGCATCCGGGTTGGTCGTCCCCACCTTGCGCAGGAGGATTTCCTTGCTGTGTTCGTAACTCACCACCCGGTCGCCGCCGATGCAGACCCCCAGGATGCCTGGCGAGCAGCCCTGACCTTGGGCCTTGACCACGGCGTCGATGATGCACCGGCGCACCCCCTTCAGGTCGCGACCCGCGCCGAGGGCGGCATCTGGCAGGCGGTACTGAGCACCCACGTTCTCGCAACCGCCCCCCTTGAGCATGAGGGCGATCTCGATCGTAGGGCTCTCCCACTCCTCGAAATGGATCACGGGGTGGGTCTCGCCGAAGGGATCCAGATTGTTGCCAGGGTTATTGCCGCTGATCGCCGCCACACAGTTGGGCCGCAGCCAGCTCTTGGCCGTCGCCTCGGCCACGGCATTGCGGATCTGCGCCTTGAGCAGACGTTGGCTGACACCAAAGGGATGCCGGACCCAGAAGATCACGGTGCCCGTGTCCTGGCAAAGGGGCGCCACATGCTCATCGGCGAGGACTATGTTCTCGATCATGGTGTCCAGGGTGTTGGCGCTGCGACTGCCCTCAATCTCGGCGTTGCGGCCCGCCACCACTGCTTCGATGACATCCTGGGGCAAGCGGCTGGTGGTGCGCCGGAGCAACTCCAGCAGCACTGGACGGAGATCCAAGTTGCCTGGATCCGCCAGGTTGGCCTTCCAACCCTGCGGCAGGAGGGACTTGGCCTCCACGACCGCCAAAGGGGTGAGCGCTGGGACAGGGCAGAACGACATGGGCATTCTCCTTCCTGGATTGGATGTCAGGGGAACGCACCATCATGCAATTTTTCCTTGCAACTCTCAAGGCTGTTGCACCCATGCCCGGCACAAGGAGAGGGTCAACGAGACCAGCGGGGTCCTGCCCCCGGAAAGGGCCAGGCCCTTCAGATCCAGATCCACCTGGTTGACGAGCCTCAGGAGTCGCACCGCGCCCGCGGGTTTAACCCGGTCCAACACCCGGCCGTAGCCCTCCAGCAGGAAACCTTGGCGCGGATTGAGGCCCAGCGCCGCAGCCAGTTCCTGGGGGGCCTTGACACCCTTGGCGCGGGCTTCCAGCAACCGGCAAAGCCGGTCCACTTCTCGGCGAGCCTGACCGAGCATCATCAGGGGTGCCCCGCTGGGATCGTCCTCCAGGGCCACCCGCAGGGTAGCGAGGGCCTGGGCCAGCTGCCCCTTCTGCCAGGCCTGGGACCACGCGAAGGCATTCTGCTCCCCCAGCCGGAAACTGATCTGATCCACCATCTCGGTACTCACTCGGTGGTTCTCAGCCAGCAACTCCAGTACCTCCAGGGTCCTCTTCAGGATTCCGGGAATCCCCCCTAAGCGTGCGGCAAGCCGCGCCGCCACACCGGCCTCCAGCTTCAGCCCGAGCAACTGGGCCTGGGCTTCGACATAGCCCTGAGCCTCCTTCTCCTCCAGGGCGCCCACCTTGAGCACTCGCCCCTGTTGCAGCCATTCATTGAAGGGCTTGGCGCCCAGGATCCGGCCCGGACCTGCGCTAAGAGGCGTTCTGGACACCAGCAGCAGCCGGGTGTCCGGCAGGGGCCGCTCCAGCAAGGCCTTGATCGTCGGGGGCAGTTCTTTCGGTTTCTCCAGCAGATTCTCGGCCTGAGGCACCAGCACGACCCGCATGGCCCCCAGGGGAGCCGACTCCATAAGGGCATTCTGGACCTCCGCCCAGGGGCAGCCTTCGGCACAAACCAGCAGCGAGAAATCCGCCCACTCCGGGTCCACGTGGCGGGCCTTCCAGGCCTCCAGAGCCGAGCGACGGCCCTCGCTGTCCTCGCCGTGCAGAAGGGCGTACTCGGCCCGCAGGAAGGCCTCCGGGATGGTCATCAATCGCTGCCCTCCAGGAGCTGGGTCAGAAAACTTTCGGCGAAGTCGTCCGCCAGGGTATCCAGCACTTCCAGTTCCCGGTTATCGAAACTGGCGAAGTTCTGGTCCACCCGATACTGATTCGAGAAGGTGATGCTCGGCCGCGCGATCACCAGCGCCCCGGTCTGACCATCCAGCAACTGCATGGAGCCGGCGACGACCACTTCCACCCGGGAGGCGGAGCCCGCGGCGCCCTTGGCGGTAGAGGTCCCGAGATTGAGCCCCAGGGCCCTGACTTCATAACGCTCGATCGTCCCCTGGACGACCCACCGTGAGGCAGCGTTCTGGCCCACCAGCTTCCACGGAGACGCTGCCACGATCCGGTGCTCAAGGGCTTTCCGGAAGGCCTCTTCAAGCCCCAAGCGCGGGCTCCGATTGGCGAAACCGGCGATGCGGACCGTTGCCCCCGTGACCATCCAGGCCGCCGTCCGGGGCCGACGATCCAGGCGGTGATAGCCACAGCCCGCCAGACAGGCCAGGAGCATGACCAGAACAGGAGTCCAGCGCCTCGGTCGCATGGTCTAGGCGGGATTGTAGATGCCCACGAAGGGCAGATTGCGGTATTTGCCGTCCAGATCCAGGCCGAAGCCCACCGCGAAGCGGTCTTCGATGGCGAACCCGACATAGTCCACCGGCACCTGCACGCTCCGCCGGCTCGGCTTATCCAGCAAGGTAGCGATCTTGAGGCTCGCGGGCTGACGGTCCAGCAGCATGTTGCGCACCTTGTGCAGCGTCAGGCCCGTATCCACGATGTCCTCCACGATCAGCACATGGCGGCCCCCGACCGGCCGTTCCAGGTCATGGAGGATGTTCACTTCACCCGTAGTCACGGTATTCCCACCATAGCTGGCGACCTGCATGAAGGCCACTTCCAGGCGCAAGTCCATGACCCGCACCAGGTCCGCCATGAAGATGAACACGCCGTTCAAGAGTCCCACCACCAGCAGGTCCTTGCCGGCGTAGTCGCGGGTCAGCTGCTCGCCCATCTCACGGATTCGCACCCGGATCTGCTCTTCCGATAGAAAGGTGTCGATGCTTTCGCGCAACGTGATCATCTGGTCTCCCAATCATTCCCTAGCTCCATTCAACCTCAGGCCCTCCTCCCAGGTCTACCCTTTGGAGCAAGTTCAATGGCTGCATCCGGCTTGCTCTAACGTGGAGCAGCTTCCATGATAACCAGGGCCGGAAATGAGACCTGCATGCCGCCGATCGTGAGCGCTTCCCCTTACCATACCCCGGAAATCCTGGCCTGGGTAACGGCGGCCCAGGCCGGTGATCAGACCGCCTTTGGCCTGCTCATGGAGCGCTTCCAGCGGGATGTCTATGGCAAGGCCTTCGCCATCCTCAAGAACCATTTGGACGCCGATGACGTCGTCCAGGAAACCTTCCTGCGGGCCTATCGGGCCCTCCCCGGATTTCGTTTCGAAGCCAGTTTCCGCACCTGGATCATCACCATCGCCACCCGCCAAGCCCTGAATGTCCTGAATCGTTCCCGCCTGGGACACGAATCCCTGGAACCTGGGGAGAGCGGCCAGGAGCACCCCGCCCTGCGGGTGGAAGACAACCAGATGAACCATGTGCTGGACCAGGAGTCCCGCCGTCTTTTGCGGGAGGCCCTGCCCAACCTCCCCAAGCGCCAGCGGCAGGCCCTCCTGCTGAAGCTCCAGAACGATTGGAAATACGAGGAAATCGCCCGGGAAATGGGCACCTCGGTGGGCACCGTGAAGGCCAACATCTTCCATGCCATCCAGAACCTCACCCGCCAGCTGCAAGGAGTCAAGCCATGAGCGAGCGCCTCCTACCCATTCCCGAGCCCTGCCAACAGGCCCTGAACGCCATCGAGGCCGAGCCCATGGAATTACCCGCCGACGTCCTGGTCCATTTGCGCACCTGCGTGGCCTGCAGCGAGGCCCGGGTGCAGTGGTTGGCCCAGGCGGAAGCGCCAGATGTTTTGGCCCCCGCAGGGTATTTCGAACAGCTGCCGCAACGGGTCCTCCGCAAGCTGCCCGCGCGCCGACTGAAGGGGTCATACCACCCGACGCTCCTGTGGCTGGCGGCTGCTGGGCTGGCCTTGGCCCTGGGCATGGGTGGCTACCTGGCGGGCCGAGTCCAGCGGACTCCCCTGGTGGAAGCCAGCCTGGAGCCGACCCCCGCGGACCTGAGCGAACTTCTGCCGGAAACCCCCTTCGCCGAGGGCGAGGATGTCCTCTCGCAACTCTCCGAGTTGAGCCCCAAGGACGCCGAAGCGGTGCTCCGGCGCCTGGAATCCACCCCCCGCCCCTGAGCCTTGACTATGCTGGAGTCTCCCATGTACCGCGTCTTTCTAGCCCTGCTCCTCCCCATCACCTTCCTGGCCGGACAAGGCGGACCGCCAGCCTTCAAGGAACGCGGGCCAAAAGCGGGTCTATGGCGAGAGCAGATCGTGCTCCGTCTCCACCGAATGCGGATGGAGCGGCTCCAGCAATCCCTTGGCATCTCCGCAGAGAAGGCCAAGAGCATCGCGGACCGCTGGGAACAATTCGATCTGGACGGCCGGGACCGCCGTCAGCGCGCACGGCAACTGCAGCACCAGGTCAACGACATCCTGCTGAGTCCGCTCTCCGAAGAGGAGAAGAACACGAGCATCCGTCCGCTGGTGGAGCAGCTCCTAGCCGTCCGCCTGCAATTACAGGAGTTGCAACGGAAGTTCGAAGAGGAGATCCGCAGTTCCCTGACGCCCGCCCAACAAGGCCGGTTCATGCTCGTGGCGGAAGAGCTTCAGCGCGCATTGATGGAAGCGCTCCGGCAGCAAAAACTAGAAAGGGGTCAGTGATCCGTGGGCAGTAGGCGGATACTGGCCGGCTCTACCCACACCCAAAAGCACTGACCCTCAGCCGCGGCTCACCGACCCCTGCTTTCCAGCACCATCGGCACCACCATGGGCCGGGTCTCAGTGGTCTTGCGGATGATGCGCCGCAGGGTCTGCCGCAGGAGTTCGATGAGGAGATCCTTGTCTCGCCGGATCTCGGGTGGGGCCTCTTCATAGGCCTTCCGCACGGCTCCGCGCAGGAGATCGCCATAGACCTGATCATCGGAAAGCACCACGAAGCCCCGGGAGAGAATCGTAGGCTCCTGGGCCAGTTCCCCGGTGACGGGATCCACCACCAAGGTGGCAACGACGATGCCGTCCTCCTGCATGATCAGTCGATCGTGCACCACCCGGGCATCCACCATGTGGGTCACGCCCTGGTCCACGAAGCACTTGCCGACAGGCACGGACCCCGCCACGCGCGCCGAGCCATCCTTGAGCACCTGCAGGCACTCGCCGCCGTCCAGCAACAGCACGCGCTTCTTGGGCCAGCCGAGGGCTTC
>JANYIU010000238.1 GCA_025361955.1 Holophagaceae bacterium
GAGGTCCACGGAGGCCTGCAGCATCTCCAGGAGGGTGCGCCGCGAGCGTCGCACCCGTTCCGATTGCGTGTGCACCTGCAGGCCTTCCGCAACAGGCGCCACGCAAGCTGGCACGAGGGTGCGGACCCCTTCCACCTCCACCACGCAGATCCGGCAGAGCGCGTTGGCCGTGCAATAGTCGTGGTAGCAGAGCGTGGGGATGAGGATGCCCGCAGCCTGAGCCGCCTTGTGGATCGTGGCCCGGCGGCCGCGGTGACGGGTGCGCCATCGATGGTCAAAACGACGTCGGCTTCCATGGCATCTCCCTAGAACAAGTCCGGCCAAATCTTCAGGGCGCTGAGCACCGCCGAGGCGGCGGTCTGGCCCAGTCCACAGAGGGAGGCGTCAGTCATCGTCCAGCCCACATCCGCGAGCCGTTCCCGGTCGCCGGCAAGGGCTCTGCCTTCGGCCACGCGCTGCAGGATCTCGTATTGGCGCTGAGCCCCAAGCTGGCAGGGATAGCACTTCCCACAGGACTCGTAGGCGAAGAACCGCCCCAGCCGGAGGAGTACATCCCGCAAATCCCGGCTCTCGTCGAAGACCATCACCACCCCGGAGCCCAAGGGCAGTCCCGCCTGGCGGAGATCCTCGAAGGACAACCGGACGTCCAGATCCTTCTCCGTGGCGAAGGCCCCCGCGGCGCCGCCGAAAAGGATCGCCTGGAGCTTGCGGCCCAGGCGCACACCCCCCGCAAGATCTTCGAGGAGGTGGCGGATGGTGACCCCAAAGGGCACCTCGTAGAGACCGGGCCTGACGACATCGCCGGAGACGCAGAACAACTTGGGGCCCGAGGACTTCTCCGTGCCCAGCTGCCGGTATTCGGCAGCCCCCAGGGTCAGGATCAGGGGCACATTGCAGAGGGTTTCCACATTGTTGATGACCGTAGGCTGCCCGAAGAGCCCGTGGGTGGTGGGGAAGGGGGGTTTGACTCGCGGAAAGCCACGCTTGCCCTCAATGGCTTCGAACAGGGCGGTCTCTTCGCCACAAACATAGGCTCCGGCGCCACGGCGCAGTTCCACCTCGAAGGCGAAGCCCAGGAGGTCCGTGCCAAGATAGCCCGCCGCCCGTGCCTCCGCCACTGCTGCGGTCATCGCTCGAAGGCCCTGCGTGTATTCGCCCCGGATGAAAAGGTAGCCTTTGTGCGCGCCGATGGCATAGCCCGCGAGCAGTAGTCCTTCCAGCACGGCATGGGGATCTTCTTCCAGGAGCACGCGGTCTTTGAAGGTGCCCGGTTCGGCTTCGTCGCCATTGCAGACCACGTATTTCGGCTCGCCGGAAGCCTGCGCAGCCGCTTCCCATTTCAGGGCGGTGGGAAAGGCGGCTCCGCCCCGGCCGACCAAGCCCGCGGCCTTGATCGCCGCGATCACCAAGCCGGGGGCAGCCCCAAGGGCCAGCTTCAAGGCTTGGTAGCCACCGGCCTCCTCGTATTCCTTCAGTGTGGTGGCACGCCCCTTCCCGCAGTTCTTCGTAAGCAGGGAGAGGTCTCCGCCGAGGAGGCTCCGGGGCGATTCGCCGATGGCCTCGGTGACGATCCCCTCATAGCCTGGATCCACGCGTCCCCGCTGGGTCTCCTTGACGATGATTGCCGGAGCGTGTTCGCAGAGCCCTAGGCAGGGCGCCCAGTGGACCGTTATCCCAGTTGCATCCTGCTGCCGTCGGAGGGTCTTGAGAAAGGTCTCAGATCCGGCCATGGCGCAGACCGGATCGTTGCAGACATGGATGATCGTCTGCCCGGCGGGTTCGCGCAGGAACAGGGCGTAGAAGTCGATCACACCGTAGAGCTCCGCCAGGGGCACCTGCAGGATCCGGCCAATTTCCGCCGCCACGGGCTCGGGGATATGCCCATAGATCCCTTGGGCCGCGTGCAGGGCTGGCAGCAAGGCCGAACGTCCTTGAGGAGCCAGTTCCTCCAGAACGCCGTGCAATCGGGAGAGGTCGGATTCAGCCATGCGCGTTCCTTCCAACCGGCTTCTACGGAGTGCATCAAGTCAACGGCGATTTCATCCAAAGAACAAGCAGGAAGATGGAGCGATGGATCGGTCATCCTTCGGAACCATCCTAAAACACTCTGCGCAATTTGATTATTTTGTTGTGCCCCTTTATTCCGGTCTCTCACCAGAATGATCAAGTTATTGTTAGGTAACGGCTTATAGGCGAAGGGAGGAAAGGGGATGCAGCTCAGTGTGGTCATCCAGGCTGGCGGAGAATCCCGCCGCATGGGACGCGACAAGGCTCTGACGCCCTTCCTTGGAGAACCCCTCATTCAGCGGGTGTGCGAACGGATGGCAGGTCTGGGCGATGAGCTGATCGTCACCTCCAATCATCCTCAGGAACTGGCGTTCCTGAACCTGCCTTGCTTTCCGGATTTGGTGATCGATCGCGGCGCCCTTGGCGGTTTGTACACCGCCCTGGCCCAGGCCCGCTACCCCCTGGTGGCCGTACTGGCCTGCGATCTGCCCTTCGCCAATCCCGCTCTCATTCGGTTCGCGTGGGAACGTGCGGGTGCAGTCGATGTCGTGATTCCGGACAGCGGGAGTGGCTTGGAACCCCTGCATGCCGTCTATCGTCGCGAGACCTGCCTGCCCGCCATCCGCGCAGCCCTGGACACGGGCAAGTGGCGCGTGGATGCCTGGTTCGCGAAGGTTCAAGTCCGTATCCTGGAGCGCCCGGAGTATGCCCATCTCGATCCTGAGAAATGGACCTTCATCAACGTCAACACCCCGGAGGAACTGGCCATCGCGGAAGCCTTGGCACGGGCGTGAATGGGTGATCAGCCTGCATCTCAGGGATAGTTGGAGCTTCCGTGAGCAAGGCACGATCTTGGCATTCAATGCGGGAGCGGCTCTGCTGACGTCTCGGGGCGCTGGCTTGAAACGGACGCTGGGCTTCAGGTGCTCGGCACCAAGGCCATGGCGAGAAACCCTGCCGGGGATGTGGCCTGATTCACGTGGAAGAGAGAGGGGTGGCCGGGGATACTGGGGAGAGCCATCTGGTTGCCTGCGAGGATCGCCCATGCCAAAACCCAAGCTCAGCCCGGTCTTTGATCTGGATGCAGCGATGCCGGCGATGGTCAGCGCTTTGCAGACTCGTTGGATTCTCAAAAAATCCGAACTCAAGGCGTTCAAGGTTCCGGCGGGTCTTCAGGAGCAAGTCCTTGACCAGCTGGTAGTGAAGGGGTTCGAGGCCATCAAGGGTGGCGTGAGGATGTCTCTTCAGCTTCAGTTGGAAGCCCTCCTGCACGAGCGAACGGTGCTAAGCGGGTCCCTGGGAAAGCACCTCAAAGGCGGCAGCCCCAAGGAATACAAGGCCCTACTCAATGACCTTGCCAAGGAGGGCAGCATCCATCTTCTGGTTCGGGGCAAGGCTGAAGCGGTCACTGGGGGTGCGACCCCGGTCTTGAGCCAGGAGGAGATGCGCGCCCTGGGGCAGCTTGCCGTCTCCATCCAGAAGGCACTCAAAGGCAAACCGATGCCAAGGACCCTGCTTCAGGAAGATATTCGGGAGCTCCTGCTGGACCTCGTCAAGCCCACTGCGACGGTCGTCGCCGGGGCGGCGGAAGGCCCAGATCCGCCGCTCCTTCCAGGCCTCGTGGACCGTCTGGTCAGCGCGGCCCAGCGGTTCTTGAAACCAAACTTGGGCTTGTGTTTCGTGCCGGATCTTGTGCTTGCGTTGCTCCCGGAACAATCCTTGTCCCGGATCCACGCAGCCCTGCTACAGGCCGTTCGGGAGCGCCGGATCGAGCTGAGGCCGGAAGCCGGCATGAACCGCCTCAGTCCACTGGAACTGGCCCTTTGTCCCGAGGGTTTGCAGGCGACACGGCTTTCCTGGGCGCGCCCCCTGGAGACAAAATCATGACCGCGCCACCCCTGGCCCTGCCCATCACGGCCGATCC
Organism: Holophagaceae bacterium; assembly: GCA_025361955.1. Taxonomy (GTDB): domain Bacteria; phylum Acidobacteriota; class Holophagae; order Holophagales; family Holophagaceae; genus UBA1801. The sequence goes on from JANYIU010000238.1 coordinate 3,932, forward strand.
CTGGGGGGAGGCGAAGGACCTGGAAGAACTCCACGCCGGGGCTACCCAGGCCATCATACGCTCTGTGGCGGAGCTGCGGTCCCTGACCCAACTGGGAGACGCAGGCCCTGGACGGCCCATGCCCCTGCTGATCCTGGGCACCGCCGGCATTGGCAAGACGCACCTCTTCTCCCGTCTGCGCCGAACGCTTGGTAAGCGCGCCATCCTGGTTCATATCCGCCCCATCACTAGCGCCGATATGACTCCTCGCTACGTCCTGAATCAGATTCTCCAGCAACTGGCCCGCCCTTCCGAGGGTGCCCGGCAGATTGATTCGTTGGTGGGCTCCATCCTGTCGCTGGGATGGGATGGCAGCCCGGATGATTCCGCAGTGGGACTGGACCTCCTGCGCAGCCTCGATGAACGCGGGCGCAAAGACAACCTGGAGCACTTTCTGTCGCGCCTGTTGGAACGGATGCCGGACTTGGACGACGGCTATCTTGAGTTGCTCTTGAATGCCCCGTTTCTCAATATCCTGTCCCTGAGAGCCACCCTTGCCTGGTTGGGGGGCCAAGATATCAGCGAAACCCAGGCTCTCCGCATCGGCGTCCAGCAACCCTTGGCCGAGGAGCGGGTACTTCCGGCGCTGCGGACCGTGGCCCGGATGGCCTCCTCCAGCGCGCCGCTGGTGGTGGTCTTTGACCAATTGGAAAACCTGATCCAAGGCGAAGGCCAGGGGCGCATCCTGGCTTACGGCAACCTGGTGATGGATCTGGTGGATGAGGTCAGGGATCTGGTCATTGTCCAGATGGCGCTGGAATCGGAGTGGGTGCGAGGCATCCGACCCGTGTTGTCCCTGGCCCAGCAGGCCCGCGTGATTGGGCCATCGTTTATTCTGGCCATGCCGACGCCGCAGGAGGCCGAGGGCTTGATTCGGCTCTGGATGGCGGATCATCCGAATCCGACCGCGCCGTTTCCATGGCCCTTCACGAGCCAAGAAATCGAACACATGGCCGCCATGAGCGCCACTCCGCGAATGCTGTTGCAGGAACTTCAACATCGCCTGGAAGGTTCGACGGCCCCCCTGCGAGATGCGAAGGAGACGGCTGCAACCCTGTTGGCTGAGGCCTGGGAGGAGGGGCTTCAGAAGGCCCGCGGAGACATCGATGAACGGGACCGCCTGGAACAGGGGGTTGTGCCGGAGGCACTGACCGATGGCCTCATCCATCTGGTTCGCCTAGTGCCAGACTTGGCCCTGATCGCCTCCCAGGGGCCGGAGCGCCTGCAAATCACCACCCCCGAGGGCGATCTTCGGGTGGCCCTCATTCACCAGGCCCATCACCGTTCGATCGCTGCCGCCCTGGATCGCTTGGGGACGGCTGCGGGCGCGAAGCTCGGGCTTCGGGAGGACTGGCGGCCCTTCAAGCCCACCTGGAGGGTCACCCGAGGCAAATGGGAAGCTCTCCTTCAGCGTCCGGAGATGAACTGGCATTGGCTGAATCGGAAAGATGCAGAACGGCTCCTGGCGCTCGATATGATTCTAAAAGCCGCCGTTTCCAGGGATCTTTCTGGCCCAGAGGGGATTCCCTTCGAACCTTCCCAGGTGGAGAACTGGGTTCGCCAGACCTTGGCTCCCAAGGAATGGGTGATTGCCCGGACGTTGGTAGGAGGGAGTTCGGCCAAGGGAGAGGCGCTCAAGACGAGCGAGGAACCCACCCGCGAACCCGAGGCTTCGAAGGCTGTCTCCGCACCTAGGCTCGCGAGGGCGGGCTCCAAAAGCGAAGCGGATGCCATCGCCATCCAGAAGCTTCGTCACCTGCGGGTGGCCTCGGTGGACCGACTGGTGCAGGAATGCCGCCAGGAGGGAAGGGGAGCCACGCGCTCGACCCTGCTGAAGGAATTGAGAAACGCCGGGTCCGTCGTGATATGGATCGGGGAAAACATCGTCTGCATCGATGGTATCGAAAGGTGAGCTCCGTGAAACCCATGGCAAGCGGCGAGCCGATCTCAGCCATCCTCTCCGTCACCGAGGTCCGCAACGCCTTGAGATGCCCGCGGGCCTTCGTCCTGGGGCGTTTGGAGCGGAAACCGGTGACCTTTCCCATCGGCTCTTCCTGTCTCGGGGCCAGCTTCCATCGCATCGTGGACCGCTTTGCCCAGACTGTGCAGACACCCCCCGAGGAACTGGTGGGACTGTCCACTCAGGAGGCCAAGGTGGGTCCCGCCTTGGACCGGTGGATCATGGGGCTGCTCATTCGCGAGTTGGAAGCAGATCCCAGCTATGCCAGCATCCCTGCGGAAGTGGATGAACTCGCAGAGGCGTGTCGGCAGTTCTCGGCCCATGTTGCCCGCCGCGTGGGCGATTTCCCGGGGGAGGTCTCCCGCAACCTGCCGCGCCTGCTGCCTTCCGGGGAGCATTCCGTGGAGGCCGCCTTTCCCGAAGCGGGTGTCCTCTTGAAGGGCCGCATTGACGCGTTGTTCGGGAGCGGGACAGGCGAACTCGAGGTCGTGGAATACAAACTCACCGATGAGGCCAATGCCCCGCTGGACCAAGCCCAGGTCGCCCTGTATCGGGAACTGCTGAAACGCTCGGAGGGACTGGACGCCCACCCGGTGATCCTGCGTTTCATGCCCGAAGTTGTGCAGACTCAGATCTCCCCAGCTCAAGCGGACCGCCTTGTGGCATCTGAGCTCATTCCCTTGTTGGAGCAGATGAGGGGCTGGCTGGGTCATCCAGAATCGGTTCCGCCCACATCCCGCAAGGCCATGTGTGCCGTTTGCCCCGTCCAGCGAGCCTGCTCGGAGCGCTACCCTCAGCACTTGGTGTTCCGGGATGACCCTCCGGCTGTGGCCTGTCGTCCGAGACCCACGCTGGACGGGCATTTGGTCGTTGCTCAGCCCGTGATCAAGGAAGTCGCGGCTCCCGAAGACGCAGAAGGCTTCAAGGAGGCTGCGCTTTTGCGGGAACGGATCCTGAAGGAATTCCATCGCGATGGCATCCCGGCCCAGGCTCCCGCTCCTATCGTGGGACCCCGCCTGTACGTTATCCCGGTCTCCCGTCCCAGTGGCCCCGTGACCCAGATGGACCGGGTCGCTGAGGACGTCCGCCACCGTCTCGCCAACGCCGATGGCCTGGAGGTGGAGTATGTGCGAGTCGGTGCGAAGCGCGAATTCCTCATCCAGCGCGCCCATCCCCAGGCGGTCGGCCTAGGTCCCCTGTTGGCGGCGAAGGCCCAGTGGCTCAGCGAGCGCCCCGGGCGCTTCGTGGTGGGCCAGGAGCCCAACGGGACCATCCTCACCGCGGATCTCGCTGACGCCGCAACGCCCCATATCCTGATCGGGGGCAGCGCCGGCAGCGGCAAGTCCTGGCTTCTGAAAGCCATCGTGGCCAGCCTGGTCCACTTCCATGATCCCGCCCGGATTCGGCTGACCCTGCTCGATCCCAAGCGGGTGACCTTCATCGGCAACGAATTCCAGGCTGCCATTGCGGCTCATCGGGATGGACCGATCCTGTATGGGATTGAGGATGCCATGCCCTGCTTCGCGCATTACATCGGGGTGATGGAGGAACGCTACGAGCGCTTTGAAGCTGCCCAGGTGGCCGACCTCTATGAATACAATCTATTGATGCCCTCCGCCCGCCGCCTTCCCCGGCATGTGCTCGTCATGGACGAGTTCCAGGACCTGACGGCAGACAAGAAGGCCGCTCAGGAATTCCGCGCGGCGGTCCAGCGCCTGGGAGCCAAGGCGAGGGCGGCAGGGGTGCATCTGATCCTGGCCACCCAGCGCCCCGACCGGGAAACCGTCGACCCCTCCATCAAGTCCAACCTGGGCGGCAAGATCGCCCTGCGCGTCGCCTCCGCCGTGAACTCCAGAATCATCCTGGACCAGGGCGGCGCCGAACGGCTGTTCGGGAAAGGGGATCTTCTCGCCGACCTCGGCAAGGGCCTGGTGCGGGCCCAGGGAGCGGTGATCGATCTTCCGGCACCCGTGAATACCTGACCTGAAACCTTTGCAGGTCAAGGGCGGTACAGGTCGATGAGAATTGGTGCGACCTGACGTTTCACAGCTGGTTCCCCATTGGGGGTTTTGGGGGTCGGGCCGAAGTCTTTTCGGGGGTCCCAAGGGCGAATTTGAACACCCAGAAGCAGCAAGGGTCCGTCCCGATTTGAACGCCACGAGGCGGGTTCGGTCGGGATCCTGAAGGACCAGAGCCAGCGCCGACCCGGAGACCTCCTTGCATGGAAGGTCAAAGGCTCCCGCCCCTGGTGTAGATGCATCTTCATGAACTCTGACGCCATCCAACTCTGGAAAATCGAACCTCGCGAGGGGTGGGTCTCAAGCCGGGCTTACTGGGCATGCAGGAGCTTCGCCAGCAAGTCATCGAGCAGCGCCTCTGAAGGGGAACACCCACCGGAGGCGTGTGCGTACTTTCCCGGACAGACAGGGTGTGAACCTTTCCTTATTCTGAAGCTGCATCCACCCCGGAAGGCGCGCGCGAACCGCTCCTGGGCCGAATTCGAGTTCCGCTTTCCCCAGCCTTGCGGCCCGGGGTGGACCGCAATCCGTGGGTCCATGAACGGGCTCTGCAGAAGTAGTACACCCGAGTCATTTACTTCTTCGCCTGAGCCCGCATGTGGGTGATGAGGAGGTAAGAGGATTCCAGAGCCTTGACGCCGTGGCTCTGATCCTGGTCGAAAACCACCCGCTCCCCGGGGGCCACTGGGATCCAGGTCTCTCCCTTGAGAGCCTCGATCCGGCCCTGCAGGAGCTGAACGCTGGCAGGATAAGGCGCCTTGTGGGGCGGGACGAGACCGTCCTTTGGCAGGGCGACCAGCACTAGCTTAGTGTCATCTTTGACATCCACAAGTGGCAGCATGGCGCGGTCCTTCTCAGGCATGGGAAGGGATTCCTGGAAATTAGTGATGGGCATATTTTCCTCCTAGCCCCATGACAGAGGCCTCTGTTTGAGTGATGAAAACGGCACTGTTTGAGATGATTTCGATGATCAGGCAGTCTGCGCGTGATCCTTGCCGAAGACCAATTTCAAGGTGGCCAGGACCATAGGCACTGCCCCCACCACCAGGAAGGTGGTATCGGCCACGATGCGGATCCATTCCAAAGTGTGGAACATGCCCTCCATGAGGTAAGTTTGGCGCCGGGCGTGCCAGTAGCCGTTGGTGATGACATCCCAGAGCTGGAGGACGCCTCCGGGGAACAAGTCCAGCAGCAACATCAAACCCAGGCCGATGTTGAGGCCCCAGAAGCCGACCTTGATGAGCTTCTCCACTTTGCTCCAGGCTTCATCGCTGTTCAGGGCCCGCAGGCAGAAGACCAGCACGGCGAGGGCTAACATTCCGAAAACTCCGAACATGGCAGCGTGGGCGTGATTGGCCGTGAGGGTGGTGCCTACCTCGAAGTAGGAAACGATGGGCAAGTTGATGAGGAAACCGAAGACTCCGGCTCCCGCGAAATTCCAGACTCCCACCGCGATCAGGAACTTGATGGCCCATCGATGCTTGGAGGCGAGGGCCTTCCCAGCTTTTTCTGCGACCTGGTCCTTCAATCGGATGAAGTCCCAGGCGTCCAGCGTCAGCAGCGTGAGCGGGATCACCTCCAGGGCGCTGAAACAGGCTGCCAGGCCCATGTTCAGGGTTCCCTGTCCCGTGAAATACCAGTGGTGGCCGGTGCCGAGGATGCCTCCAGACAAGTAGAGGATGGCGTCCAGATAGACCAGCCGCGTGGCCGACTTGGCCGAGACCAGGCCCAACTGGAAGAACATCACCGCTACCAGCACTGTGGCGAAGAGTTCGAAGAACCCCTCCACCCAGAGGTGGATGATCCAAAACCGCCAGTTGTCAATGATGGCGAAGTTGGTGTGGGGTCCGTAGAACATCGCGGGCACGTAGAAGAGGGGGATGGCCACTGCGGCATAGAGGAAGAGGGACGGCAGTTCTCCCTGCTCGGTTCCCTTCATGGCAGGGCGGAGGGCGCGGAACATGAGGAAGAGCCAGAAGATCAGGCCCGCTGCCAGCAGCACCTGCCAGAACCGGCCCAGGTCGAGGTATTCACTACCCTGGTGCCCGAACCAGAACCAGAGGCTGCCCAACAGATTGTTGATGCCTGCCCATTCTCCGAAGAGGCTGCCGAAGACCACGAACGCCAGAGCCCCCAGGAGCACCAGGACACCAAGCCTCTGCCCCTTGGGCTCTGCACCGCCCACCAGGGGCGCCAAGAAGAGCCCCCCAGCCACCCACGAGGTGGCGATCCAGAAGATGGCCAACTGCAGGTGCCAGGTGCGCGCCAGGTTGTAAGGCAGGATGGCAGCCAGGTCGAATCCATAGAATGCGCCCGGTTCCACGCGGTAGTGAGCCAGGGCCCCTCCCAGAGCGGCCTGGGCCAGGAAGAGGACAGCGACGACGGCGAAGTAGAGACCCACAACCTTCTGGCTCGGCGTGAGCACCCATTTCTGGAGGCGGCTAGGCTGGGCCTGCTTCCAGCCCGCCGTGCCGCCCCAGCCCAGGTAGTCGAACTTCCCGAACATGAAGAGGATCAGGCCCAGTCCCCCGAGCAGGGTCACCAGGCTCAGGGCGCTCCAAAGGTAGGTGGAAGCCGTAGGGCCATTGCCCACGAGGGGTTCGAAGGGCCAGTTGTTCGTATAGGAATAATCGGCACCCGGACGCTGTGCCACGGTCGCCCACGTGGCCCAGGCAAAGTAGGCATTCAGTCGCCTCAGTTCACCCTCGTCGTGGATGTACTTGGACGGCAGCCCCGGCGCGGGTTGCGCTCCCGCGAAGTAGGTCTTCCATTCCCCGGATTGAGTGCGGTAGGAGGCGGCTTCGGCCTCCGTGAAGGTCAGGATATCGGCGCTCTTGTCGTAGCGGTTCTGCTTCAGGATGCCTTTCAGAACCTCTCCCACCTCCAGGGCTGGGCCTTCCGTCAGCTCCCGGAAGTCCTTGCCGTAGCGGGCCCGGGCGAGGGTATCGCGACCGATCTCAGCCAAGCGATGCAGGTACTCCGCCGTGTAGTCCGGACCCAGATAGGCGCCATGGCCCCACAGCGTGCCATGCTCCATGAGCCCATATTTGAAGAAGATCTCCTGGCCACCTTTGATGTCATCGCCCGTGAACAGAGTCTGGCCGGAGACGTCGACAACCTTGACAGGAATGGGTGGAGCCCCCTGGTAGGTTTTCACCGTGACCAAGGTCAGCAGGGAAAACCCAAAGATCATCACCAAGAGGACCGCATTCTTCCACCAGTGAGACAAAGGTGAAGTATCGCTGGGCACCTGACTCATGTTCACTCCGTCATGAATGGGGGGGGTTGCGGATGAGAAGGTAATTGACCGATACAGATCGGACTCAGGCTGGGAATACGTGCGCAACGGCTTGAAGGGATGCTCCACCATACTACGCTGCATTAGGCTGCGGAACGGGCAGGGGCAAGGATCCCATCCTCCATTTCGAAGACCGTGTCAAAGAGGTCCAGGGTGCGCTGGTCGTGGGTGACAACGATGATGGCAGCCCCGTGCTCATGGGCCACGCGTTTGAAAAGGTCCATCACTTCTCGACCCCGGTGGCTGTCCAGGGCGGACGTGGGCTCGTCCGCTAGGATGAGGGGAGGAGCCATGGCGAGGGCCCTGGCGATGGCCACGCGCTGCTGTTCGCCTCCAGAGAGTTGTTCCGGGTAGTGATCGCTCCGCTCCCCGACGCCTAGGGCGTCCAGGAGTTCCTGGGAGCGTCGCAATTCACCCACCCCGTCCTGGCCGTTGATCTTGAAGGCCACGCGGACATTTTCCTGAGCCGTCAGGAACGGGATCAGGTTGGACTTCTGGAAGACGAATCCGATGCGGCTCCGGCGCAGGGAAGGCAGATCCCCATGGGCGATACCGTTCACCACCACATCTTGCCCTGCTAGGGCAATGCGCCCCTTCTCGGGCAGGTTCAAAAGCCCCAGAGCCGTCAGCAAGGTCGATTTCCCGGATCCGCTGGGGCCCAGGAGGGCCACCAACTCTCCTCGGTGGGCCACAAGCGAGGCTCCCCGGAGTGCCCGCACCGCCGTGTGGCCACTGCCATAAGTCTTGTTCAGTTGATCGGCACGAACGACTTCCTCTCTTGGTTCCATGGTTCACCCGGCCAGGACAAGGGTTGGAGGGATCTTGAGGGCCCGGTGGATACCCGCCAGGCTGGAGATCAGGGTGATGACAGTCACGAGGACGGCGACGCCAGCGAATTCAGGGAAACCTACCACCACCCGCCTCGGCCAGTATTGGAAGCTGAGTTCGGCGATGACGAAGGCGAAGGCGTACCCCAGGCCGCCCAGCATCATGGATTGTTCCAGGATCAATCCGACCACGACCCCCGTCTTTGCGCCCATGAGCTTGAGGAGGGCAATGTCGTGGGCCTTGGCCGCGGTCATGTTGAAGACGATCAGCGCGACGATGATTCCGGAGACCACCCCCAGCAGGGCTCTGAACAGCCCAATCTGCCGTTTCGACTTTTCTACGACTCCTTGCAGGAGGAACTGGCGCTGCTCTTCGGTGGAGGTGGCCGTGACCTCGACCCAGCCTGCCAGCGTTCGTTGCACCGCCTCGACTCGCGCACCAGGAATGAGCTTGACCAGAATGGCGTTGGTGGGTGGAGGAGCCAGGGCGGGCAGTATCCCTTCATCCCCCCGCAGGCGTTCCTCGTTGGCCGGGCTGTCGAGTTCGGTGTGAGCTAGACGGGAGACTCGGGCCTCCCGCTCAAGCCGCAGGGCCTCAGAGGGCTGATAAGCCAGGATGGCCGAAGCGTCTGCTTCGTTCACACAAACCACACCGTCTCCCCCGGAACCCAGGAGCCCCTTCGTGATGCCCACAACGGTGTAGTCGTCATTCCCAAGGTGGACCCGCTCTCCGAGGGCAAGCCCCAGACTGCGGTCCACGATCATTTCCAGGTGAGCCTGGGCAAGCGTCCGCCCCTCTGCGAGGGGCAACCCCTCGCCCCGGTCCCAGGGCCAGGCAAGGCCGACGAGGTTCATGCGCAACGAATGGTTATGGTGATTGCGCTGGATGATCGCTGAACTGAACCGGCGCGTCTCTGCGACCCCTGGCACCACCCGGAGGCGGTCCTCCAAGTCCGCAGGAACGGTGGACCGTTCCGCAAAAGGTCCCCGAGTGTCCCGCTGAACGACCCAGAGATCGGCCCCCATGCGGTCCACCAGCAAGGTGGCGTCCTCAATCAGGCCCCGGTAGATGCCCCCCATCGCCAACACGATGGCAAAGAGCAGTCCCAGACCAAAAGCGGTGAGCGCGAAGCGACCTTTCTGGCGGCGGACATCCTTCCAGGCCAGGTTCATGAGGTCTCCTCCGTGATCGCAACGCGTTCCTTGGACTGGAAGCCGCCCCGGGTTCCCCTGCGCCGGATCACGCGATCCCCCTCCCGAAGGCCTTCGAGCACTTCGACAAAGTCTTCTCCGATGCGACCCAGGCGAACTTCAACGCGAACGGCACGCCCCTCGCGCTCCACCCAACACGCGGCCCCCACTTCCGGGCAGTAGGAACGGGGCACCCGCAAGGCAGTCTCCGCCCCTGGCCGGATGATCGCGTCCGCACGCTGGCCAATGGCGAAGGTGGACGGCAACTCCAGCAGCTCAATATCTACAAGCAGCTCATGGGTCTGGTAGTCCACCTTCCTGCTTACACGGTCCACTCGGCCCGCATAGAATCGGCCAGGGGCAGATCGGAATAGCACCCGAGTCTCTTGGCCCGGAGCCAGGAATCCTAGCGCCGTCTCGTCGACCCAGGCTCGGATCCAGAATTTCTTTGTGGAAACGAGGGTATAGACGGGAGTTCCCGCACCCACCACGTGGCCCGGCTCACGGAGGCGCTTGACGAGGAGACCCTCCATGGGCGCCACTAGAAAGGTTTCCTCCACGGTCCGACGCTGGACCGCTGTGCTCGCCTGGGCCACCCGGACAGAGTCGAGGGACTGGCGCTGGGCGCCCATGTTCGCATTCACCTGGGCTGTCGCCACTTTGGCCTGTTCCACCGCCACATCCAGGGCTGCCTGGCTGAGAATGCCCTGTGAGAATAGCGTTCGGGCTCGTTCCAGCTCCGCCTGCGCCCGTTCCTGGGTGGCTGTCGTGTGCTCCACCTCCGCCTGGGCGCGGGATACCCCGGTCCGACTGAGGGCCTGGTTGGCTTGCGCGACCTCGAGCTGGCGTTCCGCTTCGGAAGGGTCAAGGCGCCCGAGAATCTGGCCTGCGCGCACGAGGGCCCCTTCTTCCATGGCGAGATCCTGGATGCGTCCGCCGACGCGGAAGGCCACAGGCACTTCCTGGACTCCCTCCAGGGTTCCAGTCCCCCGAATCTCCATCCTCACCGATCCACGATCCACACGATATCCCACGGCGGAAGTGGGTTGGAACCGGACCAACAGGAAACCCGCCAGGACGAGGCAGAAGGCCAACGTAGAACTGGCAATGGCGTGCTTCCGGAAAATAATCAGCAGCGATGCAAGCATGTCAATTCTCAGTCCGGGTCTTATTGAGGTAGCGGTCCTGCAGGGCCTGCAGCATCTGATGGTAGGCTTCGTGCTTCCCTTGCCCCACGTGCTCCAGCTCGATCCGGTCGAATTCCTGGACGAGTTCTTCCGAGCGATGGCTATCCAGCAGGCGATCGGCCATGGGGAAGAGCACGCGATCCTCCTTGCCGATGTGGGCTTCCAGGAGGGCCCGATAAGAAAGGATCGTGGCGAGGACCTGGTCCGCCGCCCCGGCCTCGCCGCGCTGGGAGGCTTGCAGGAGCGCCTGGATTCGGCGGACATGCTCCCGGCCAGCCTCGTGCTCAGAGAGCATGACGCCGATGGGTCCCCCTTCCTGCGGGACTCCACGCTTCACCAGTTCGGGGAACAGGATCTGCTCTTCCTTGCTGTGGTGGCAGTGATCGACAAAGCCACGGAAGAAATCCAGGAGCTGCTCCAGATCTTGCGCGGCGTCAGCGCTTCCGGAAGCCAAGGCGCGCCCGGCTTCCTCCAGGATGCCCAAGGACAGCAGGACGGCTTTGTGTTCGGTCATGAGAATCTCGGTGGGTTGCATAAAACCTCCTATTGGGCCCCTCTGGGTCCGAGAGTATGTGGAAATGAAAAACAGGGCCTCGTGCGGTGGGCCTCTCCCTTACTTCGGAGGGTGCACGGGTCCAAGCAGGGTCAACAGCGTCGCTAGGACGCGCGAGGTTTCTGGTCGTTTGAAAGGGGTCCCTTCCGGCGACAAGGCTGTCAAGAACCCCAGGTGCTGGAGGGTTCCAACCACTGGCATCAGTAAATCTTCAGGTGGGAGATCCCGCCGGATCAGCCCTGCCTCCGCCGCATCCTTAAGAGCCTGGAGCACATAGGCCCGGGTGCGCTTCACGACGCCGTGGATGTGCGCAGCTGCTTCAGGGGGCAGGGCCTTGGTGAACTGGTCCGAGAAGATGAGCCGGGCAATGCCAGACTCCTTTCCAAGGACTTCCGTTCGAGCGCGGAACAGCCCTTCCAAGCGTTCCAGGGGCGGGAGACCTGGCTCCGGAAAGGTCTCCCCAACAAGTTCAGCCACGCGGCGCGCTACCTCCTCGAGGATCTCGTCCCGGGACTTGAAGTGTCGGAAGGGCGCACCGTTTGAAACACCTAGTTCCTGAGCCAGATTCGCCATGGTGAGCTCTGCAATGCCCTTCGTGCCGATGATGTGCAAGGCCGCATCCGCAATTTCCGTGCGCTTCTGGGTATTCCCCCCGGCGGTGTTCCTGGTCATCAAGTGCCTCCAAGAACAAATGTAAGTAAATGTTTACTCTCGTCAAGGGGTTCTTAATATATTTCTGCAAAATGTCTGCCGTCAATAGATAAGAAACAACCTTGGGATGCGATCGGGTATTGTCTTGATATCCATCAAGGTCCAGTGATAGCAATAGCCCTCTCCGGGAGTGAGGAATGTTGCCTGTGCTACTGGATGAATGGCGCCATTCACTCCATGGCCCAGGAGTTGAATAGCAGCACGACGTTCTCCTGGGTGGCCTCTTCGAATATGCGGGCCAGCTTCTGTTCAGTCTCCCCCAGCCATTTCGACTGCAGGTCTGAGGCCTACCTAGCCCAACTTTCCTACCTACCGACGATAACGTCCACTATTTGTACAGATAGATGTAGACGTCTGGTCACTACGTTTGCAGGATGAGGTCACGTCGGTTCCTGGGGAGGGGGTCTGGGATGTCGAGGAGGCGGTAGATTTCCTGGTGCACAGGTTCAGGGTTGCCGGAGATCCGGATCTGGTGGAGGCGGTTGCCCTCGCCACGCAGGCTGAGGGTGGAGCGTTGGTGGCTGGCAAGTTGTTCGTGCAGGGTGGCCCAGCTCCGGGGGTCACCTTGCTGGTGGAGGCTTCGCTCGATGGAAGCGAGCAGATGGTAGGCGAGCACGGAGATAAAAAGGTGGCCTTGGGTCCGGAGTTCCCCGTGAGGTCGGATGGGCCGGAAGCCCAGGTCCGACTTCAGGGCTCGGCAAGCGGATTCGACGCGGGTCAGCGTCATGTAGAGC
>JANYIU010000275.1 GCA_025361955.1 Holophagaceae bacterium
ACCAGGATCTGCTGGCTCAACCCGTCCACGAAGGGTTTGAAATAAAAGCCCTCCCGCTCACCCTTCCAGGTGGGAATCAGCTCCACCATCAGATCGTACTGGGCCTCCACCCAGATGGGAGGCAAGGGTTTGCCGATCTCGCAGAGCTCAGCTAGGGCATCCACCCAGAGCTCTCGGTCCTCGGCCCCCTGATGCTCAAAATCCGGCACAAGTGCATCCAGACCCGGAAGCTCCCTGGGAATTCCCTGGGCCTGGAGCAGCGTCTCCAGGGAGGGTAAGGGAGCGCTTTCGGCGCGGGAGAAAAAACGGGAGAGAAAAGCCATGGCATTCCTATTCAGACTTCTCCATTTTGCCGCATCTTTATCGATCTCCGACTGCAATCCTTTTTCCAAGGGACCAAATGGATGAAAACCGGGGACCTGCATTCTGCAGAAAGGTGCAGAGGGTCGTCACCATTCACTCCAGAAACCGGTCGCGCGGAAAATGGATGAAAATTTGGATGTAAACATTTCTTCATCTATTGACTCGGCTCCGCTACCCTGTAGCCATGATTGGTTCAAAACCCTCCCTTGTAGCCCGGATCCACAATGTCGTCGGCCTCTCCACCAGTCAGCGGCGCATCGCGGATTGCCTCCTGGGGCGCCTCAACGAAGCCGCCTTCTGGGGGGTCGAGGAACTGGCCAACCGTTCCCAATCCAGCGTCGCCACAGTGGTCCGCTTCGCCCAGAAACTCGGCTATACGGGCTTCCTGGAGATGCGCCAGGCCTTGGTGGCCCTGGTGAAAAAGCAGTCCAGGACCGGCGAACAGCTGCTCACGGCGCCCTCCGAGGCCGCAGCCACCCTGGTGGAGGTGGCCCGCAGGGATCTTCGGAACATCGAGCAGACCATCAGCGGAGTCAACGAGCAATTCCTTCAGGGCGTCGTGGAGATGCTGGAGCAAGCCCGTTACCGCGTGGTGATCGGCGACGGGGTTTCCGCCCTGATGTCCGCCCACCTCGCTTACCTCCTTACCCAGGCCGGCCGCCCCGCCATCCAAGGCGTCGAGGCGGACTTTCCCACCCAGGTAGCCAATCTCGGTCCCGAGGACCTCCTGGTGGCCATAAGTTTCTCTCCCTATTCCCGTGAGACCGTTGAGGCCACTGCCTTTGCGCGCCGGCGCAACATCAAGATCATCGCCTTCACGGATCGCCTCAAATCGCCCCTGGCCCGCTACGCGGACTTCACGCTCACCGTTCACGGCGCGAACCTGCTGCATTCCCATAGCCTCGCTGCCTTCACCGTGCTGGCCCAGGCCATCGCCACCTCCATCGCCAGCCGGGATCGCGAAATGGCCCTGAAGCGCCTGCGGGAAGCCGAGCGCGTGGCAAGGCCGAAGTTCGTGGATGACTAAATCAAGAAACGGCAAGTGAAACCGCGAATGACGCGAATAGGCGCTCCGCGCTTACACGAATGGAAGTTCAATAGGGACCGAACGTGTCCAATTCCTATTCGCGTTCATTCGCGAAATTTGCGGTTTCTTTTTACAGCCCTAGATTAATCAGGGGTCAGGTCTTGAGGCAGGCCAGGGCTTCCTGGAGGCAGGCTTCCCAAACTTCATCGGGGACTTCCTCCAGCCAGAATTCCACGGCGTTTCCGGCCGGGCGGGCTTCGGGGTGGGCTGACCAGGTCTGGAACAGTGCATCCAGACTGGCGGAATCCAGGCGGTTGCTCCGGAATTTGTGGGATTTCCGGGTCCGATCCGTATCGGGTCCCCGCAGGGACAACCCTTCCCTTTGAATGGCATGGAAAGCGAAGACGTGACACCAGACGGTGCCGATGAGCTGATTGAAGTGCAGGCAAGCCCCATGGTTCGACCGGGTATGCTCCAAGATCCGGGTCGGCCCCTGCCAGGCAGTGGCCCAGCGCGAGAGGATGACGTGCGCCCGTGCCCGGGACTGGGGACGCTTGATGGAGGCAGCAGCTTCGGTCATGAAGGTTTCCAGGATTTCCAAACGGGCTCCCAAAGAAATAGCGGTCTCCTAAATTACCCTGGACGCGCGGCCTACCGTAAGGGATAAAGGGGAGGCAATCCCTGAAGGAATCAATTTCCCAAGGCCCCGCTTCATGCCTGACCTGAAATCCCGTACCGTCTCGCCGCACCCGTTCTTGCCCCGTCAGCGGATCCTGCTCGCCCTGGGAGCCAGCGTGGCGCTTTGGGCGGTGCTCTGCACACTCCTGCCCGGTCCCCGATGGACCACCTTCTGGATTGGGACCGCGCTCCAGGCCTTGGCCATGCTCTTCTGGCAGAGCCTGACGATCCCAAGAGGATGGGGTGAGACCTCCGAATCGCTTCGGCTCAGGGATGAGACCCTGGATGAGTTCTTCGATTTCCTCCCCGTGGGGGCCGCCATCATCGATCCAGCAGGACACGTGCAGCGCTGCAATCGCAAGGGCCTCGAACTATTGGGGATCACGCTGGACCGGCTCAGGGCCATCGATTGGAAGGCTCCGGAGGTCCCCCTCTTGAAGATTGATGGCAACCCATTAGGGCGCGAGCAGATGCCTGTGAATTTGGCCCTGGCCACCCGGGAGAGGGCCATGGGCACCCTGGGCATCGAGCGCTCGGAGGCTGGCGATTGGGCCTGGCTCTCCCTCACCGTGGATCCGCGGTTCGATGCCAAAGGACAGCTCCGAGATCTCGTCTGCACCTTCGAGGATGTCACCCAACGGAAGACGACGGAAGCGGAGCTGACCATCCAGACCTTTCGGGACCGGCTCACCTCCCTGCCCAATCGCGTGCTCTTCATGGAACGCCTCACCCAGGCCATTCTCCGTTCCGATCGCAGGGCCCTGAATACAGGCATCCTCTTCCTGGATCTGGACCGGTTCAAGGTGATCAACGATAGCCTAAGCCACGAGGCGGGGGATCAGCTCCTGGTGCAGGTGGCCAAGCGCATCCGCGCCTCCCTCCGGCCCATGGACACGGTCGCGCGGCTGGGGGGTGACGAGTTCGCGGTGCTGTTTGAAGATTTGCTGCAAGCGAGTGATGCCATGCGCGTGGCTGAGCGCATCCAGCATGCCTTCGAGGAAGCCTTTCTGCTCCAGGGGCGAGAGGCTTACACCACCTGCAGCATGGGGCTCGCGCTCAGCGACTCTTCCTCGACGGCTCCTTCGGACCTGGTCAGGGATGCGGAAGTGGCGATGTACCGAGCCAAGGCCAAGCGGGCAGGCTCCATCGAGATCTTCGATCCGAGCATGAACGCTCAGGCCCTGGCCCGCTTCCAGATGGAGAGCGAGTTGAGGCACGCCCTGGAGCGCAGCGAATTCCTCCTCTACTACCAGCCCCTGGTGTCCCTGCAGACGGGACACATCGAGGGCTGGGAGGCCCTGGTGCGATGGCAACATCCGGAGCGGGGCTTGGTGCCCCCGCTGGATTTCATTCCCCTGGCCGAGGAAACCGGGCTTATCGTCCCCCTGGGCAAGTGGGTGCTGGAAGAAGCCGTTCGTCAAGCCAGCCGCTGGGCGGCCCGGTTCCCCACATCCCCGCCCCGACTGATCAGCGTCAACATTTCTGGCCGCCAGTTCCAGCATCGGGATCTGATCAGCACGGTGCTATCCGCTCTGGACGAGAGCCATTTCGACCCACGCTGCCTCAAACTGGAGATCACCGAGAGCGTCATGATGCGCGATCCCCAGGCCTCCCTGGAGGCGATGAAGGTCTTCCGCGGCCACCAGATCCATCTGGTGATTGACGATTTCGGCACGGGTTACTCCTCACTGAGCTACCTGAAACGGTTCCCTGTCGACACTTTGAAAGTGGACAAGTCCTTTGTCGATGGTCTTGGCAAGGATCCTGAAAGCACCGCCATCGTGCAGGCGGTCATCTCCCTGGCCAAGTCCCTGGGCATGCGCGTCACCGCTGAAGGGATTGAGACCAAGGAGCAGCTGGAACACCTGCGGAGCCTGGATTGTGATCAGGGACAAGGCTACTTCCTGGCCAGGCCCCTTCCGGCGAAAGACGCGGGAGAGCTCCTGATGAAAAATCCGAGATGGTGATTCCCGGATAGATAAGTCTCTTCCCCCGCCGAGTACACCCTGCCTATACTTTGGAACTCCAATTCAAAGGCCGAGGCCTCCATGATCAAGATCGACATTGCCAACGCGCTCATGCAGACGTTGCCCATTTCCAAAGCCACCGCCCTGCAGGTAGTGGATCTCCTCACCGATCGAATGAAGAAGGCCCTGCTGGATGGGGATCGCATCGAGATCCGTGGCTTCGGCGTGTTCGAGCCCCGCCCGCGCAAGCGCGGCATGGGCCGCAACATCAAGACCGGACAAAGCGTCGAGATCCCGAAAGGGAAGAGCATCCGCTTCAAGCCTGGCAAGGATCTGCGCGACATCGACGTCGAGTAGGGAACCGCGAATGACGCGAATGACGCGAATGCGTTACGCGCTGGCGCGAATACGGAAACAGCAAGAATTGGGCTCGGCTTGTCGACATTCGCGCTCATTCGCGTAATTTGCGGTTACCTTTTCCGCCCCGCGGCCAGTAGGATCAGCTCGCGCAGGGTCTTGGCCATGGTGATGGCGGAGACACCGCTCGGATCGTAGTGGGGGGCCAGTTCGAGGCAGTCCATGCCGACCAGGCGCCTGCCCTTGAACAGCTTGAGGCCCGCGATGAGGAGATCCCAGGAAAGGCCACCGGGCTCGGGCGTACCGGTGCCCGGGTAGAGGCTTGGATCCAGGACATCCATGTCAAGGGTGAGGTAGATGGGCCGGTCGCCCAGTTGCTCAAGCACTTCACGGAGGGCGTCCACGGTGAAAGGATGGCCGGTCTTGTGCCGCTGCATCAGGGCCCATTCCTCGGCGGAACCGCTGCGGATCCCGAACTGGAATAGATTCTCGAAGCCGATGCGGTCCGCTGCGCGGCCGATGATGGTGGCGTGGCTAAGGGTGTCGCCCCACATATCCGGGCGCAGATCCGCGTGGGCATCGAAGTGGATGAGCGCCAGGTCGGGGTGTTCCTCGTAGGCCGCCAGAATCAATGGCAGGGCCACGAGGTGTTCGCCTCCAAAGGCGATCGGGAACTGATGCTTCGCCCGGATCTCCTTCACGGCGGATTCGATATCAGCTAGGACCCGCTCTTTCTGTCCCGGCGGCAGGAACAGATCCCCGTAGTCGCAGAACTTGACGTCGAGGAGGCTCTGCTGCTGGTAGAAGCTGAACTCTTCCATCCCGAAGGAGGCCTCCCGCACCGCGAACCCCGCGAAGCGGCTGCCCGCCTTGAAGGAGCTGGTGCCATCCCAGCACACCCCGAACAGCGCGATATCGGCCGTTTCTGGCTTGCCACTGCCCAGGAAAAGGGGGACAACGAATTCATGGGCCATGGGACACCAGAAAGAGCAGCCGCGGAGGCGCAGATTTTCTTTGTGAAAGGGTCAAAAGCAAAAAAGAGACTGTCATTTCGCGACGATCCCTACGCCTGCCGATGCACCTTGGCCCCGGTGTAGCTGGCCTGATCCCGGGGCTTCACGATCATCTCGTCGATGTCCACGTGGTCGGGGAGTTCCAGGGCCCAGCGGATGCACTCGGCGATATCGCCTCCAGTCAGAGGCGTCATGCCCTTGTAGACGTTCTTCGCACGGTCCTCGTCTTGGAAGCGGACCAGGGCGAATTCAGTCTCCACCATGCCGGGATCGATGCTGGTGACGCGAATGGGTTCGCCACAAAGCTCCAGGCGCAGGGTCTGGGCGATGGCCCTCACGGCAAACTTGGAAGCGGCATAGGCACCGCCGCCCTCGTAGACCTGGTGGCCCGCGGTGGAGCCGATGAAGAACACGTGACCCCAGCCGCTCTTGCGCAGGTGGGGCAGTGTGGCCTTGAGGGTCCGGAGCACACCCTCCACGTTGGTGTGCAGCATGGCCTGCCAATCCTCTTCCAGCACCGACTCCAGTTTGTCGAGGCCCCGAGCCAAGCCCGCGTTGGCGACCACCACGTGCAGACCGCCCAAGGCTTCGACCGCGGCATGCACGAAACCGTTCACCAGCTCCGTGTTCCGCGTGTCTACCATGCTCGCGAAGACGCGGACGCCGTGGGCCTTTTCCAGCTCTTCAGCCAGGGCTTTCACCTTGTCGACGCGGCGGGCTCCCAGCGCCAAATGGCAGCCCCGCGACGCGAGCAGCCGCGCCGTGGCCTCGCCAAAACCGGAGGACGCGCCGGTGATGAGAACGATGGGATGTTCAGGTCGCATGTGAAATCACCTCAGGAGAAGGATAACGAAAACCGGCTGATCAGAGCAGCGGCAGCCGATGCGATGACTTGATTTCGCGCAGGGACACGCTGGAATGGATGGCCCGGATCTCCGGGAGCTTGCGGAAGACCCGATCGATGAACTGGCCGTAGGAATCGAGATCGGTGGCCACCACCTGCAGGAGGAAGTCCGCCTGCCCCGTGATGTTGTGGCAAGCGATCACCTCGGGACAGGAGAGGACCACATTCTCGAAGCGGGCCGTGGCCTCGTCGGTGTGGATGGAGACACTGAGCTGCACGAAGGCGAGGACACCGTAGCCCAGCTTCCGGCGGTTCAGGTTGGCTTGGTAACCCTCAATGTAGCCTGCGGCCTCAAGGCGCTTCCGCCGCCGCCAGCAAGGCGTCTCGCTGAGCGAGAGGTGCTCGGCGAGCCGCGCATTGGAGAGTCGGCCGTCCTCCTGCAGGTAGCCAAGGATCGAAAGATCTACCTCATCGAGATCTGGTTTGAGCGCTTCCTTCTCCAATTCAACTCCCTGCTGAAAGGATCCCACTATATTCGCGAATAATTGAGCATAAAAAGCAATGATCTTTCACCCATGGGCACGCCACACTGGAATCTTTGATCGCCACGAGGAATCCATGCCCAGCAGCCCGACCGATCTCAAAGCCTCCTTCGATGCCACCTCCTTCCGGGACTATGGCCACCGTGTGGTCGAAATGCTGGCTGATCATCTGGACCAGGCCAATCACCGCGAAGGCCCCGTGCTCCCGCCTTGGACCCCGACGGAAAACCTCCAGCGCTGGCCTGCGGATTTCGCCGCCGCCCCGGCCATCGATCCCACCGAACTCCTCGCCCGCGCCATCGAAAGCAGCAACCACCTCCATCACCCGCGCTACATCGGCCACCAGTGCACCTCTCCCCTACCCTGGAGCGCCCTGCTGGACTTCGCGGGAGCCTTCCTCAACAACGGCTCGGCGGTCTATGAGATGGGCCCCCATGCCACGGCCATGGAGCGGGCCGTGGCCCAATGGTTCGCAGGCCGGATCGGCTTTGATCCCAAGACCGCGGACGGGTTCTTCACTCACGGCGGCAGTGCGGGCAATCTGACCGCCCTGCTGGCCGCCCGCCAGTCCGGCACCCCCTATGATGTATGGGAAGAGGGCATCCACGCTGCGCGCGAACTCTGCATCCTGGCCTCCGACCAGACCCACTACAGCGTGCGCCGCAGCGCGCAGGTGATCGGCCTGGGCGGACGTGCCGTGATTCCCATTCCGGCCGACGCAGCCTTCCGCATGCGCGTGGACGAACTGGAAAAGGCCCTGCGCCAAGCCAAGTCTGAGCACCGCGCGATCCTGGCCGTGGTGGCCAGCGCCGGGTCCACGGCCACCGGCGCCATCGACCCTCTGGACCAGATCGCCGATCTATGTTCGGAATACGCCGTCTGGTTCCATGTGGACGGCGCCCACAGCGGCGCCATGGTGATATCCGATAGACTGCGGCCACGCTTGAAAGGCATCGAGCGGGCGGATTCCGTCATCATCGACGCCCACAAGATGATGCTCATGCCCGCCCTGGCCACCCTGGTGCTCTTCAAGGAAGGTCGCCGCTCTTTCGAGACCTTCAGCCAGCAGGCCAACTACCTCTTCGCCGGCCAGGACCCCACCGAAACCTGGTATGACTTGGCCCAGCGCACCCTGGAATGCACCAAACGCTCCCTGGGCCTGCAGGTCTATGGCTCCCTCAAGGCGTACGGTACCGACTACTTCGCCAGCTACATCGAGCAGATGTTCGAGCTAGGCCAGACCTTCGCGCAGAGGGTCGCCGCCCGGCCCCACTGGGAATTGGCCACAGAACCGGAAGGCAACATCGTCTGCTTCCGCTACGCCCCGCCCTTCATTGCCGACGCCAACGCCTTCCAGGCCCAGGTCCGCGCAGCCATCGTCAAGGAAGGCTCCTACTACATCGTGAAGACTGTCCTGCGCGGCAAGACCTACCTTCGCGTCACC
>JANYIU010000004.1 GCA_025361955.1 Holophagaceae bacterium
TGGCCATGGGGGCCAGCGAAGCGAACCGCATCGGCTACGTCATTTCCCGTCCCGAGCAAGCCGGCAGGTGCATCAGCATCATCGGCGATAGCACGGAATGCCACAGTGGCCTCGACGCCACACGCAACGCCATCTACCGGAATGTGCCCGGCGTGAAGGTGATCCTGGACAACGAGTGGACCGCCATGACCGGTGGCCAGCCTTCCCCTACCTCGCCCGCGAACCTGGCCGGGCAGGCCCTCAAGTTCGATCTTCCCGCATCCCTGAAGGCCCACGGGGCCAAGGTGGCCGTCATCGGCGCCTACGATCGCAAGCTCATCAAGAGCACGCTCCAATCAGCCCTGGCGGAGGCTGAACAGGGGGTCTACAGCACCATCGTGATCCGCGAAGGCGCCTGCCTCCGCCGGATCAAGCCCAGTACTCAGCGCGTGACTGTGGACCCCGAAGCCTGCAAGCAGTGCAATCTCTGTTTGCTCTGCCCCGGCCTGGAACCCAACGCCGACGGCATTCCCACATACACGCACCTCTGCAGCGGCTGCGGCGGCCATGCGCCTGCCTGCGCCCAGATGTGCCCCACGGGTGTCCTCAAGCCCATCGACTTGAAGGACATGAAGCTGGAGTCGCCCAGGCTGAATTTCCCGACGCCTCCGTCCACCTTTCCGGAGGAGGCCAGGACGAAAGTCCCTGCCAGGCTCTCGGTGGCTATCCGGGGCGTAGGAGGTCAGGGCAATCTCTTCTTCGGCAAGGTGCTCACCCAGGTGGCGCTGCAGGCGGGTTATGACGAGACGAACATCGTGAAGGGTGAGACCCATGGCATGGCGCAGATGGGCGGTCCGGTGATCAGCACCTTCGGCTGCGGCTTCGTCAGGAGCCCGGTGCTGCTGCCGGGTACGGCCGATTGTCTGATCGTCATGGAGAAGAGCGAAGTCCTCCGTCCGGACTTCCTGGAGCTGCTGCGCCCCGGCGGAACATTGCTGCTCGCCAATACCAAGATCATCCCCGCGGGCATGACGGTTCAGGACTATCCCACCGATGCCCAGATCCAGGCCGTGCTGAAGCCCTACCAGGTGATCGAGGTGGATGTCCTGGGGAAGGCCTTTGAATTGGGAGATCCCACGGGCCGCGCGGCCAACGTGGTCATGCTGGGCGTGCTGAGCACCTTGAGCCCCTTCGACACGTTCCCTGAAGGCCTGTGGTTGCAAGCCCTGCAAAAAATCAACCCCAAAGCCGACGTCTGGGCCGGCAACTACGCCGCATTCAAGGCCGGAACGCGGTGCTCAGTAGCCACTAGCTTTTGAGCACATCCACCAGGTTCTGGTGGACCCAGAGGTTGCCGGCCACCACGTCGCCGGATGCGAACCAGGTGTTGCCGCCCTGCCAGTCCGTGAGGAGACCCCCGGCTTCCTGCACCAGAATTGCTCCGGCAGCCATGTCCCACTTCTTCAGGCCCATTTCGAAAAAGCCGTCGAAGATCCCGCAGGCCACATGGGCCAAATCCAGGGCGGCGCTGCCCGCCCGGCGCAGGCCCCGGGCTCGGAAGAAGACCGCTGTGAGGGCCCGGTTGTAGGTGTGGAAGCGTTCCCCTAACTGGAAGGCAAAACCCGTGGCCAGGAAGGCCCCGTCCAAGCCCGCATGCTGAGAGATGGCCATGGGCTGACCGTTCCAGGTGGCTCCCTCGCCCCGGGTGGCTACGAACAGATCCTCCCGCAGGGGATCGTAGATGCATCCCACGACGCCCCCTTCGGCGTCCCAGAGGGCCACGGAGACACACCAATGGGGAAATCCGTGGACAAAGTTCAAGGTCCCGTCCAGGGGGTCCACGATCCAGCAGCGGGCATTGTCACCGAAGGAGCCGGTCTCTTCCCCCAGAAAGCTGTACTGGGGGAAGCGCCGGTCCAACTCGGCCTTGATGACTGCCTCGCTGGCTCGATCAGCCTCGCTGACGAAATCGTGTTTGGATTTTTCGGTGACTGTGGCGGGATCTAAATTGCGGAAATAGCTCATCAGGACCTGGCCACCGGCCTTGGCGGCTGCAATACAAGCTTCACGCTGGGATTCGTACATGCTTTCACTCCGGGATGATTGTCACCTGAAAGTCGGCCCTGGACCAAGGAGTTGAAGCTGCTGAGATCTGTGGGTGCCAAAACCTGACGAAAATGGTAAACTATAGCCAACCGAGGATCGACCATGCCCAAGGTCATCAACATCGAACCCACCCCCAATCCCGACGCCCTGAAATTCGTGGTGCAGAAGCCCATCTTGAAAAGCGGGGTGCGCTCTTTCCGGGATTTCGCCTCCGCGGTGGGAGATCCTTTGGGTTCTGCCCTCTTCGCCATGGGCAACGTCACGTCCGTGTTCTACATGGACCGTTTTGTCACCGTGAACAAGGAACATGATGCCCAATGGACCGATCTCATCGACCCTGTCTGCGAGACCATCGAGGACTGCCACGAGGAGGAAGCGGCCGAAGGGGTCGCGCCCGGTCACTTGGAAGGGGATGGCCAAGATGGGAAATTGGCGCGCATCAACGAGCTGCTGGATACCCGTATCCGGCCTGGGCTGGCCGGGGATGGGGGCGGTTTGGAGGTGATCTCCTTCGATGGCAGCACCTTGGAAATCAGCTATCACGGCGCCTGTGGATCCTGCCCCAGTGCCATAGGGGGTACTTTGCAATTCATCGAACGTCTGCTGCAGGACGAAGTGGATCCTGGCATACGTGTGATCAGTTTCTAGTTTGCGGGTTCGGGCTGCGAAGGGTGGCTGACAGTTTGGAAAACCCAAGTATTCCTGGGACACCGCAGCAGATTCGCGAAATAATGCCTGGCGAAGCTAAGCAGGCGACTCATTGACTCATCACCTGCTTTCGCCAGGGACTGCTGCATGTGCAAGGTCCACAAGATTGACCCGTCCCAATCGCTCCTCAGGTTGGGGAGCGATGGGGGAGCCTCTGACCGCGCGGGGCGACTTCGTGGAACAGGCCCATTACTCACCAGCCCTGAGCTTCTGCTCGAAGGTCCTCCAGCATCTGCTTCCCGGGGCGCGATAACTGTGGGCCGAGATATTGTTGGAACGAATCCGTGCCAAGATCGGTCCAATCCTCATGGGAACCACCCTTTAGCTTCCTTTCTACAAATCGGACCACGATGACTTATCTTCTCCTTTCTCCAAGCCACCTAGCGAGCGATCGAGGCGCTTCAACGCAGCCAGAATCGCGCCTGGGACGACCGGGGGGAGCTGCTTTGGGAACGACTGGAGCTGGGGTCCAAGGACCGGGTGGAGAACCCATCACCCTGGTGACCTTATCCCAGTTGCATGGAGGTGGAGCGTGATGACACAGACAGTGCTGGGCCATGGCATGGAAACGACGCAGGCATCGGGCAAGGAAGAGCTGAAGCGCTGGTACCAGCTGATGCACATGGGACGGGTCCTGGACGAGAAGGCGCCCAACTATCTCAAGCAAGCCATCGGCTGGTCCTACCATGCCCCTTGCGCCGGACATGATGGTATTCAGCTGGCCCTGGGCCTCAGTTTCCGGGCCAACAAGGACTTCCTGTTCCCTTACTACCGGGATTTGCTCACGTGCCTGGCGGCGGGGCTGACGCCCTTGGAGATCATCCTCAACGGCATCTCCAAGCGGGATGATGTGGCGGGGGGTGGGCGGCACATGTCCAACCATTTCGCCAAGCCGGAGATCGGCATTCAGAATGTCTCCAGTTGTACCGGCAACCACGCACTCCATGCGGTTGGGGTGGCGCGCGCCATCAAAACCTATGGTAGCGATGCCATCGCGCTTTGCAGCCAGGGCGAATCGAGCGTGAGCGAGGGTTACGTTTACGAAGCCATCAACGGCGCTTCGCGCGAGCAGTTGCCGGTGGTGTTCGTCTTCCAGGACAACGGCTACGGAATCTCTGTTCCCAAGTGCGATCAGACGGCCAACGAGCGCGTCTGCGATAATTTTACGGGATTCCTGAATCTGCGGATCGTGAAATGCGATGGCAAGGATCCGCTGGATTCCATGCGAGCCATGCAGCAGGCCATCGCCTTCGTCAGGACGGGAGCCGGGGCCGCCATCGTGCATGCGGATTGCGTCCGGATCGGCAACCATTCCAATTCGGACAAGCACGAGTTGTACCGGGACGAAGCTGAGATGGCAGCGGCGAAGGCTTTGGATCCCTTGCCGAAATTCCGCAGGTATTGCCTGGAGCATGACATTCCCGACGCAGAACTGCTGGAGATTGAAGCTCTGAATGCGGACCAGTACAATACGGCCTCCGATACCGCGCTGCGGGCTGCCAATCCCGATCCGGCCAGCATTCACGATTTCGTCCTGCCCGACCCTTGGATCAGTCCGCTTTTTCCCGGTGGAGTGCATGACGAAAAGGGTGCGAGCCTGACGATGCTGCAAGCTATCAATCAGACCTTGAAGGAGGAGTTCCGCCTCAATCCGGACACCTACATCTGGGGTCAGGATGTGGCCAACAAAGATAAGGGCGGCATCTTCAATATCACCAAAGGGATGCAGCAGGAATTCGGCAAGACGCGCGTATTCAATGGCCCCATCGCCGAGGATTTCATTCTGGGTACGGCCGAGGGCTTCTCTCGATTCTCGGACAAGATCCGCGTGGTGGTGGAGGGCGCTGAATTCGCCGACTACTTCTGGCCCGCGGCGGAGCAACTCATCGAGCTCTCCCACGACTACTGGCGGAGCAATGGACAGTTCTGTCCGAACGTGACGGTGCGCCTCGCCTCCGGCGGCTACATCGGCGGGGGACTCTACCACAGCCAGAACCTGGAAGGTTGGCTCACCAACACCCCGGGCATTCGTGTCGTGGTGCCCGCCTTCGCCGACGACGCGGCGGGCCTACTCCGGACCAGTTTGCGCAGTCGAGGTGTGACCGTCTATCTGGAGCCGAAATTCCTCTACAATTCGATCCTGTCCAAGGCCTCAGTGCCTGCGGATTTTGCCGTCCCCTTTGGCAAGGCCCGCGTGCGCAGGGAAGGGCAGAATCTCACCATTCTCGCCTATGGCACACCCGTCCACTTCGCCCTGGAAGCCTCCGAGAAACTGGCCAAGGAGGGCGTCCAGGTGGAGGTGGTGGATCTGAGGAGTCTCTCTCCCCTCGACACGGAAACTATCTTCGCTTCCGTGAAGAAGACACACCGTGCTCTCGTCGCCCACGAGGACAAGCTTTTTGGTGGCTTCGGGGGCGAGGTCGCCGCTCAGATAGCCCATGCGTGCTTCCCCTGGTTGGACGCACCCGTCGAGCGGGTGGGATCCGAGTTCACGCCTGTGGGATTCAACCGCATCCTGGAACGGGCGATTCTGCCAAACACCGACAAGCTCTTGGCAGCCGCGCGGAAGGTGCTGGCGTTCTAGCGTTTCATGCGCTTCCTGCCAGAGGCGTCTTGGGCGTGTGAATCGCAATCACCTTGAATACTTCCGCGTCCCCGTTTATCAATGAACCCAAGCACCCCAGGAAGTCCTGCCTGAGACTCTCACGGCCCAGCTGGGTCCTGCCATGCGCAGGGGTAGCCATCCTGAATCAGCCTTTTCTTGCTTCTTGTTCCAGCTCGTCGGCGATCTGCTTCGCGTTCAAATTCTCGAAGGCCCCGCGAGGCATGTGACACATCAGGGTGCCATCCTTGAAAAGGGCAATGTTCGGTGAGGTCGGCAGGCTTGCTCCAAAATGGTCCCGGGCGCGCTGCACGGCTGCATTCTCCATGCCAGCGAAGACCGTGACTAGGTGATCGAAGCGCAGCCCGCGTTCCCCCAAGGCCTGAAGCACCCCCGGGCGGAGGCTACCAGCCGCACAGCCGCAAACGGAGTTGACGACCAACAGGGTGGTGCCTGGGCGCTGGAGAGCCGTATCCACATCGTCGGGGGTCAGGAGCTGAGTGAATCCGGCCTTTACAAGCTCCTCACGCATGGGAGCGACTACGGCCTCTGGGTAGTTGGACACGTCTGCCTCCTTGATCGCACTCACCAAACCACATGACATTAGAATCCGGCGGGCGATTCGCCGTTCCAAGCCGTTGGGCGGCGCTCACGTTGTGCGATGATGATTCTCGCCGTCTGGAGCAAAACCGATGAAAGACTTCTTCAAATCCCTATTCGCCTCCTTGATCGCACTGGCCTTGTTCTTCGGGGTGGGCGTCTTTCTCCTCTTCGGCGTCTTGACGACCTTGGGACCCGTCACACCCCCCATGCCCAAGAAGGCCATCCTCATCTTCGACCTGAACACCAACATTCCAGATTCGGTGAAGGACCCTGGGCCTGGGGAGGCCTTGCAGCGAGCTATTCAGGGGCGGATCGAGGATGGAACGGCCCTTCCAGTCCTCATCCACGCCTTGGACCAGGCCGCTCAGGACAGCAATATCGCCGCCCTGTACCTGACCGGGAACCTCCGCACGGAAGGTTATGGATCCGGTTACGGGGCCCTTACTGAGCTTAAGGATGCCATCCAGCGATTCAAGGCTGTCAGCGGGAAACCCGTCATCGCGTATAACCAAGGCTGGAGCAAACGTGAGTATTTCCTGTGTTCCGGGGCCGGAACCCTCTACGGCAATCCCTTCGGCCAGGTGGACATCTCAGGACCTTCGGTGGAAGTGATGTTCATGGCAGGGGCCTTCAAGAAATACGGAATCGAGTTTCAGGTCACCCGGGTCGGCAAGTACAAGAGTGCGGTGGAGCCCTTCGTGCTGGATCGGATGAGCGAAGAAAATCGAACCCAGCAGAAGAAACTGCTCGACGATCTCTGGCTCGAATGGAAGACCCGTGTCGCCAAGGATCGCGGCAAGGCGCCGAAGGATCTCCAGCAGCTCGCGGATGAGAAGGCTGTTCTCACGGCCAGCGAAGCGCAGAAGGAAGGTCTGGTGGACAAGCTCGCCTATTACGACGAAGTGCTGGTTGAGCTGAAAAAAATAGCGGGACGAACCGACAAGGACACGGATTTCCCGCAGATTGATCTCGCCGAATACGCGCGGATTTCTTCAGGCGGTGGCGGGAAGAACCGCATCGCGGTGGTCTACGCCGAGGGCGAGATCGTGGATGGCGATGGGGATGGGGGTCAGATTGGGGGTGATCGCCTCAGCCGCGAACTGCGTGATCTGCGCCTGGACCCAGAGGTCAAAGCCATCGTGCTGCGAGTCAACAGCCCCGGGGGAAGCGCCACTGCCTCGGATGTGATCCAGCGGGAAGTGATCCTGACCAAGAAGGTGAAGCCGTTGGTTGTATCCATGGGCACCGTGGCCGCTTCGGGGGGTTACTGGATCAGCACTTACGGAAACCACATCTTCGCAGAGCCCGAAACCATCACAGGGTCGATCGGAGTCTTTGGCCTCCTGCCCAACGTGAAGCAACTGGCGAACGACCATGGCATCACCTGGGACGGTGTGCAAACCGCCAAGCTTGCCCTGCCCAGTCTCAGTCGTCCCAGCACTCCTGAGGAAATGGCTCGCATCCAGACGGTAGTGGACGAAATCTACGACCAGTTCCTGCTCAAGGTGGCGGAGAGCCGCCAGATGAAGAAGGAGGACGTCCAGGAGATCGCCCAAGGGCGCGTCTGGTCAGGCCGGGAAGCGCTGAGGCTCGGTCTGGTGGACGAACTGGGGGGACTCCAGGACGCGGTCAAACACGCTGCGAAACTGGCCAAGGTGGAGAACGACTACCGGATGGATACCCCGATATCGGCGCCTTCCCCCTTGGAGAAGTTCATGAAGTTCATGGGCCGCAGGGGTGGGCGCAAGATGGTCCGGGCCGGCTTGGGTAACCAGTTGAAGGCCACCTTTGAGAGCCAGATTCAATTGCTCAATTCCTTCAACGATCCACGCGCCGTCTACGCCCGGATGCCCTTCGATATGAACATCAGATAGGCCCGCATCTAATCCATTCGATCCAGGTCCAGGAGGCCTTCCGGGGGGTCCAGTTCGATCCGGCGGTGGGGCAGGTCCAGGTTGAACCAAGCCTTGATGTAGGGGATCTCTCGGACCCCGGTGCGCCCAAGGCGCAGGTCCCGCATGAGGACCATGTCGTAGCCCATGACGGTGGGGTCCAGGCGCAGCACTTCGCCGATCTTGTGACCCCCCACGAACACGGCGCAGCCCACCCAGTCGTGTCGGAAGGATTCGCCTTCGTTGATTTCGGCCTGGTCTTCGGGCATCCAGAGCGCCCAGCCCTTGAAGGGCTCGGCGGTCGTGCGGTCCGGCAGTTCCTGCAAAGCCACGCAGGGTCGATCCTGATGCCAGCGGAAACTGCGCAGGGTTACAAGCCGGGCAGGTGGTTGAGGGGTCGTGGCCTGTTCGAGGTCCACCTCGGGAGGCGCCAGCACCAAGTCCCTGAGATCCAGAAGGCGTTCCGGTTTGTCCATCAGCACGTGCAGCAGGAACTCCCCCTTGAGTCCCTGGATCTTCGCCAGATGACCCAGAAGGAGCATCAGCGGGATTCCTGGCGATCGCGCGGACTGTCCTCTTCGTAGAGCTCAAGATTGACGATCAGGCCGGATTTTTCCGCAGCAGCTTTCGTGAGTGTGCGCAAGGACGAGATCATGCGGCCGCTCTTGCCGATGATGCGACCCCGGTCCCGGGCGTCCGCGTGGATCAATACTTCACATTTCTTGCCGTCGTCCTTGACTTCGATCCGCAGATCTTCCGGGTGATCCAGCATCGGCGTCAGGACATCCTTGAGGAAGGCTTCGACATTCACGGGCACTCCTGACAACACAAAAAGCCGGACGGACGTCCGGCTTCGAGTTCAGAGCTTGGCACTAGAGGATAGCGTTCTTTTTGAAGAGTTCCAGCACGGTCTTGGAGGGCCGGGCACCCTTCTGAATCCATGCCTTGGCCTTCTCTGCGTCGATGCGGAGGGTCTCGCCGGTCTTCGCGATGGGGTTCACGAAACCGAGGATCTCAAGGGCTTGACCGGTGGGAATGCGATCATTTTCGGAGACGACGATGTGGTAGAAGGGCCGCTTTTTGGCGCCGTTTCTGGCAAGGCGAATGGAAAGCATCAGGAACTCCTAGAGCAGATTAGTTTAGCGCGGGGAGGCTCACTCCCCAAGCGGAAATACTTCCGAGGCTGGTAAGGATCAGAACGGCAGCGACCCGCCGGGGAAGTTCGGCATCCCCGGCATGCCACCGGCCTTCCCGGCCATGGCTTGCATGCGCTTCATGAAGCGGGGGTCATTCATCTGGGTCATCATCTTCTTCATTTCAAGGTACTGCTTGAGGAGGCGGTTCACTTCGTGGACGGGTCGGCCCGATCCAGCGGCGACGCGGCGCTTGCGTTTGCCGTCCAGGAGCTGGTGGTTCCTGCGCTCAGCCGGGGTCATGGAGGTCAGGATGGCCTCCAGGTGTTTCATCCGCTTGTCTGTGGCCACGGTTTCCAGCTGCTGTTTGAGCTGCCCCATGCCCGGCAGCATCCCCATGATCTTTTGCATGCTCCCAAGTTTCTGCACCTGCCGCATCTGGCTGAGCATGTCCTCCAGGGAGAACTGGTTCTTGACGAAGCGCTGGGCCATGCGTTCGGCTTCGCCTTCGTCGATTTTGTCCTTGGCCTGTTCGATGAGGGTCAGCACGTCGCCCATGCCCAGGATGCGCTGGGCCATGCGATCCGGATGGAAGCGCTCGAAATCGTCCAGTTTCTCGCCGTTGCCCGCGAACTTGATGGGCTGGCCGGTGACGTGCTTGATGCTGAAAGCCGCGCCACCGCGCGTATCACCGTCGGTCTTGGTGAGAATCACGCCGGTGATGCCCAGCTTCTCGTGGAAGGCCCCCGCAGAGCGGACGGCATCCTGGCCCGTCATGGCATCCGCCACAAAGAGGATCTCGGTGGGAGTCGTGGCCGCCTTGATGCGGGCCAGCTCGTCCATGAGTGTCTCGTCCAGGTGCAAACGGCCAGCGGTATCCAGGATGACCACATCCCAGCCCTTCAGGCGCGCCTCGGCCACGGCGGCGCGACAGATGACGATGGGGTCCTGCGATTCCGTTCGGAAGCTGGGCACGCCTGCGTCCTTGGCCACCACCCGGAGCTGCTCGATGGCGGCAGGGCGGTAGACGTCCGCCGACACCAGGATGGGCGAGTTGCCGTTCTTCTTGAGGTAGCGGGCCAATTTGCCGCAGGTGGTGGTCTTGCCTGCGCCCTGGAGACCCACCATCATCACGACCGTAGGGGGCTTGGCGGCAAACTCCAAGGGTCGCTCAGGGGCGCTGCCCCCCATGATGGCGGTGAGTTCCTGGTAGACGATATCGATGAAGCCTTGGGAGGGATTGAGGCCATTGAGGACCTCCGAGCCCAGGGCTTTTTCTTTCACCTTGGCCAGGAAGGCCTTGGTCACCTGGATATGGACATCCGCTTCCAGCAGCGCCATACGCACTTCGCGGAGGGCTTCTTCAATATTTTTCTCGGAGAGTTTGGCCTGTCCCCGGAGGGATTTCATGGCCTTGCTCAGCTTCTCGGTCAGGGATTCAAACATGGAACTCCAGGGCCCGCAGGGGCAATCCTCCATTCTAGCGGTCTGCGCCCGCGGGAACCACGTTCAGGATTCCGGGTAGGGCAGCCTCAGCGGGCAAAGGACAAAGCTAGAAATATTTGGGGACCCACGCTCTTTTTCACAATGCCCTATTTAAGGAATCTGGCGATAAGATAAGTTGATAAAAGGAGTCAAGAATGACCCCCTCCAACCATTTGTCCCTGTCTACCAGCCCGTACCTTCTGCAGCACGCCCACAATCCCGTGGACTGGTATCCCTGGGGCGAGGAAGCCCTCCGCAAGGCGCGGGCGGAGGACAAACCCATTTTCCTGAGCGTGGGCTACTCGGCCTGTCATTGGTGCCATGTCATGGAGCGCGAGAGTTTCGAGAACCCGGAGGTGGCAGTCCTGTTGAATCGGAACTTCGTGGCCATCAAGGTCGACCGGGAGGAGCGGCCGGATCTCGACGATCTCTACATGGGCGCGGTTCAGGCCATCGCCGGGCGCGGGGGCTGGCCCATGAGCGTCTGGCTGACGCCTGAGCTCAAACCTTTCTATGGTGGAACCTACTTTCCGCGGGAGTCCCGGTTCGGCTTTCCCGGCTTCATCCAGCTCCTGAGCAGCATCGCGGAGGCCTGGCGGGACAAGAGGTCAGCGGTGGTGGAGGATGCCAGCCATCTGGCCGAGGCCCTGCAGGTCCAGGCCAGGCTTGAACCGGGCGCAGCGCTGCCTGCCGAGCGAGTCTTCGACGAGGTGCTGGATCAGCTGCAGCAGAGCTTCGATCCAGAATGGGGCGGGTTCGGTCCGGCGCCCAAGTTTCCCCCCTTCCAGGCCGTGGAGTTGATTCTGCGTCGGGGGAGTAAGCACGATCAGCCTATGGCGTTCCGCACGCTGGATGCCATGGCGGCGGGAGGCATCTTCGATCACCTCGGCGGTGGCTTCGCTCGTTACAGTGTGGACGCGCATTGGTTGCTACCCCACTTCGAGAAGATGCTCTACGACAACGCGGAACTGGCCAACACCTATCTCACCGCCTTCCTGGCCACCGGGGAGGAACGTTATGCTCGGGTTGCCAGGTTGACCCTCGACTACTTGCTGAGGGATATGCAGGACGAGGGCGGCGGTTTTTATTCCAGCGAGGATGCCGATAGCGAAGGCGAGGAAGGCCGCTTCTATACTTTTCGCCCCGCAGAGGTCTGCGCGATCCTGGGAGATGACGATGGCGGGCTCTTCTGCGCGGCCTTCGGTATCCAGGCAGCTGGGCACACCGAGGCGGGGAAGAGCGTTCTGCACCGGTTCAGCGCGCCGGAGAATCTAGCAGAGAGTTACCGGCTTGCACCGGAAGCCATGACAACGAAGCTGGAATCACTTCGGCAGCGGATGTGGGAAGCTCGAGAACAACGCGTGCATCCGCACAAGGATGACAAAGTACTGACCTCCTGGAATGGCCTGGCCCTCTCGGCCATGGCGCGCGGCCATCAGGTCTTGAAGGATGCGCGCTACCGTGAGGCTGCCCTTGCATGTGCCGCGTTTCTGCGAAAGGACTTGTTCAAGGACGGGGTTCTGCTGAGGACGTGGAGGCAGGGCCGGGCTCATACGCCAGGCTTCCTGGAGGACTACGCGGCGGTGGCTCTTGGCTTGGTGGATCTTTACGAGACCACGTTCGAATCCCATTGGCTCCGCTGGGCGGAACAACTGGTGGAGATCATGAGGGAGCGGTTCGAAGATTCCGCTGCGGGGGGATTCTTTTCCACGGAAGCCGGCCAGAGTGACCTGATCCTGCGCCAGAAACCCGCCTTCGATCATTCGCTGGCTTC
>JANYIU010000026.1 GCA_025361955.1 Holophagaceae bacterium
GCGACGAACATGGTAGCTACCTGAAGTAATCCACCCCCGCCTGGAAGAGTTGCATGTCCTTCTCGCCGGGGACATTCTTCCAAACGTGGGGGGTGTAGCGTTCGGCGTGCGCCATCTTGCCCAGGATACGCCCATCGGGGCTGCTGAGGCCCTCAATGGCGAAGGAGCTGCCATTGGGATTGAACTCGATATCCAGGGAAGGCTGACCCGCCTCGTTCACGTACTGGGTCGCCACCTGCCCCTTGGCCAGGAGGTCCCGCAGCAGGGCATCGGGACCCACGATGCGGCCCTCCCCATGGGCGATGGCCACGACGTGGGTAGCACCAGGGGTGAGGCGCGCGAGCCAGGGCGAGGTATTGGAGACCACGCGCGTCCAGGCCACCCGGCTCATGTAGCGAAGGTTGTTGAAGGTGAGGGTCGGACTGCCGGGATCCTGCTCGCGGATCGCACCATAGGGCACCAACCCGAGCTTGATGAGGGCCTGAAAACCATTGCAGATGCCCAGCATGAGGCCGTCCCGGTGGCGCAGCAGTTCGTGCACAGCGTCCTTCACGCGGGTATTGCGGTACGCGGCGGCGATGAATTTTCCCGAACCTTCGGGTTCATCGCCCGCACTGAAGCCACCGGGGATCACGACGATCTGGGCCCGCGCGATGGCTTGGGCCATGGCTGCCAAACTTTCTTCCACGGCCTGGGCATCCAGATTGCGGAAGACGAAGGTCTCCGTGCTGGCGCCCGCCCGCTCGAAGGCGCTGGCGGTGTCGTACTCGCAATTGGTGCCGGGGAAGACGGTAAGCAGTACGCGAGGTTTCGCCACCTTGAGGGAAGGCGCCTTGCGCTCCTTCGCAACGACGGGCGCGAAGGCTGGCAGTGCGGGTGCCGGGTCCGCATCCACCGCCTTGGTGGGGAAGACGGGCTCCAGGGGCGCCTCCCAGGCCGCCTGGGCCTTGGCCAGCGCCAGTGTCGTTTCGCCGATGCGGAACTCGGGTTCGGCGATCGTGCTGCCCAGCAGGGTCCAGTCGAGATCCTGAAAGATTTCCTCAGGGCGGGCCCTTTCGGGAAGCTCCAGGACGAAGGAACCCGGCCTTGGGCTAAACCAGTCACTAGCGGGCAGTTCCTCATCCAGCTGGAAGCCAATGGCATTGCCGAAGGCCATGATGGAGAGGGCTGCTGCGAGGCCCTCCATGCCCACGGTCCGCACGGCCAGGACTCTGCCTTCGCGAACGAGTTGCCCCACCCGACCATAGAGGAGATCAAGGGCCTCCCAGTCCGGCAGCTCCTCCGCGGTGCGCGGGAGTTCGAGCAGCACCAGATCGTGGCCGGGGCCCTTCAGCTCGGAAGAAAGCACTTCGTCCGCCTTCACCATGGCCACGGCGAAGGCCACGAGAGTTGGCGGCACATCGATAGCCTGGAAGGACCCGGACATGCTGTCCTTGCCACCGATGGCCGCGGTTCCCATGGCCATCTCCGCATGGAGCGCACCTAGCAGCGCGGCGAGGGGAGCGCCCCACCGGGCAGGCTCCTGCATGGGCTTGCCGAAGTACTCCTGCAGGGTGAAACGCAAACCGCGATGATCCGCGCCCACGGCCGCCAGCTTGGCCGCAGCCTGGACATGGGCCCATACCGCTCCGTGGAAGGGGCTCCAGCGCGATACCTGGGGGAGGAAACCATGGCTCATGGCGCTGGCGGATCGGGTCTCACCGCTCGCCACCGGCAACTTGGCCACCATGCATTCAGAGGGGGTGCGGCGCTGCTTGCCCCCGTAAGGCAGGAGCACCGAGGCGGCCCCGATGGTGCAGTCGAATTTCTCGTTGAGCCCTCGCTGGGAACACGTGTTCAGCTCGCCCAGGGCGCTGAGCCAGCGGTCTCCCTGCGTGCCGACGGGAACAGCTTCGCTCGTGAAGGGCGACCCCTTCTCCTTGGGCGCGGTGATGCGGGCCTTTGTGGCCTGCAGGGCGCCGTTGCTGTCGAGGAACTTCCGCGCCAGATCGGCGATGGTCTGGCCTCGCCAAAGCATGCGCAGGCGCGGTTCCACTGTCACTTCAGCCACCACCGTGGCTTCCAGATTTTCCTCGTTGGCAAGCTTAAGCAGAGCCTCCACATCGCCCGGCGCCACCACCAAAGCCATGCGTTCCTGACTCTCGGCGATGGCCAGTTCAGTGCCGTTCAAACCCTCGTATTTCTTGGGCACCGCATCGAGGTTGATGATGATGCCATCGGCCAGTTCCCCGATGGCGACGCTGACGCCGCCTGCACCGAAGTCGTTGCATTTCTTGATGAGCCGGCAGGTTTCGGGACGGCGGAAGAGGCGCTGGAGCTTGCGCTCCATGGGCGGGTCCCCCTTCTGCACCTCGGCGCCGCACTTGATGATGCTCTGCTCCGTGTGGGCCTTCGAACTCCCGGTCGCGCCGCCGATGCCGTCGCGGCCGGTGCGCCCGCCCACCAGCACGATCACGTCGCCGGGCACCGGTTCTTCCCGGCGCACCTGGGCGCGGGGTACCGCGCCCACCACCGCCCCGATCTCCATGCGTTTGGCCACGTAGCCGGGATCGTAGTACTCCTGCACCTGCCCCGTGGTGAGGCCGATCTGATTGCCGTAGCCGGCGAAGCCGTGAGCCGCTTCTTGAGTGATTTTGCGCTGGGGCAGCTTGCCGGGAATCGTTGCATTCACGGGTACACGCGGATCCCCGCTGCCCGTCACGCGCATCGACTGATAGACGTAGGCGCGACCGCTCAAGGGATCGCGGATCGCGCCGCCCAGGCAGGTGGCCGCACCCCCGTAGGGCTCAATCTCCGTGGGATGGTTGTGGGTCTCGTTCTTGAACATCAGCAGCCATTCCTGAGGCTCTCCGGGGGGGACCGCCTGCTCGCTCTGCTCGCGATGTCCCCCCACGGACCCCCCACGCTGGTCCCCGGCCGAGCCGGGCTCCAGCGTCTCCACGACCCCGCTGGTCTGGCTCACCTCGATGTTTACCACGATGGAGCAGGCGTTGATCTCGCTGGAGAGCTCCTGGTCTTCCAGTTTCCCCCTCTGGCGCAGGGCCCGCATGGGCATCAGGGCGATGTCCATGAGGCACTCGGGGTACTCGGCCACACGCGCCCCAAAGACCTGCTGACGGAGCGCGCGGTAGTGCAGAAAGGCTCTGATGATGGGCGCCGAGAACGGACCGTCTTCGATGGTCACCGCCTCCAGCTTGGTGAGGAAGGTGGTGTGGCGGCAGTGATCAGACCAGTAGGTGTCCAAGAGCCGCAGCTCCGTCTCCGTGGGCTCCCGTCGCTCCTCGTCGCGGAAGTGGGCCTGGGTGTGCAGGAGATCGGCGACCGTCATGGCCAAGCCCATCTTGTCCAGAAGCTGCTGCAATCCAGTCGCGTCCATAGCGGTAAAACCCTGCAGCACTTCCACGTCGTCTGGAGGTGGAGCCGTGGGATTGAGGGTCTCGGGTTTAGCGGCCGTCGCTTCCCGGCTGTCCACGGGGTTGACGAGATAGGCCCGGATGCGGCCGAAGTCATCCTCAGAACAGGCCCCCTTCAATACATACACCCTAGCCGTGGCCACCGTCGGGCGGGCGCCATGCGAAAGCAGTTGGAGGCACTGAGCCGCGGAATCCGCCCGCTGGTCGTACTGGCCCGGCAGGTACTCCACCGCCAGGGCTCCTTCGCCGGGATGCAAGGGTAGAACTTCGTCGTAAACCTCGTCCAGAGGGGGTTCGGCAAAAACGGTCCAGCGGGCCGCTTTGAACTCGGTCTCCCCCAGCCCTTCCACGTCGTAGCGCACCACCAGCCGCAGCCCCTCCAGGCGCGACACTCCCAGGTTCTCCCGCAGGTCGTGCAGCAGGTGCCGGGCTTCCACGGCAAAGGCAGGCTTCTTCTCAACGAACAGGCGGCGGATCAGCGGCATCGGAGTCCCGGTAAAAGCAGAACGACCGCCCAGCTGCGGCCCCCTGATCCCATTCAATATACCAAGGGTAGAGGGAGGACTGGGATCGGCTGGGTCCCTGGAGCAGGACTCTGGCTCAGGCTGCGTCTATTTCAGGGCCTGGTAGGTTGTCTTGGCGCGCTCGCTGACGTGGCCGCAGACAATGTTGCAGATGTCAGCCACGAGGGGCATGACCGGGCGGAAATAGACCGTGTTCCCATCGGGTTCCCGAAGCACGAGCCCTACCCGCACGAGGGAAGCCAGATGCTTGCTGGCATTGGCCTGACTCAGCCCGGCGGACTCCGCCACAGAGCCCTGGGAAAGGGGGTTCTTCGCATTTTGCAGGGTTCGCAGGATCTTCAAACGGGAGGCATCACCTAGGGCGGCAAACAAGCCACTGATTTCCTCGATCATGGCATCACTGAGCACCGGTTTCATATCAACTCCTCAACCAAACGGTAATATTGTTGTGAATTCTGTCAACCCCTATTGCGCAGGTACACTGCATCCGGAGGTTCCATGACGACCCTGGAGGAACGCGCCCGGTCCATCCGCCTTGTCTGCACCGACATCGACGGGGTGCTGACCACGGGCGAATTGCACTACGGAGCTGGCGAGAGCCATGGCAAGAGCTTCCACGTCCGGGATGGCGCCGCCATCAAGTGGCTGCAGCGGTTCGGCATTCCCGTAGCCTTCATCTCGGGTCTGGATTCACCGGCCACCTGGGCCCGCGCCAAGCAGCTCGGCATCGAGGACTGCTTCGCGGGCCGGCTCGACAAGAAACCCATCCTGGACGAATTGTGCCTGAAGTATGGGCTAGGACCCGAGCAGGTGGCCCACTTGGGCGACGACTTGCCGGATTTGCCCTTGCTCCGCCGCGTAGGTCTGGCTTGCTGCCCCCGGGATGCGATGGCGGAAGTCCAGCAGGCCTGTCATTGGATCATCCCTTTAGAAGGGGGGCGAGGGGTCCTGCGACCCGTGGCGGAATTGATTTTAAAGACCCAGGGGCATTGGGATCGCGTGATCGCCACCTACCAGGACTGACCCTGCCCGCACGGCCGGCGCGACCTGTTGGTTTACTCCATGGACTGCAGCAAATGCTCCGCCACCCGAGCCGCGGCGCCGGGTCTGCCGAGGTGGCCC
Source organism: Holophagaceae bacterium (assembly GCA_025361955.1). Classification (GTDB taxonomy): domain Bacteria; phylum Acidobacteriota; class Holophagae; order Holophagales; family Holophagaceae; genus UBA1801. The sequence continues at coordinate 5,060 of JANYIU010000026.1, forward strand.
CGGATCTCCAGAAGGTCACGCTTCATGCGGGCTGCCGTCTCTTCATTCAGCAACTTCTCCAGTTCGAGCCCCAGCCGCTCGGGATTGACTTCATGCTGCAGCAACTCCGGAACCACCTTCCGACCGGCCACCACATTGGCCAGACCAAAGTGGGGCACCTTCACCAGCCGCTTGGCCATTTGATACGTGAACGGGTTGAGTTTGTACAGAATGGCGAAGGGTGTCCCCAGCAGAGCGGCTTCGAGCGTGGCGGTCCCGGAGCAAATCAGGGCGGCGCTGGCATAGCCGCAGAGGGCGTAACCCCGGTCCTTGACCAGCGTGATCGATGCCCCTTCCAGTCGCCCTTGCACATCCTCGAACGACACCGTGGGCGCCACGGCCAGCGCCCATTGAATCTCTTGCTTCGCAGGCTCCCGGCTCCAGGCCTTCACCAACTGAACCATGGGCGGCAACAAGCCCTGGATTTCGCCCCGGCGGCTTCCGGGCAGCAGGGCCACCAGGGGCCGACTTGGATCCAGCCCGGTCTCGCGGAAGAAGGTCTCGCGATCCACCTCCGGCTGCACCAGCTCCACCAGCGGATGACCGATCCAAAGGGCTTCCACGGGAAGCCCCGCGAACAAGGCCGGTTCAAAATCGAACAGACAATAGAGTGTGTCCAGGATCCGACCCAGCACCGGGATGCGCCCTGCTTTCCAGGCCCAGACCTGCGGACACACATACTGGTGGAGTCGCACCCCCGGCATCGTCTTTCTGAACGCCTTGGCCAGCTGGAGATTGAAGCCGGGGTAATCGATGAAGAGGGCAGCGCCGATGGCTTCCGCCTGCGCCACCCGCAGGATCTCTTTCTTTAAACGCAGCAGGGTCGGAAGATGTTTCACGACTTCCAGGAAGCCGACCACGCCCAGATCGCGGACATCCGCCAGCTTGCGGTCCAGGTAGGGCGACATGCCCGCCCCACCGATGCCAATCACCCGCAGGGAGGGATTGCGGGCCTTGAGGGCCTTGAGGATTGCCCCCCCATGCAGATCCCCCGAGGCCTCCCCGGCGATGACCAAAAGCGGCTTCAGGGTCCGGGGGGGGACACTTTCTAAGGATGATCGGGAAAGGCGGTGCATCGGCTTATCATGGAGTACCGGGAGGCGTTCATGGGCCGAGTTTTCGAATTGCAAGAGGCTCTCGATTTAATGCCGAAGGTCAAGGACCTCACGAAACCGGTGTTTGAACTCGCCGCCAGCCTCGCGGAGGAACTCCAGGAATCGGACGAACAGGAGGACGAGAGCCGCACCGAAGAACTGCGCGACAGGCTCCAGGCCTTAGTGGAAAGCTGGGCGGAAGCCATCCGCGAGCTTGGAGCCGAGGTGAAAGGCCTCTGGCTCGTCGATTTCGATTCCGGGGACGGCTACTGGTGCTGGGCCTATCCAGAGGAGATGCTGGAGCATTGGCACAGCTACGAAGGCGGCTTCAGCTCGCGCATGCCCATCGCCTTGAAGCCCGAATTTCGGCAGGTCTGATGGCCGACCTGGCCTTCCGCATGGCGGTGCTGCGCCTGATCCGGAAGATTCCCCATGGCCAGGTCGCGACCTACGGGCAGATCGCTGCCATGGCTGGCTTCCCCAGGCGCCCTCGGCAGATCGGCATGATCCTCAAGGGTCTGCCCGAAGCCACGGATCTGCCCTGGCATCGGGTGGTGAACGCCCAGGGCTATGTCCCCAGTAAGGGCCGCTGGTGGGGAGCAATGGTCCAGATCCAGAGGCTCAGGGAAGAAGGGATTGCCGTGGACGATCTGGGCAACCTGGCACTGTCCGCTCATCAATGGCAGGGCATTCGGCAAAGGCGGAAACCAGCAGCCTTGAGGATCCTAGGATTGTGATTGCTCAAAGCCAACGGAGCTCCCAGCTCAGCCCTGCAGGTTCTGCAACCGCTCCGCCTCATAGGCCGACCGCAGGGGCTCAAGGACAGCTTCGATCTCGCCTTCCATAAACCGATCCAGCTGATGGATGGTGACGTTCACGCGGTGATCGGTCACGCGATTCTGGGGGAAGTTGTAGGTGCGGATCTTCTCACTACGATCCCCGCTCCCCACCTGGGCTTTCCGCATGGCCGACTCGATCGCATCCGCTTCCGACTGAGCCTTCTCCAGCAGGCGGCTGCGGAGCACCGTCATGGCCCTGGCCATGTTCTTGATCTGGCTGCGCTCATCCTGGCACTGCACCACGGTGTTGGTGGGCAGGTGGGTGAGGCGGACCGCGGAATAGGTGGTGTTGACGCTCTGCCCGCCCTTGCCGCCGGAGCAGAAGGTGTCGATGCGCAAGTCGTTCGGGTTGATCTGGATATCCACCTCATCCGCTTCGGGCATGACTGCCACGGTGCAGGCGGAGGTGTGGATGCGACCCTGAGCTTCGGTCTTGGGTACGCGCTGGACGCGATGGACGCCGGACTCGAAACGGAAGACCGAGTAGGCCCCTTCGCCCTGGATCTCCGCCACCACTTCCTTGAGTCCCCCCATGCCCGCTTCGCTCTGGTCCAGGACGCTCACCTTGAAACCGCGCCGCTCCGCAAAGCGCACGTACATGCGAAAGATTTCCGCCGCGAACAGGGCCGCTTCCTCGCCCCCAGTCCCGGCGCGGACCTCCAGGATCACATTGCGCGCGTCTTTTGGATCCTTGGTAACGAGCAGGCGCTTGATTTCCGCCTCGCAAACCTCGATGGATCGCTTGAGGTCTGGGAGCTCCGCTGCCGCCATCTCCCGCAGTTCCGGGTCCATGGACTTGTCCGCCAGCAGGCCGGCCGCCTCCTCCAGCTGCTTCATGAAGATGCGCTGCTGAGCCCAGGCCACTACCACGGGCTCCAGCTCAGACCGGAGTTTTGAGAGTTCCCGGAGTTTCTTGGGATCGCTCGCGATGGCCGGCTCCTGGAGCTGCGCCTCCACTTCCTGGAACTTGGCATCAAGGGCTTCAAGCCGGTCAAGCATGCATCACCGAGAATGGAAGAATCTGCTGCGGCACAAATAAAAGGACGGGCCGACGAATCGGCCCGTCCTTTGGAGCGGAACAGCTACTGGGCTTCGACGGCAGGAGCGGGAGCGGCCTCAACAGCGACCGCAGGAGCGGCTTCGACCTTCTTCGCGTACTTCTTCTGGAACTTCTCGACACGGCCGGCGACCGTCATCTCGCGCTGCTTGCCCGTGTAGAAAACATGGCAGGCGCCGCAAACTTCAACGCGCAGCTCCTTCTTGGTGGAGCGGGTCGGAAATTCATTGCCGCACTGGCAGTGGACGATCACGTCGTGCAACACAGGATGGATCTTGAGTTTCATGGGCACCTCCAGGAACCGACCGGATGCCTTCATCGGCACACGGCTTGTTCACATTCAAGGGAAGGAGTGTAGCGCTGATCGCCGAGGAACTCAAGGGCCATTCCTGCTCCATGGGGTTGATCACGCCTCCGGCTTCAGGAAGCCGTCCACCATCGCGACGAACCGGCTCCATTCCGCCCGCTTCGTGGCCAGGAACGCCTCCCCTGCGGGCAGCAGGGTGCAATACCGCCGCTCCCGCCCGTTCGGCTGGGTCTGCCAGTAGGAATGGATGAAACCCGCGGCTTCGAGCTTGCGCAGCGCTGGATAGAGCGCACCTTCCTTCATGGTGTACAGGCCTTGGGTCCTCTCCTGCACCGTCATGATGATCTGGTACCCGTACATGGGGCCGTCCAGCAGCAGCGACAGCAGCAGAAGCGGCGTGCTCCCCTTGAGCAGTTCGCGGTCCATTATATTCCTCTCATGGCTTCGACAATCGGCATCCGACTCGCCTTCCATGCCGGAAAGAACCCCCCCAGGATGCCCATGACCAGGCTGAAGGCGAGGCCTTGGCCCACCAATGCTGGGGTGACGGCAAAGGCGTAGCCCACATCAGAGAAGGTCATCATGCTGGTGGCGCCGGTTTGCATGCCGTTGAAGAAGAAGGCGCAGGCGCAACCCAGGACGCCCCCCAGCAGGGTCAGGAGGATGGCCTCCCACTGGAAGCTGGCCAAAATCTCCCGGCGCCGGTAGCCGATGGCCCGCAGGGTCCCGATTTCCGAGGTGCGACCTGCGATGGCGGAATACATCGTGTTCATGGCTGCGAAGATCGCGCCCACCGTGAGAATCACCGTGATGATCTGGCCGAGGATCTGCATGGGCTTCCCCGCATCGCCCATTTCCGCGAAATACTGGGGTTCAGTCTTGGCCTCCAGCCTGAGCCGCACATCCCGCTCCATGTCCGCGATGAAGGCCTGGGCGTTCTCGCTCTGGCGCAGACGGACCAGCACGCTGGAGAAGGCGTTCCAGCGGTGGAAGGCCTGCACCAGATCGTCGGCATCGATCCAGAGCTCAGAATCGAAGGCGCTGCCAGCACCGTCGAAGACACCCACCACAGTCCAGCGGCGGGAGGCCATAGCGAAACTGTGTCCCAGCCCCAGACCCACATATTTGCCCAGCAGGCGCCGGGGTACCACCACCTCGCTGAGGTTGGGCAGGAACCAGCGGCCCTGCACCAGCTTCACTTGGCTGCGCATGCGGATGCCCGTGGGCGTCGTGCCGCGCACGCTCACGGACATGCTACCCGTCCCATCCGCCAAGGGCACCTGCTTGGTGACCACCACGTCCGCAGTCACCAGGGGTCCCAACTCATCCCGGGCAATCAGGGGATGGGTGGAGATCAGCCGCGCCTGGTCGCGCATCACCACGCTCATCAGTTCAACCCGGGCGTTTGGGCGCAGTACGATCACCTGGTCCTCCCGTCCACTTTTCACGTAGGTCTTGGCGACCCCAGTGGCCATGGAGCGCACCACCACGAAGATCATCACCACGATGGCCACGGCGCCCATGGTGGCAAGGGTGCCCACCCAGCGCTGCCAGAGAGAACGCCAGTTGTAGCTGAGCGGCACGGGATAACGGAAGGCCGCCCACACGAGCCAGGCGAGGTAGGGAGCAAAGAGAATAAAGAAGAATTGCAGCATCACAAGGCCCTCAATGCTTCAACGATGGGCTTGCGGGTGGCCTGATAGGCGGGGACGAAGGTGGAAAGGAGACCCATGGCCAGGGTGCCCACGAGGCATAGCAGCAAGGTGTCTGGGGGGATGTAGAAATCCGCCATCCAGGGCAGGATGGCACTCGCAAGACCGGCGGTCACCTTCGCCGCCAGCACAGCGAGGCCTAGGCCAAGCAGACCGCCCATGAGGGCCAGCAAGAGGCCTTCCGCCAACAGCAAACCCATCACCTTGCCCGCGGTGAACCCCAGGGCGCGCAGCACGGCGATCTGGGTGGACCGTTCGCGGATGGTCATGGCCATGGTGCTGGCAGTGACCAGGAGGATCGCCACCAGGACCGCGCTGGTGATGGAATGCAGCATGGTCCCGAAGTCACCGAACATCTTCATCATGTTGAGGTTGAAGGCATTCTCGCTCATGGAAAGCGTTTCGGGGGAAGCGTTGGCGAAGTTGCGATCGATGCGCTCGCAAAGCTTTGGAATGTCCTGGGAGCTCTTGACCCGCACGACGAAAGAGCCCACCCGACCCTTCATCCAGGGCACCGCTTCCTGGATCTGCTTGAGGCCGAAGACCAGCGCCTGCTCATCGGACTGGCGCTTGCCCTGGAAGATGGCCCGCACGTTCAGCCGCACGGACAGATTGAAGATGGGGCTGCGCAGGGGCACCACGTCCCCCACCTTCCACCCGTACTTGTCCGCCAGGGACTTGCCGACGATGCAGCCGTTGCCATCCTGCAGGAAGTCGCGCACGCCTTCCGGCGGCAGCAGATCCACGCCAGCCTCCTCCCGGTAGACCTGCAGGTAGGTATCCTTTTGCACCGCGAAGTTGGCGAAGAAGTTCTTGGGATCCTTGTACTCGCCCCCGAACCACTGGAACTGGGTCACGGCTTCGATCTCGGGCTGGGCGCGCAGGAAATTGCCGTAGCTCTCGGGGATCACGTTGGTGAATGAAGCCTTGTCCTGCACCACCAGGCGGGAGCCACTGGCACTGCTGGTGGTGAGGGCGTCCAGGGTTCCCAGGAAGCCCTGCATCAGCGCCACGAGGAAGACCGATAGGGCGAGAAAAGACAGCGTCAGCAGCGTCCGCAAGCGGTGGCGGAAGAGGGAGCGGAAGACCAGACTCGCGTACTTCAATGGGGCACGCGCCCGCCGAGGAGGGGTTCCCGGGGAGGCAGCTCGTGCACCTCCACCGTGCGGTCCAGGACGCCCTTCTCCAGATGAATCTGGATGTGGGCGTGACGCGCGGCCTTGGGATCGTGGGTGACCATCACGATGGTCTTGCCCAGTTCCTCGTTGAGGTGCTGAATGAGGTTCAGGGCCTCCTCGGCGTTCTTGGCGTCCAGCGCTCCGGTGGGCTCGTCAGCCACGATGAGATCGGGATCGTGGACGATGGCTCGGGCGATGGCCACGCGCTGCTCCTGCCCGCCGGAGAGCTGCCGCGGAAAGTGCTGCATTTGTTCCGTGAGGTTTACCAGCTGGAGGGCTTCCAGCACACGCTCGCGCCTCTGCGCGCGGGAGAGTTCCGTGAGGAGCAGGGGCAGCTCGATATTTTCGTAGGCGTTCAGCACCGGAATCAGGTTGTAGTTCTGGAAGATGAAGCCCACGTTGGTAGCGCGCCATGAGGCCAGCTCGTTGTCATCGAAGTCGTTGAGGCGGTAGCCGCAGACCTCCAGCTCACCGCCCGTGGGCCGATCGATGCCAGCCAGCAGGTTGAGGAGCGTGGTCTTGCCTGATCCGCTGGGACCCATGAGGGCGTAGTAACCGCCCCTCGGGATGTCCAGATCAATGCCGGTCAAAACCGGGATTTCCAGGGAGCCTCGGTAGTAGCTCTTGGCCAGATCGCGGAGGCGGATGATGGGTTCGCCATTGCCGCCATTGCCACCGCCATTGCCGCCATTGCTACCGGCGTTGCCGTCGTTGCCGCTGTTGGACATGGTCACTGCTCCTTGGCTTGGACCCGCCTGCCCTCGTCCAGTTTCACCTCCTGGGGCACCACCAGGATCTGGAGATCAGCGGGGATGCCCTTTACCTGGTAGCCCACGGGGTTCTCCACTCCCAGTTCCACCGGCATGAGTGCGGCTTTCCCCTCCTTGAGGGTCCAGACGAAGGGTTTCCCCTGACGGCGCACCACCTGCTCACGGCCGATGAAGAGCGCGTCCTCCTTGAACGGCTCCCCCTGGAAGGTAACCTTGGCCCCCATTTCGGGGACAAGACTGGAGTGCTTGTCCAGCATGGCCACGCGCACCACCACCACGGCCTTCTGGCGGTTGGAGGTGGGGTAGATCTCCCGCAACTCGCCCCGGAGCGGTTTGGCTCCAGGTTCCGCTTCCAGAGCATCCACCCGGATCTCCGCGGGCATGCCTTTCTTCAGTTTCACGATGCCGGTCTCGTTCACTTCCACCTCAAGCTCCAGGCTGTCGAAGTCGGCCAGGATCGCCACGGCATTTATGGCGTTGGCGCCCCCCGCGCTGCCGGGGCTCACGGTCTCGCCCACCTCCGAAAGTTTCTGCGTCACCGTGCCGGTGAAAGGGGCGCGCAGGACCATATTCTCCAGAACGGCGTCCTGGTAGCGCACCTGCGCCCTGTAGGTCACCACGCCAGTGCGCAGGCGATCCAGGCTGGCCCGGTCCAGGATGCCCTCCTTGGCCAGAGCCTCGCCGCGCGCCAGGTCCATTTCCGCTTGCTGGAGGTTCACCGCCATCCGCTCCCGCTCAGCCTTAGTATCCGCATCCTCAAGACGGGCGATGATCTGGCCCTTGGTGACATGGCTTCCTTCCTCCACGCCCAACCATGCCACGCGGCCCGGCACCTTGGCGCTCACAGTGGCCCGATGGCGTGCCACCAGATACCCGCTGGCGGTCAGGACCGGATTGTGGTCGCCCGCCTTGTAGCGCACCGGGTGACTGACAGCGAGGCTCAGCGGGGCATGCTTGTAGCCATAAATCGCGACGCCCGCTCCGACCCCCAACACTCCCAGCGCCAGCCAACCCCAGGGGAATCGTTTTTTGATCATGGGCTTTTTGAAGCCATCGGCCATGGATCCCCCTGTCCAACCTTGAATTCAGCATTCTCGATTCGTAAGTATCTCACTGCTGATGCGATCCCCTGCAAGCGCAAACGATCGAGCCGTCGAAAGCAAGGAACGTGACGGAATCAACCACGGCTCAGACGCTTGCGCTCCGCCACCCAAGCCGATCCAGCCACCGCGAACCGGAGCGCCAGCGCCCGATGAATGGGCTCTGCATAGGGCACACCGATGCGCGGACCCGTGAGCACCACCGCCGGTGGTTCACCCTCGCGAAGCTCCAATCCCCCTGTCTCATACAGCGGCTGTCCATTGTAGGAACGGTCCAACGCCAGGGCCTGGGCCACCCGCCCCGGGCCCGTGAGCAGAGCAGGACCGGCAAGGCCGCCTCTTCGTTCCCGGATGAGCTCCAAGCCAGCCATGGGCTCGCAAGCCCGGATCAGCACTGCTGAGCCTTCGCCCGCCTGACCGGTGACGAGGTTCAGCATGTGATGCCTCCCATAGCAGAGGTAGATGTAAGCACAGCCACCGGCTGCCCACATGGGCGCATTCCGGGCGGTGCGGCCAGAACGACAGTGACTCGCGCTGTCCTCGAGGCCACCGTAGGCCTCCACCTCGGTGATCTTCAGCACAATGGGGCCTTGGTGCAGATGCATGCCGAGGAGGCTCCGGGCAACGTTCTCCACGGGTCTTTGATAGAAGCACTGAGGCAACAATTTCCCAGCAGGGAACATGGGATCGGCACCTGGGTCATCATTCTTCGGCCCAGACACATCTTCCCAGACCGGGCAAACGGCCTACACTTCCCCCTATCCTCACATCCGTGCGGCCTTCAAGCACCCTAATATGACACCCAGCGAGGGCTTCCCATGGTCATCGGCGAAATTAAAGAGATCTTTCGGAAATACAAATCCGACAAGGAGATCTTCCACAACCTCATGCCCCTCCGAGCCCGGGAGATTCTCCTGGTGGCGCCGGCCTTTGATGCCTTCACCCTGGAGCAGGACGGGCTGTTGACCGAGAAACTCTTCGATGGCTACTCCCAGCTGAACATGAGCAACCCGCCCCGGGTCACCAATGTCAGCACCTGGGAAGACGCCCTGAATAGTCTTGGCAGTCGACACTTCGATCTCATCATTGTCATGAACCGTCTGGGCCAGGCAAGCCACTTCGATCTGGCCCGTCGCCTGCGGGAGGCCGATGCGCGCATCCCCATCTACCTGCTCCTGAACGACAACGTGGAGGTGGGGATCATGGACCAGCGGCGCCAGGAATTCCTGCGCTACTACGACCACATCTTCGTTTGGAACGGAAATCCCGAGATCTTCATGGCGATGGTCAAGTTCATGGAGGATCGCAGCAACGTCTATAACGACACGGCCATCGGCCTCACCCGGGTGATCCTGTTGGTGGAGGACAGCGTCCGCTACTACTCGCGGTACCTGCCGATCCTGTACGGCGAGATCATGAAACAGACCCAGCGGCTAGCCATGGACCGCAACATCGACAGCACGTTCCGGGCGCTGCCCATGCGGGTCCGGCCGAAAGTGATCCTGGCCACCTCCTACGAAGAGGCCTTGGCCTTCGCCGAGCAGTTCAAGGACTACCTCCTCTGCGTCATCTCGGATCGCAAGTTCCCGAAAGGCGGCGTGCTGGACCGGGAAGCAGGCATCAAGCTGATCCAGGTCATCAAGGAGTGGAACCCTGACCTGCCCACCTTGCTGCAATCCTCGGATCCGGACAAGGAAGCCTGGGCCACGGCCCTGAACAGCTGTTTCATCAACAAGAACTCCTGCACGCTGGGCAACGAACTCTCGAATTTCTTTTACCAGTATCTCGGTTTTGGGGATTTCGTCTTCCGGGACCAGACCGGCACCGAGATCGCCAGGGCCGTGAACATGGAGGATCTGAAGGAGAAATTGCAGACGGTTCCCGTGGAATCCATCGTCTATCACGCCTCCCGCAACCACTTCTCGGCCTGGCTCATGGCGCGAGGCGAGGTGCAGGTCTCCCAGGTGGTGCTCCGGGTCAAGCCCGAGGACTTCGCCGACCCCGAGGAGCTGCGCGCCTTCCTCATCAACATGGGGGATCTCATCCAGAAATTGAAATCCAAGGGCAAGGTGATCCCCTTCACGGAATCCTTCTACAAGGAGGAGCACAACATCTTGAGATTGGCGGAGGGTTCCATGGGGGGTAAGGGCCGCGGGGTGGCCTTCACCCATTCGCTGCTCGCCAGCCTGAACCTCGAACTGCTCTTTCCCGGCGTCAACATCCGCATCCCCCGCAGCATGACCGTCGGCACGGATGAGTTCTGCTCCTTCGTGGA